>NZ_JBNDLE010000004.1:0-423765 GCF_050435905.1 Pseudomonas sp. 2835 | reverse complement strand
GTCGCACCGCCGCTCCCACAGTGATCTCTGTGGGAGCGGCGGTGCGACGACTCGACTTGACCCGCGATGGTTCACTGCTGAACCCGAACCCTCAAGCTACGCCACAACGCCGCCACCATCAGCACGCTCACCCCGGCCCAGACCAGCGCCTGCTGGTTGCTCAGCCCTTCACGGAACAGCTGCGGGGCGATGCCGCCACCGATGATCAACGCCAGTAAGGCCGCTTCGGCCCGGCGTGCCGCTACCGGTCGCAGCAGGTACACCACCGCCGGCAACAGCAAGGCCGGGCTCGGGAAACTGCGATAGCGCGGGTCGAACACCAGCGCCAGCATGCTCACCGCCGCGGCGAAGCCTGCCGCCAGCAACCACCAGCCGCCACGCGCTTCAAGCCAAGCAAAGGCTCGCTCGCGCCAGCCCTGGCGCTGCGACAAGGCCAGCGCAGCTTGGGCCAGCACCAACAGGTTCAGGCCCACCAGCAAAATCGCCCAGACCCACTCACCGACAAAGCGGCTGTTGATGCGCAACTGTTCGCCCCACAGACCCAGGCTGGCCGCACCCAGAGCCGCCAGCAGCGGCAACAGCAAGGCATTGCGGCTACCGCGCACGCGTGCGCCCAGCAGCAGGGTGGCGGCGAACAACACGACACCTGCGCCCAGCCACTGCGGCCAGAACGCCAGGTTGCTCACCGGCCCTTCAAGGATGCCCTTGTCCTGGCGGTCAGCGTCATACAGGCCCCAGTAGCCGCCCACGGCGCCTTCGCTGGCACGTTTCCAGGGCTGGTCAAAGGCCTCGATCAGGTTGTACCTCCAGCCCTGCTGTTCGGCCATGGCAACGAAACCACGGATGAAGCGCGCCTCGTTGACCCGGCTGGGCAGCGCGGTTTCGCGCTGGCGGCCTTCGCTCGGCCAGCCGGTCTCGCCAATGACGATCTCCTTGGGCGCGAAGCGGTTGCCGAACACCTGGCGAATCTCGCCGACGTGCACCAGGGCATCGTCGATGCTCTTCGGATCATCTTCCCAATAGGGCAGCAGGTGGATAGTCAAGAAGTCCACTGTCGGGGCGATCTCCGGGTGCTGCAGCCAGAACTCCCAGACATCGGCGTAGGTCACCGGCACGCTGACCTGGCTTTTCACCTGGTTGATCAACGCCGCCAGTTGCGGGCCGGTGACTTCCTTGCGCAACAGGGTTTCGTTGCCGACGATTACCGCCTTGACTACATCCGGGTTGGCGTTGGCCGAGGCGATCAGGGCCTTGACCTCTTTTTGCGAATCCACCGGGTTGGCGTTGATCCAGGCACCGAGCATCACCTTCAGGCCATGCTTGCGGGCGAGGTCGGGGATGGCCTCAAGGCCGGTCATCGAGTAGGTGCGGATGCACTCGAAACGCTCGGCGAGCAAGGCCAGGTCAGCGTCCATGCGCGCCGGGCGCAACTGGAATGGCTGGTCGAACGGCGATTGGTCCTTGTCGAACGGGGTATAGGAGGCGCACTGCAGCTTGTGCGAGGCGCTGGCCGCATCCGGCAGCACCACCGGCTTGCCCAGGCCGTACCACAGCCCTCCGAGGGCGAACAGGCCCAGCAGGCAGGCGAACAGGTAGGGTAATAGCGGGAAGCGCGCAGTCGAGGACATGGAACAGACCGTCTGGGAACAAAGCCGTCAATAGTACCCGCAAATGGCGCCGGCCAAAGCCTTGGGCTACAAAGAAGGCCAGGGTGGATGTTGCTTGATGTAACGATCTGCGTTGCTGGCGATGTGATGTCGTTTCTCGTTGCCTTGAGGTCGTTACCAGAGCAGGTCAGCGGCCATGCGCGGTTGATGATGCAGCTTCCGTGACGTGACGAGGGGATGCTTGGATGAAAATGCGACGACTCCTGGGGGTGGGCACCGCCCTGGTAATGGCCATTGGCGCGGGGCAAGCGCTGGCCAAGGAAGTGAGCATCGGCTATGTCGATGGCTGGTCCGACAGTGTGGCGACCACCAACGTCGCCGCCGAAGTCATCAGGCAGAAGCTCGGCTATGACGTCAAACTGCAGGCCGTGGCCACCGGCATCATGTGGCAGGGGGTAGCCACCGGCAAGCTCGACGCCATGCTCTCGGCCTGGCTGCCGGTAACCCATGGCGAATACTGGACCAAGAACAAGGACAACGTGGTCGACTATGGTCCCAACTTCAAGGATGCCAAGATCGGCCTGATCGTCCCCGACTACGTCAAGGCCAACTCGGTGGCCGATCTGAAGACCGATGACAGCTTCAAGAACAAAATCGTCGGCATCGACGCAGGCTCCGGGGTCATGCTCAAGACCGACCAGGCCATCAAGGACTACGACCTCACCGGCTACAAGCTGCAGGCCAGCTCCGGCGCGGCGATGACCGCAGAGCTTGGCCGCGCCTATGCCAAGCAGCAATCGATCGCCGTGACCGGCTGGGTGCCGCACTGGATGTTCGCCAAGTGGAAGCTCAAGTTCCTCGAAGACCCCAAAGGCGTATATGGCGCCGCTGAAACCGTCAACAGCATCGGCAGCAAGGAACTGGACAAGAAGGCGCCGGAAGTAGCGGCGTTCCTGAAGAAGTTCCAGTGGCAGTCCAAGGATGAAATCGGCGAGGTCATGTTGGCCATTCAAGAGGGCGCAAAACCCGAGGCTGCGGCCAAGGACTGGGTGGCCAAACATCCGGAACGCGTAGCCGAGTGGACCGGTAAATAATGGCTTAAAGCCTCTATCTGGCACCTTCCAGGGCCGCCCCCGCGAAAATGCTGGTGCGGCCCTTGTCGTTTCAGGCTGTTACCGAATCGGTAAAAGAGTTTTGCATCTAAGACTAAGGTCGTCTGGAGTGCGTTCGAAGGCAGCATAAAGTGGAGTGGGTTCTACCTAATCTGTGCTGCGAGGACAAAAACAATGAACGACAGCATTTACCTCTCGATACAAAACAGCCCGCGGTTCAAGGAGCTGGTTTCAAAACGCGAACGTTTCGCCTGGATTCTCTCGGCGATCATGCTCGGTCTCTACGCCGCCTTCATCCTGTTGATTGCCTATGGCCCGCATATCCTCGGTGCCAAGCTCAGCCCTGAGTCGTCGATCACCTGGGGTATTCCTCTGGGTGTCGGTCTGATCATCTCGGCTTTCATCCTCACGGCTATCTACGTGCGTCGCGCCAATGGCGAGTTCGACGAGATGAACAAGGCGATCCTCAAGGAGGCTCAGCAATGATCCGGCGTCTACTGGCAACCCTGGCCTTCGGCGTTTTTGCACCCGCCGTCTGGGCCGCTGACGCCCTTACCGGCGCGGTGCAGAAACAACCCCTGAACGTCTCGGCGATCGTCATGTTCGTCGCCTTCGTCGGTGCCACCCTGTGCATCACCTACTGGGCGTCCAAGCGCAACAAGTCCGCTTCCGACTACTATGCCGCCGGCGGGCGCATCACCGGTTTCCAGAACGGCCTGGCGATTGCCGGCGACTACATGTCGGCCGCGTCCTTCCTGGGTATTTCCGCCCTGGTGTTCACCTCCGGTTACGACGGCCTGATCTATTCGATCGGCTTCCTGGTCGGCTGGCCAATCATCCTCTTCCTGATCGCCGAGCGCCTGCGCAACCTGGGTAAATACACGTTTGCCGACGTCGCTTCGTACCGCCTCGGGCAGAAGGAAATCCGCACTCTGTCGGCCTCCGGCTCGCTGGTGGTGGTGGCGTTCTACCTGATCGCGCAGATGGTCGGTGCCGGCAAGCTGATCCAGCTGTTGTTCGGCCTGGACTACCATGTTGCGGTGATCCTGGTCGGCATCCTGATGTGCATGTACGTGCTGTTCGGCGGCATGCTCGCGACCACCTGGGTACAGATCATCAAGGCCGTGCTGTTGCTCTCCGGTGCCAGCTTCATGGCGCTGATGGTGATGAAGCACGTCAACTTCGACTTCAACGCGCTGTTCTCCGAAGCGATCAAGGTTCACCCCAAAGGCGAAGCGATCATGAGCCCGGGCGGCCTGGTCAAGGATCCGATCTCGGCGTTCTCGCTGGGCCTGGCGCTGATGTTCGGCACCGCTGGCCTGCCGCACATCCTGATGCGCTTCTTCACCGTCAGCGACGCCAAGGAAGCGCGCAAGAGCGTGCTGTATGCCACTGGCTTCATCGGCTACTTCTACATCCTGACCTTCATCATCGGCTTTGGCGCGATCCTGCTGGTCAGCACCAACCCAGAATTCAAGGACGCAGCAGGCGCCCTGATCGGTGGCAACAACATGGCAGCGGTGCACCTGGCCGACGCCGTGGGTGGCAGCGTGTTCCTCGGTTTCATCTCGGCAGTGGCTTTCGCCACCATCCTGGCGGTAGTTGCCGGCCTGACCCTGGCCGGTGCCTCGGCAGTGTCCCATGACCTGTATGCCAGCGTGATCAAGAAGGGCAAGGCCAACGAGAAGGATGAGATCCGCGTCTCGAAGATCACCACCGTCGCTCTTGGCGTGCTGGCAATCGGCCTGGGTATCCTGTTTGAAAGCCAGAACATTGCCTTCATGGTCGGCCTGGCGTTCTCCATCGCTGCCAGCTGCAACTTCCCGGTGCTGCTGCTCTCGATGTACTGGAAGAAACTGACCACCCGTGGCGCCATGATCGGTGGCTGGATGGGCCTGATCAGTGCCGTGGCGCTGATGATCCTCGGCCCGACCATCTGGGTCCAGATCCTCGGTCACGAGAAGGCGATCTACCCGTACGAGTACCCGGCGCTGTTCTCGATGATCATTGCCTTTGCCGGCATCTGGTTCTTCTCGATAACCGACAAGTCCAAGGCTGCCGATGATGAACGCGCGCTGTTCTTCCCGCAGTTCGTGCGCTCGCAGACTGGCCTGGGTGCCAGCGGTGCGGTGTCTCACTAAGTAAGCAAAAGGCAGCCTCTGGCTGCCTTTTAGCTGCACGCTACAAGCCACAAGCCGCAAGTTGAAGCCGTACGCGTACTGCTTTGACTTGCGGCTTGCAGCTTATGGCTTGCAGCTTTTCTATATCTTGCCGAGCAACAACAGGATCAACAGGATGACCAGAACGGCACCAATGATGCCGGACGGCCCATAACCCCAACTTCTGGAGTGTGGAAAGACGGGTAAGCCACCGATCAACAGCAGAATCAGGATGATGATAAGTATGGTGCCCATGGCAGTTTCCTTGTTTGGCTTGAGAAGTAGGCGTTACGCTGCAATCCATCTCTTCGGTCATGTGTTTCATGCCCGCCTGTTAATTCCGACTGCTGTCAGTGGCTAAAAGTTTTATCCCATCTTTATTTGTCACGTTCACCGCTGTTTGCCCCGGCCATTCAGCATCCTGATACAGCGTGGGTGGCGGCCCGGCCTTCGCTACACTGGCCTGAACTTTCCAGAACAGTACAAGGCAGCTGCTATGCAAAAGCGCATGATGATTACCGGTGCCGGCTCGGGGCTTGGGCGCGAAATTGCCTTGCGCTGGGCGCGTGAGGGCTGGCAACTGGCCCTGGCCGATGTCAACGAGGCCGGCCTCAAGCAAACCCTGGCGCTGGTGCGCGAGGCGGGCGCCGACGGCTTTGTGCAACGCTGCGATGTGCGCGATTACAGCCAGCTGACGGCGCTGGCCCAGGCCTGTGAAGAAAAGCTTGGCGGCATCGATGTGATCGTCAACAACGCTGGGGTGGCCTCGGGCGGGTTTTTCGCCGAGCTGTCGCTGGAGGACTGGGACTGGCAGATCGCAATCAACCTGATGGGCGTGGTCAAAGGCTGCAAGGCCTTTCTGCCGCTGCTGGAGCGCAGCAAGGGCAAGATCATCAACATCGCGTCGATGGCCGCTTTGATGCAAGGCCCGGCGATGAGCAACTACAACGTCGCCAAGGCCGGGGTACTGGCCCTGTCGGAAAGCCTGCTGATCGAGCTGCGCCAGCAGGAAGTGGCGGTGCACGTGGTCTGCCCGTCGTTCTTCCAGACCAACCTGCTCGATTCGTTCCGCGGCCCGACCCCGGCGATGAAAGCCCAGGTCGGCAAGCTGCTGGAAAGCTCGCCGATCAGCGCCGCCGATATCGCCGACTACATCCACCAGCAAGTGGCCGCCGGCGAGTTCCTGATCCTGCCCCATGAGCAGGGCCGCGAAGCCTGGAAGCTCAAGCAGCGCAACCCGCAGGTGCTTTACGACGAAATGGCCAGCATGGCCGAGAAAATGCGCGCCAAGGCCCGGCCGTCCCAGGCTTGAGCGGCGCCATCAGGTATTCTTGGCCATCCCTGAAACAGCCTTGAGTACCTGGTGTGATCAATTACCTGTGGTTTTTCCTCGCGGCGATCTTCGAGATCGGCGGTTGCTATGCCTTCTATATGTGGCTGCGTCTGGGCAAGAGTGCGTGGTGGATTGCCCCGGCCTTGCTCAGCCTGACCCTGTTCGCCCTGATCCTCACCCGTGTCGAGGCCGCTTACGCCGGGCGCGCCTATGCCGCCTATGGCGGTATCTACATTGTCACGTCGTTGTTGTGGCTGGCGCTGGTAGAGCGAGCGCGGCCGCTGGGCAGTGACTGGATCGGCGCGCTGCTGTGTGTGCTGGGGGCCAGCATCATCGTCCTCGGGCCGCGTTTGCACAGTGCCTGAGGGATCGAAAACTCAAGAAATCTGTATGCAAAATCGCCCAGATAGGTGGGATCGGTCTAATTCGCCGCCAGAGCATTGAAGGCGTCCGGCACCCCGTGCAGTCTCCGAATTCCCTGATTTGTGGAGGATCGGAGCATGTTGGTAATAGGCCGCGAAATAGGCGAAATCATCGCCATCGACGATGACATCAAGATCAAGGTGTTGTCGGTGGAGGGCAACACGGTGCGTTTCGGCATCAGTGCGCCGCGGCACATCGAGGTGCACCGGGCGGAAATCTACAAGCGCATCGTCGAGCAACTGGCCAAGCAGGCCGGTTGAGTCAGTCGAGCAGTTCCCTGGGCACATCGTGCTTGGCCAGCAGTTGGCATTGCTGGCTTTCCAGGTCGAACAGAATGAACGCCTGTTTTTTTGCCAGCGCCTGGCGTACCCGCAGCACGCGGGTTTCCAGTGGGGTGTCGTCACCGTTGTCGGTGCCGTCGCGGGTGACGAAATCCTCGATCAGGCGGGTGAGGGTTTCGGCTTCCAGTTGGTCGTAGGGAATCAGCATGAACAGGACAGGTCTGGCGAAAAGGTAGCGCCATGCTACGCCAAACCTGTCCTGGCTGTGTAGGCGCTAGTTTTTGTTGCCGACCAGGCTGTCGACGGCCGGCACGCGGGTATCGCTTTCCATCTGCGCATCGTGCTCAAGCTGATGGCTAAAACTTTCCAGCGAGTTGCCGGTGGCCTGCGAGTCGCTGGCGAATACCGGCGGGCTGAGCAGGTAGGCAGTCAGCAGGCGGCTCAGGGCGGCCAGGCTGTCGATATGGGTGCGCTCGTAACCATGCGTGGCGTCGCAACCGAAGGCCAGCAGGGCGGTGCGGATGTCGTGGCCGGCGGTGATGGCCGAATGCGCGTCGCTGAAGTAATAGCGAAATACATCGCGGCGAGCCGGCAGTTCGTGCTCGCGGGCAAGTTTAAGCAGGTGGCGCGACAGGTGATAGTCGTACGGGCCAGCCGAGTCCTGCATGGCCACGCTGACCGCGTGCTCACTGGAGTGTTGTCCGGGTGCTACCGGGGCGATGTCGATGCCGACGAACTCGCTGACGTCCCAGGGCAGCGCGGCGGCGGCGCCGGAGCCGGTCTCTTCGGTGATGGTGAACAGCGGGTGGCAGTCGATCAACGGTTGAACACCGCTTTCAACGATGGCTTTGAGCGACGCCAACAGGGCCGCGACGCCGGCTTTATCGTCCAGGTGACGGGCGCTGATATGGCCGCTTTCGGTGAACTCCGGCAGCGGGTCGAAGGCGACGAAGTCTCCGATGCCGATCCCTAGCGATTCGCAATCGGCGCGGGTGGCACAGTAGGCGTCCAGGCGCAGTTCGATATGTTCCCAGCTGACCGGCATCTGGTCGATGGCGGTGTTGAACGCGTGGCCGCTGGCCATTAGCGGCAACACGCTGCCGCGCAGCACGCCGGTGTCGGTGAACACGCTGACGCGGCTGCCTTCGGCAAAGCGGCTGGACCAGCAACCCACGGCTGCCAGCGACAGGCGGCCGTTGTCCTGGATGGCCCGCACGCTGGCGCCAATGGTGTCCAGGTGCGCCGACACTGCGCGGTCGGGCGAGCTCTTGCGGCCCTTCAGGGTGGCGCGGATGGTGCCGCGGCGGGTCAGCTCGAAGGGGATGCCGAGCTCTTCCAGGCGCTCGGCGACATAGCGCACGATGGTGTCGGTAAAGCCGGTGGGGCTGGGGATGGCGAGCATCTCCAGCAGGACTTTCTGCAGGTACTTGAGGTCCGGTTCGGGGAGCTGTTCTGGCATGCGAACTCCTGTGCTCATGGCGTCGCTCGACTGTGGGGGAACAACAGGTCGACGAAGCGCTCGGCAGTCGGTTGCGGTTCATGGTTGGCCAGGCCGACCCGTTCATTGGCTTCAATGAACACGTAGTCGGGCTGGTCGGCGGCCTTGACCATCAGGTCCAGGCCCACCACCGGGATGTCCAGGGCGCGGGCCGCGCGGATGGCGGCGTCTACCAGCACCGGATGCAGGCGCTCGGTGACGTCTTCCAGGCAGCCGCCGGTGTGCAGGTTGGCGGTGCCGCGCACCGCCAGGCGCTGGCCGGCGGGCAGCACGCTGTCGTAATCGAAACCGGCGGCGTGCAGGGTGCGCTGGGTTTCGTGGTCCAGGGGGATGCGGCTTTCACCGCCGGTTGCCGCCTGGCGCCGACGGCTCTGGGCTTCGATCAGGGCGCCGACGGCGTGCTGGCCGTCGCCGACGATCTGCGCCGGGTGGCGGATGGCGGCGGCGACCACGTCGAAACCGATGACCACGATGCGCAGGTCGAGGCCGGCGTGGAAGCTCTCCAGCAGCACGCGGCTGTCGAATCGCCGGGCAGCCTCTACCGCTTCATTGATTTCCTCCAGGGTGCTCAGGTTGACCGCCACGCCGTTGCCTTGCTCGCCATCCAGCGGCTTGACCACCACCGCGCCGTGGTCCTCGAGGAAGGCCAGGTTGTCGTCGGCGTTGCCGGCCAGTTGCTGCGCCGGCACCTGCAAGCCTGCGGCGCTCAGTACCTTGTGGGTCAGGCTCTTGTCTTGGCACAGCGTCATGCTCACCGCAGTGGTCAGGTCGCTCAGCGATTCACGGCAGCGTACCCGTCGGCCACCGTGGTTGAGGGTGAACAGGCCGGCATCGGCATCCTCGACCTGCACATCGATACCCCGTCGGTAAGCCTCTTCGACGATGATCCGGGCGTAGGGGTTGAGCCCTGCTTCCGGCCCCGGGCCGAGGAACAGCGGCTGGTTGATGCCGTTCTTGCGCTTGACCGCGAAGGTCGGCAGGTTGCGAAACCCCAGCTTGGCGTACAGGCGCTTGGCCTGGCGGTTGTCGTGCAGCACTGAGAGGTCGAGGCAGGTCAGGCCGCGGCTCATGAAGTGCTCGATCAGATGCCGTACCAGCACTTCGCCGACACCCGGGCGCGTGCACTGCGGGTCCACCGCCAGGCACCAGAGGCTGCTGCCATGCTCCGGGTCGGCGAAGGCCTTGTGATGATTCAGGCCCATGACGCTGCCGATGATCGCGCCGCTGTCTTCGTCTTCGGCCAGCCAGTAGACCGGGCCGCCCTGGTGGCGCGGGGTCAGCAGCTCGGGGTCGATCGGCAGCATGCCGCGGGCCTGGTACAGGGTGTTGATCGCCTGCCAGTCGCTGACGCTTTGCGCCCGGCGGATACGAAAACCGCGGAATACCCGCTGTGCCGGGCGGTAGTCGCTGAACCACAGGCGCAGGGTGTCGGACGGGTCGAGGAATAGTTGCTGCGGGGCCTGGGCCAGTACCTGTTGCGGCGCCGCCACGTACAAGGCGATATCACGCTCGCCGGGGCGTTCGTCGAGCAGGTCGCTGGCCAGGCTGGCCGGGTCGGGGTAGGTGTGGCCGATCAGCAGCCGCCCCCAGCCGCAGTGCAGCGAGCGCGGCTGGTCGTGGGGCTGGCTGCCATCACCGGCCAGTTGTGCCTGCAGTCGCTCATAGGAAGGCACCTGGCCGCGCAGCAGGCGCTGGCCGTAAGGTGAGGCATGGGCTTTCATCGATCAGATTCCTTGTTCGCTGAGCCACAGGTTCAAGGCGGCCAGTTGCCAGAGCTTGGAGCCGCGCAGCGGCGTCAGTTGGCCATGGGGATCGCTGAGCAGGCGGTCGAGGGCGGCGGGGTTGAACAGGCCGCGGTCCTGGCTGGGATCGAGCAGCAATTCACGCACCCAGTCCAGGGTTGCGCCCTGCAGATGCTTGAGGCCCGGCACCGGGAAGTAGCCCTTCTTGCGGTCGATGACTTCGCTGGGGATGACCAGCCGCGCGGCTTCCTTGAGCACCTGCTTGCCGCCGTCGGGCAGCTTGAAGCGTGCCGGGATGCGCGCCGAGAGCTCGACCAGGCGATAGTCGAGAAACGGCGTGCGCGCTTCCAGGCCCCAGGCCATGGTCATGTTGTCGACCCGCTTGACCGGGTCGTCGACCAGCATCACCGTGCTGTCCAGGCGCAGGGCTTTATCCACCGCATCGCTGGCCCCGGGCTGGGCAAAGTGCTGGCGGACAAAGTCGCCGGCGGCATCGTGATCGAGCAGCCAGGATGGTTGCACGGTGGCGGCGTAGTCGTCGTAGCTGCGGTCGAAGAACGCCGCGCGGTAGGCCGCGAACGGGTCGCGCGCGCCGTCAACCTGCGGGTACCAGTGGTAACCGGCGAACAGCTCGTCGGCGCCCTGGCCGCTTTGCACCACCTTGCAGTGCTTGGCCACTTCCCGCGACAGCAGGTAGAAGGCAATGCAGTCATGGCTGACCATCGGCTCGCTCATGGCGCGGAAGGCCGCTGGCAACTGCTCGATGATCTCCCGTTCGTCGATGCGCAACTGGTGATGACGGGTGCCGTAGTGGCGGGCGATCAGGTCGGAGTACTGGAACTCGTCGCCGCGCTCGCCACCGGCATCCTCAAAACCGATGGAGAAGGTCGACAGGTCGTCGACGCCGACTTCGCGCAGCAGGCCGACGAGCATGCTCGAGTCGACACCGCCGGACAGCAGCACGCCGACATCCACCGCAGCGCGCTGACGAATCGCCACCGCCTCGCGGGTGCTGTCCAGGACGCGGTCGCGCCAGTCTTCCAGGCTCAGGTTTTGTTCATCGGTGCGCGGGCCGTAATGCAGGTGCCACCAGACTTGCTGCTCGCAGCGACCCTGGGCATCGATGCGCATCCAGCTGGCCGGTGGCAGTTTCTCGATGTTGGCCAGCAGGGTGCGCGGGGCCGGCACCACGGCGTGGAAGTTCAGGTAGTGGTTGAGCGCCACCGGGTCGAGCACCGGATTGATGTCGCCGCCCTTGAGCAGCGCCGGCAGGCTTGAAGCGAAGCGCAGGCGTTCGCCGGTACGCGACAGGTACAGGGGTTTGACCCCGAGGCGGTCGCGGGCGAGGAACAGCTGCTGGCTGTCACGTTCCCAGATCGCCAGGGCGAACATGCCGTTCAGGCGCGGCAGCAGGTCGGCGCCCCAGGCGTGATAGCCCTTGAGAAGTACCTCGGTGTCGCCGTCTGAATAAAAGGCATAGCCAAGGCTTTCCAGCTCGCTGCGCAGCTCGGGGAAGTTATAGATGGCGCCGTTGAAGGCCAGCGACAGGCCCAACGGGTTATCGACCATGGGCTGCGCCGAGCCGTCGGACAGGTCCATGATTTTCAGCCGGCGATGACCCAGGGCAATCGGGCCCTGGCTATGGAAACCCCAGGCGTCGGGGCCGCGAGGTGCCAGGTGATGGGTGATCCGCTCGACCGCGGCGAGGTCCGCCGGGCGTGGTGGGTGGGCAACAGGGGTGAAACGAAACTCTCCAGCTAATCCGCACATAAGTCCTTACCGGTTTTGCCGTTGGGGAAGGTGCCCACAACGCGGGCACATGGAAACTGACCGGTGCGGATAGCGAGAGTTTTAGATCAATCGGTTATAAGCGGTAGCTGCAAGCGCCAAGCTTCAAGCTGCAAGAGCAAGCCGGGCCAATCAGCTTTTAACTTGTGGCCTGCCGCTTGCCGCTGCTTTTTTACTCCTGATCAGTTCGCGCAGCATGAAGCGATTCGGGTGGCAGGCTTCGGCCACTGCGCGGGGCACTGGCAACGGTGCATTATCGGCCCAGGCGGCGATCATTTCGCCCGCCAGCGGCGCGGTGATCAGCCCGCGTGAACCATGGCCGCTATTGATGAACAGGCCTTCGAGCCAAGGGCAGGGCGTGCCGGGAATCTGCCGGGCATCGCGAGCCAGCACGGCGTAGTCGTGGTTGAACTGCGCCTGGCCGGCCAGCGGGCCGACAATCGGCAGGTAGTCGGGGCTGGTGCAGCGAAACGCGGCGCGGCCCTCCAGTGTATGCGGGTCGAGACTGTGGGCGCCCAGGCGCTGGGCCAGGTCGCTGGAGATCGCTTCAAGCAGGCCGAGGTTGCCGATGTGCTCGCCGGGGGTGGGGGTCAGGTCGGTATTGTGAAAGTCGAAACTGGCACCGAGGGTGTGCTCGCCATTGCGCGGCGGCGCGACATAGCCGTCGGCGCACACCACGGTGGTCAGTGCCTGGCTTTGCGCCGTCACCGGCAGGCGGGTGATCTGCCCGCGAATGCGCTTGAGCGGCAGCTCGGCGCAAGGCTCGAAGCTATGGATCTCGGCAGCAGTGGCCAATACTACCAGCGGCGCGCTGGCCAGCAGTTTGTCGCTTTCCCAGGCTTGCCAGAGGCCATCGACCTTGCGCAGTTGCAGCACCTGGTGATGGGCCAGCAGGGTGATGTTCGGGTGCTGCAGTTGCGCCTGGCACAGCGCCGGCGGATGGACCCAGCCGCCTTCGGGGTAGAACAGCCCGCCGCTGCCCAAGGCAACCCCCGCGACCTGCTCGGCCTGCTCACGGTCCAGGCGTTGCAGCAGTTGCGGGTTGAAGGCTGCGGCCAGTTGCTGCTGGCGTTGATCCTCCTTGGCGTCGAAGGCCAGTTGCAGCACCCCGCAGCCGTCCCAATCCTGGCCGCGCTGCAGCTGCTCGAGCAGCCGCCGGGTGTAGCCGAACCCGCTGAGGATCAGGCGCGACAACGCCGTGCCGTGGGCGGACAACTTCAGGTACAGCACCCCTTGCGGGTTGCCCGAGGCTTCTGCTGCCGGCGTCCCATGGCGCTCCAGCACCTTTACCTGCCAGCCGTGGGCGGCGAGGCTGGCGGCGCTGGCGCACCCGGCAAGGCCTGCGCCGATCACCAGCGCCTGGCGTGGGCCGGGCAGGGCGGGTGGGCGGGCGAACCAGGGCGCGCTGGCAAGCGGCTGCGGCTGTTCGGCCGGCCAGCCGTTGAAGGTGCCGCGCAGCACTTCCCATTTCTTGCCGATACCGGGAATGCGCTTCATGGTAAAGCCCACGGCGATCAGGCCGCGGCGCACCCAGCCGGTGCTGGTGAAGGTGCCGAGGGTGGTGCCGGGCGCCGACAGCCGGCCGATCTCGGCGAACAGCTCGGGGGTCCACATCTGCGGGTTCTTGGCCGGGGCAAAGCCGTCGAGGAACCAGGCATCCACCTGTGCATCGAGCTGCGGCAGTTGCTCCAGCACGTCACCGATCAACAAGGTCAGGCGCACCCGGCCCTGTTCAAACGCGAACGGCTGGAAACCTTCGTGCACCGCCACGTACTGGGTCAGCAACTGGCTGCTGAACGGTGCCAGTTGCGGCCACAGGGCCAGGGCGCGGCTGAGGTCGGCGCGGGTCAGGGGGTATTTTTCGACGCTGATGAAGTGCAGCCGGGCATCAGCCGGCGCGCACTCGGCAAACAGCTGCCAGGCGCAGAAGAAGTTCAAGCCGGTACCGAAGCCGGTTTCGCCGATCACCAGGCACTGGCCCGGCTGCAACGCGCTGAAACGCTGGCGCAGGTCGTTCTGGTCGATGAACACATGACGGGTTTCCTCCAGGCTCTGATCCTTGGAGAAATAGATGTCGTCGTATTGGCGCGAGTGTGGTCGGCCCTGGTCATCCCAGTCGATCTGGGCGTATTGGGTTACTTCGGTCATGTTCGGCTCAGCATTGGCAAGAGGGCCATTTTAGCTGATCGGCGCGAGGCTGTTTGACCTGTGGCAGGCTTTGTTTTGTGCCGACAAAGGTTTCGACAATCCGCTAGTCTTGCTTATCCAAGTAGGGAGCCTGGTATGTTCGAATCCGCTGAAATTGGTCACGCCATCGACAAAGACACCTATGAAGCCGAGGTCCCGGCGCTGCGTGAAGCGTTGCTGGAGGCGCAGTTCGAGCTCAAGCAGCAGGCGCGTTTTCCGGTGATCGTGCTGATCAACGGCATCGAAGGCGCCGGCAAGGGCGAGACGGTCAAGCTGCTCAACGAATGGATGGACCCGCGCCTGATCGAGGTGCGCACCTTTGACCAGCAGACCGACGAAGAGCTCGCCCGGCCACCGGCCTGGCGCTACTGGCGGGCGCTGCCGGCCAAGGGGCGGATGGGCGTGTTTTTCGGCAACTGGTACAGCCAGATGCTCCAGGGCCGTGTACATGGCCAGTTCAAGGATGCCGTGCTTGACCAGGCCATACGCGGGGCCGAGCGCCTGGAGGAGATGCTTTGCGATGAAGGCGCGCTGATCTTCAAGTTCTGGTTCCATCTGTCAAAGAAGCAGATGAAAGCCCGGCTCAAGGCGCTCAAGGACGATCCGCTGCACAGCTGGCGGATCAGCCCGCTGGACTGGCAGCAGTCCGAAACCTACGACCGTTTCGTGCGCTTTGGCGAGCGGGTGTTGCGCCAGACCAGTCGCGACTATGCGCCCTGGCATGTGATCGAAGGCGTCGATCCGCATTACCGCAGCCTGGCCGTGGGCAAGATTCTGCTCGAAGGGTTGCAGGCCGCGCTCAAGGCCGATCACGGGCCGATCCACCAGGCCAACATCGCGCCGCTGGGTGAAAGCATCGACCAGCGCAGCCTGCTCGGCAGCCTTGACCTGAGCCTGCGCCTGGACAAGGACGACTACCAGGAACAACTGATTACCGAACAAGCGCGCCTGGCCGGGCTGCTGCGTGACAAGCGCATGCGCCGCCACGCCCTGATTGCCGTGTTCGAAGGCAATGATGCGGCGGGCAAGGGCGGTGCCATTCGCCGGGTGGCGGCAGCCCTCGACCCGCGTCAGTACCGCATCGTGCCGATTGCCGCGCCCACCGAAGAAGAGCGCGCGCAGCCTTACCTGTGGCGCTTCTGGCGGCACATTCCGGCGCGTGGCAAGTTCACCGTGTTTGACCGCTCCTGGTATGGCCGGGTGCTGGTCGAGCGGATCGAAGGCTTTTGCAGCCAGGCCGACTGGATGCGCGCCTATGGCGAAATCAACGACTTCGAAGAGCAGTTGCGCAATGCCGGCGTGGTGGTGGTGAAGTTCTGGTTGTCGATCGACGAACAGACCCAGCTCGAACGCTTCCAGGAGCGCGAGCAGATCCCGTTCAAACGCTTCAAGATCACCGAGGAAGACTGGCGCAACCGCGAGAAATGGGGGCAGTACGCGGAGGCGGTGGGCGACATGGTCGACCGTACCAGCACCGAAATCGCGCCCTGGACCCTGGTCGAGGCCAATGACAAGCGCTGGGCGCGGGTCAAGGTGTTGCGCACCATCAACCAGGCGCTGGAGGCGGCATTCAAGAAGGACAAGAAATAGGACCTCATCGCTGGCAAGCCAGCTCCCACAGAAATGGTGCAAACCTGGCCTTGTGGGAGCCGGCCTTGCCGGCGATGGGGCGCGTAGCGGCCCCAGCAGGAACTCAGGGAATGAAGTACTGAATTCTTTTCCGCATTCTTGCCTGTCTCCCCATCAGCCCAGCCCGTAGAATCCAGTTTCCCCCCACCAAAGGGCTATCGAGGCTGGTTATGCATATTTCTTCCGGGCGCTGGGTCTACGGTCTGTCCTTGTCGCTGCTGACCGCCGTGCTCTGGGGCATTCTGCCGATCAAGCTCAAGCAGGTGCTGCAGGTGATGGACCCGATCACCGTGACCTGGTTTCGCCTGCTGGTGTCCGGTGGCCTGCTGCTGGCCTGGCTGGCCGCGAGCAAACGCCTGCCCTCGTTCAACACCCTCGGCCGCAAGGGCTGGGGCCTGGTGCTGCTGGCCACCTGCGGGCTGGTGGGCAACTATGTGCTGTACCTGGTCGGGCTCAAGCTGCTCAGCCCCGGCACCGCGCAGTTGGTAGTGCAAATGGGTCCGGTGCTGTTGCTAGTGGCCAGCGTGTTCCTGTTCAAGGAGCGCTTCAGCCTGGGGCAGGGCATGGGCCTGGTGATCCTGCTGGTGGGATTCGGCCTGTTCTTCAACCAGCGCCTGGATGAGCTGCTCACCTCCCTGAGCGTCTACACCACTGGCGTGCTGACCATCCTCCTGGCGACCTCCATCTGGGTGTTCTATGCCCTGAGCCAGAAGCAACTGCTGACGGTATGGAACTCGATGCAGGTGATGATGGTGATCTACCTGTTTTGCGCGGCGTTGCTGACGCCCTGGGTGCATCCAATGGAGGCGCTGCAATTGAGCCCGCTGCAAGGCTGGCTGCTGCTCGCCTGCTGTCTGAACACCCTGGTGGCCTATGGCGCATTTGCCGAGGCTCTGGCGCACTGGGAGGCTTCCAAGGTCAGTGCGACCCTGGCGGTTACCCCGTTGATAACCTTTGTGGCGGTGGCCCTGGCGGCCTGGTTCTGGCCCGACTTCGTCCACGCCGAGCAGATCAACACCTTGGGCTATATTGGTGCGCTGGTGGTGGTGCTGGGCTCTGCGCTGACCGCCCTGGGCCCGTCGATCATGGCCGGCTGGCGGGCCAGGCGCGTACGCCTGGCCCGGTGACTCAGCCTTTGCCGCCCGGCTCGAGCATTTTTTCCGGGCGCACCCACTGGTCGAACTGCTCGTTGCTCAGGTAGCCCAGGGTCAGTGCCGCCTCGCGCAGGGTGGTGCCTTCGCTGTAGGCCTTCTTGGCGATTTCCGCCGCCTTGTCGTAGCCAATGTGCGGGTTGAGCGCAGTCACCAGCATCAGCCCGCGCTCCAGGTGTGCGGCCATCTGCTCGGGATCCGGCTCGATGCCGGCAATGCAGTGCTGCTGGAAGTTGCTGCAGCCGTCGGCCAGCAGTTCGATGGACTGCAGCAGGTTGTGGATGATCACCGGCTTGAACACGTTCAACTGCAAGTGCCCCTGGCTTGCGGCAAAGCCGATCGCGGTGTCGTTGCCCAGCACCTGGCAGGCCAGCATCGACAGGGCCTCACACTGGGTCGGGTTGACCTTGCCGGGCATGATCGAGCTGCCTGGTTCGTTGGCCGGCAGGCGCACTTCGGCAATCCCGCCGCGCGGCCCGGAGCCGAGCAGGCGCAGGTCGTTGGCCAGTTTCATCAGGGCCACGGCGAGGGTTTTCAGGCCGCCGGCGAGGGTGGTCAGCGGCTCATGCCCGGCCAGGGCAGCGAACTTGTTCGGTGCGGTAACAAACGGCAGGCCGGAGAGCGCGGCGAGCTCGGCGGCGATGGCTTCGGCAAAGCCGTGCGGGGCGTTCAGCCCGGTGCCGACGGCGGTGCCGCCCTGGGCCAGTTCGCATACCGCCGGCAAGGCCGAGCGAATGGCGCGCTGGGCGTAGTCGAGCTGGGCGACATAGGCCGAGAGTTCCTGGCCGAAGGTGATCGGCGTGGCGTCCATCATATGGGTGCGGCCGGTTTTCACCAGGTGCTGGTGGCGCGCCGAGAGTTCCGCCAGCCCTGACGACAGCTCGGTGATCGCTGGCAGCAGTTTGTGCTGCACTGCCTGGGCCGCGGCGATGTGCATGGCGGTGGGGAAGCAGTCGTTGGAGCTCTGCGAGCGGTTGACGTGATCGTTGGGGTGCACTGGCGTTTTACCGCCACGGCCGTTGCCGGCCAGTTCGTTGGCACGACCGGCGATTACTTCGTTGGCGTTCATGTTGCTCTGGGTGCCGCTGCCGGTCTGCCAGACGACGAGCGGGAACTGGTCGTCCAGTTGCCCATCGAGCACTTCGTCGGCGGCCTGTTCGATCAGCCGGGCGATGTCCGCCGGAAGGTCTCCGTTGCGGTTGTTGACCCGTGCGGCGGCTTTCTTGATCAGGGCCAGGGCATGCAACACCGCCAGCGGCATGCGCTCTTTGCCGATGGCAAAGTTGATCAGCGAGCGTTGCGTCTGGGCACCCCAGTAGGCCTGGTCAGGAACTTCGACCTGCCCCAGGCTGTCAGTTTCGATACGGCTCATGCTGCGCTCACTCCCTTGTGGTCTGAATTCGCAGTTTAGGTCCTTATTTGGCGTGGCGGTTCCATCGCGCGTCGACCCACTTGAGCACTGTGCCACTGTCGGCGCAGAATGCTCTACTCTGGGGTACTACCTCTTGTCTATTGAAGGAATTCCGATGACCCGTCTTCGTGCCCTCTGCACTGCTGTAGCGCTGGTCTGCGCCAGCGGCCAGGTGCTTGCAGATACCGCCAGCCACAACGCCAGTGCTGAAAAATTCCTCATGATGGCGCATGCCGACAAGCTCGGTACTCCGGTCTACATGCAGGTGCAGCAGATGTTCGCCCAGCGTTTCGAACAGACCAAGGCCCCAGCCTCGAAAAAATCCGTGCTCGACAGCTACCAGGCCAAGGCCAACGCCGCCCTGGACCAGGCCATCGGCTGGAACAAGCTCAAGCCGGACATGGTCAAGCTCTACACCACCACCTTCACTGAAAGCGAACTCAAGGACCTGGTAGCCTTCTACCAGTCGCCACTGGGCAAGAAAGTCCTGGAAAAGATGCCGCAAGTGACCCAGCAATCGGCCCAGCTGACCCAGCAGAAACTGGAAAGCGCGGTACCGGTGGTCAACAAGCTGCTGGCTGACATGACCAAGGAACTTGATCCGAACGCCGGCAAGACCGCCGCGCCAGCCAAGAAGTAAGCAGCGGAGCCTGACATGACCATGCAGCAAAAGATCGAGCACAGCCTGCAAGCGCTGGCACCCACGCACCTGCAGGTGCTCGATGAAAGCCACATGCACAGCCGTGGGCAGCAGACCCACTACAAGGCGGTGCTGGTGAGTGAGCAGTTCGAGGGGCTTAACAGCGTCAAGCGCCACCAGAAGGTCTATGCCACCCTCGGTGAGCTGATGAGCGAGTTTCACGCCCTGGCCCTGCACACTTATACGCCGCAGGAATGGCAGAAAATCGGTGTCGCCCCGGCGTCGCCGACCTGTGCCGGTGGCAGCAAGCACTGATTTCCTCGTCAGGTTTTTGCTAGAATGATCAACGCGCCGCTCGTCGGCGCGTTTTTATTTGGCATCCGGTTCGCCCTTTGCGAGGGCGACCACCTGGAGAAGTTACTGCATGTCCCAAGCTATCGTCGTTGCGGCGCTGTACAAATTCGTCACCCTGAAAGATTACGTCGAGCTGCGCGAGCCGCTGCTCGAGAGCATGATGGCCAACGGCATCAAGGGCACCTTGCTGCTGGCCGAGGAAGGTATCAACGGCACCGTTTCCGGTACCCGCGAGGGCATCGACGGCCTGCTGGCCTGGCTGCGCAGCGATGCGCGCCTGGTGGATATCGACCACAAGGAATCCTACTGCGACGAACAGCCGTTCTACCGCACCAAGGTCAAGCTCAAAAAAGAGATCGTCACCCTTGGCGTGGCGGGCGTTGACCCGAACTACAAGGTCGGCACCTACGTCGAGCCCCAGGACTGGAACGCGCTGATCAGCGACCCTGAAGTGCTGCTGATCGACACCCGCAACGACTACGAAGTGGCGATCGGTACCTTCGAGGGTGCGATCGACCCGAAGACCACCACCTTCCGCGAGTTCCCCGAGTACATCAAGGCCAATTTCGACCCGGCCAAACACAAGAAAGTGGCGATGTTCTGCACCGGCGGCATCCGCTGCGAGAAAGCCTCCAGCTATATGCTCGGCGAGGGTTTCGAAGAGGTCTATCATCTTAAGGGCGGGATCCTTAAATACCTCGAAGAGGTGCCACAGGATGAAAGCCGCTGGCAGGGCGACTGCTTCGTGTTCGACAACCGGGTCACCGTGCGTCACGACCTGACCGAGGGCGATTACGACCAGTGCCATGCCTGCCGCACCCCGATCAGCGTGGAAGACCGTGCGTCCGAGCACTATTCGCCAGGCATCAGCTGTCCGCATTGCTGGGACAGCCTGAGCGAAAAGACCCGGCGCAGCGCCATTGACCGGCAGAAGCAGATCGAGCTGGCCAAGGCGCGCAACCAGCCTCACCCGATCGGTCACAACTACCGCAAAGCTGCCGAGGCCTGATTGATGTCCGCACGCCTGCTGTATGTGATGGACCCGATGTGCTCCTGGTGCTGGGGCTTTGCCCCGGTCGCCGAGGCCCTGATCGCCCAGGCACAGGCGGCGGGCGTGCCCACCCAGGTAGTGCTCGGCGGTTTGCGTTCCGGCAGCCGCGCGCTCGACGCCTCGACCCGTGGCTACATCCTCGATCACTGGCAGGCGGTGCAGGATGCCACCGGGCAGGATTTTCAGTTCGACGGCGCGCTGCCTGACGGGTTTGTCTACGACACCGAGCCTGCCTGCCGGGCCCTGGTCACCGCCCGCAGCCTCGACCCGCAGTACGTGGGTGCCTTGCTCAAGCTGATCCAGCAAGCTTTCTACCAGCGTGGCGAAGACGTCACCCGCGCGCCCTTGCTGGTGGACCTGGCCGAGCAGGCCGGTTACCACCGCGCAGCCTTTGCCGACGCCTTTACCAGCGCCGAACAACGGGCTGCCACGGCGGCGGACTTCACCTGGGTCCAGGACTTGGGCATTGCCGGTTTTCCGACCCTGCTGGCTGAACGCAATGGCCAACTGGCCTTGCTGACCAATGGCTACCAGGCCCTCGATTCGCTCGAACCGCTGCTCGGCCGCTGGCTGCAGCAGGCCGCCTGTGCTTGACCTGCCGGGTTCACCCGACCCGGTGCCAGGGCCAGGTCCTGTGCATGCTGATCGTTTGAGCTGGGCAGAAATCCGTCGCCTGGCCCTGCGCCATAAAAAAGCCCTGTGGATTGCCAACGGCGTGGCCGTGCTGGCGGCGTTGTGCAGCGTGCCGATCCCCTTGCTGCTGCCGCTGTTGGTCGATGAAGTGCTGCTTGGCCATGGCGATGCCGCGCTCAAATGGATGAACCAGTTCCTGCCCGGCAACTGGCAGGTCGCTGGCGGCTACATCGGCCTGATGCTGGTATTCACCCTGACCCTGCGCTGCGCCGCCCTGGCCTTCAACGTGGTGCAGGCCAAGCTGTTCGCCGGCCTTGCCAAGGACATCGTCTACCGCTTGCGCGTTCGCCTGATCGAGCGCCTCAAGCGCATTTCCCTGAGTGAATACGAAAGCCTGGGCAGCGGTACCGTGACCACCCACCTGGTCACCGACCTGGATACCCTTGACAAGTTTGTCGGTGAAACCCTCAGCCGCTTTCTGGTGGCCATGCTGACCCTGACCGGCACCGCCGCCATCCTCATGTGGATGCACTGGAAGCTGGCGCTGCTGATCCTGCTGTTCAACCCCTTGGTGATCTTCGCCACGGTGCAGTTGGGCAAGCGGGTCAAACACCTGAAGAAGCTCGAGAACGACAGCACCTCGCGCTTCACCCAGGCGCTGACCGAAACCCTCGATGCGATCCAGGAAATCCGCGCCAGCAATCGCCAGGGCTATTTCCTCGGCCGCCTTGGCCTGCGCGCCCAGGAGGTGCGTAACTACGCCGTCGCCTCGCAGTGGAAAAGCGACGCCAGCGGGCGTGCCAGCGGCTTGCTGTTCCAGTTCGGCATCGATATTTTCCGCGCCGCGGCGATGCTTACGGTGCTGTTCTCCGACCTGTCGATCGGGCAGATGCTGGCGGTGTTCAGTTACCTGTGGTTCATGATCGGCCCGGTCGAGCAACTGCTCAACCTGCAATACGCCTACTACGCCGCCGGTGGTGCCCTGAGCCGGCTCAACGAGCTGCTGGCGCGTGCCGACGAGCCGCAGTACCCCGGTGGCGTCGATCCGTTCAAGGGGCGAGACACCGTCGGTATCGAAGTGCAAGGCCTGCGCTTTGCCTACAGCGACGAGCCGGTGCTCGACCAGCTCAACCTGTCGATCGCCCCGGGCGAGAAGGTCGCCATCGTCGGCGCCAGCGGCGGTGGCAAGAGCACCCTGGTGCAACTGCTACTGGGTCTGTACAGCGCCCAGGCCGGGACCATCCGCTTTGGTGGCTCGACCCTGCAGGAAATCGGCCTGGAAACCCTGCGCGAGCATGTCGCGGTGGTGCTGCAGCACCCGTCGCTGTTCAACGACACGGTGCGCGCCAACCTGACCATGGGCCGCGACTGCAGCGATGATGCCTGCTGGCAGGCGCTGAGCATCGCCCAGCTCGACGCCACCATCGCTGCCTTGCCGCAAGGCCTGGACAGCGTGGTCGGCCGCTCCGGGGTGCGATTGTCCGGTGGTCAGCGCCAGCGCCTAGCTATCGCCCGGATGGTGCTGGCCGAACCCAAGGTAGTGATTCTCGACGAAGCGACCTCAGCGCTGGATGCGGCCACCGAATACAACCTGCACCAGGCCCTGAGCCGTTTTCTCAGCGCCCGCACCACCCTGATCATCGCCCACCGCCTGTCTGCCGTGAAGCAGGCTGACCGGGTGCTGGTGTTCGACGGCGGCCATGTCGCCGAGGACGGCGATCACCAGCAACTGATCGCCGAAGGTGGCTTGTACGCCAAGCTGTACGGCCATTTGCAACAGAGTTAGGGCAAATTGGTTAGCAAGTGAGAAAAGCTCTCCAGTATTAATGGCAAATAGCCTAGGCTGTGCTTTGGTAGGTGGGATTCATCCGGCTCTGTTGCAAGGGACCTCATGAAGCGAAAACGGACTCTCGAAGCGCCAAAGTTGTTGGGCATTATCTGGCCATTTGTTGCTGTGGTGCTGTTTCAGGCCTTGCTCGGGAGCATCAGCCTGTATGCGCTGTCGGCGGTGCGTGGTTACGTGGCGGGGGAGAGCTTGTGGTCCAAGGGCCAGAAAGACGCCATCTATTACCTCAATCAATACGCTGACAGCCGCGACGAGGCGGTCTTCAGGAAATATCGCAAGGCCATCGCCGTGCCCCAGGGCGGCCATGACCTGCGTGTGGCCCTCGACCTGCCGACCCCGGATATCGACGCCGCGCGCCGGCATCCTCCAGGGCGGCAACCATCCCGACGACGTTTCCAGCGTGATCTGGCTGTACCTGAACTTTCATCAGGTCAGCTATATGCAAAAAGCCATCGAGCTGTGGGCGGTCGGTGATGGATTCCTGCGCCAGCTCGATGAAGTGGCCGAGCAGATGCACAGCGGCTTTCGCGCAGGCCAGGCCGACGCCCGCAGCGTTGCCGGCTGGAAGGCGCAGATTGCCGCGATCAATGATGCCGTGACCCCGGCCGCGCGGGCATTCAGCGATGCCCTCGGTGAAGGCTCGCGGATGTTGTTGCGGGTACTGCTGGTCACTAACCTCGCCACCGCGCTGTTCCTGATTGCCCTGGCCTGGATGCGTTCGAGCAAGCTGCTGGCCCAGCGCCAGGCCTTCGCCAATGCCCTTGAGGTGGAGAAGGAGCGCGCGCAGATCACCCTCGAGTCGATCGGCGATGGCGTCATCACCACTGATGTCGAAGGCTGCATCGCCTACATGAACCCGGCTGCCGAGCAACTGACCCACTGGCATGCGGCCCAGGCCCAGGGGTTGCCATTGGCGGCGCTGTTCAGCCTGCTCGATGAGAATGCCGAAAAAGACAGCCTGACCCTGGTCGAGCGCGTGCTCGAAGGCGGGCTCAAGGGTGGCAGCGAGCACACCAAGCTGATCCAGCGCCTGGATGGCAGCACCGTTTCGGTGACCCTGGTGGGCGCGCCGATCATGGCCGAGGGCAAGGTCAGCGGCATTGTCCTGGTTCTCCACGACATGACCCAGGAGCGCCAGTACATCGCCAACCTGTCCTGGCAGGCGACTCACGACGCCCTGACCGGCCTGGCCAACCGCCGCGAGTTCGAATACCGCCTGGAGCTGGCGCTCAATGCCATGGCGCGCAAGCCAGCCCGGCATTCGCTGATGTTCCTCGACCTGGACCAGTTCAAGCTGGTCAACGATACCTGCGGCCATGCCGCTGGCGATGAACTGCTGCGTCATATCTGTGCGGTGCTCCAGGCCGGCCTGCGCGAAGGCGACACCCTGGCGCGGCTGGGCGGCGACGAGTTCGGCATCCTCCTGGAGAACTGCCCCCAGGAGCAAAGCGAGCGCATCGCCGAGAGCCTGCGCCAGGCCGTGCAGAGCCTGCATTTCGTCTGGAAGGGCCGGCCGTTCATGACCACCGTGAGCCTGGGCCTGGTGCATATTGCCCAGGGTCCGACCACCCTCGAAGCCTCGCTACGGGCGGCCGACATGGCCTGCTACATGGCCAAGGAGAAGGGCCGCAACCGCGTGCAGGTGTATCACGCCGACGATAGCGAGCTGTCCATGCGTTTTGGCGAAATGGCCTGGATTCAGCGCCTGCACGTGGCCCTGGAAGAAAACCGCTTCTGCCTCTATGCCCAGGAAATCGCAGCGCTCGGCCCCCATGAAGGTGCCGGGCATATCGAGATTCTTCTGCGCCTGCATGACGAGAGCGGCCGGATCATCCTGCCGGACAGCTTCATACCCGCCGCTGAGCGCTACGGTCTGATGACCGCGCTGGACCGCTGGGTGGTGCGCAGTGTGTTCAAGGTCATCCGCCAGTGCCTGGACGAGCAGCGCGACGGCCCGTTGGCCATGTGCGCGATCAACCTGTCGGGCAGCAGCATTGGCGATGACAAGTTCCTCGAATACCTGCAGCGGCTGTTCACCGAGTTCGCCATCCCGCCGCACATGATTTGTTTCGAAATAACCGAAACCAGCGCGATCGCCAATCTGGGCAGCGCCATTCGCTTTATCAACGAGCTCAAGGGTCTAGGTTGCCGCTTCTCGCTGGATGACTTTTGCGCCGGTATGTCGTCGTTCGCTTATTTGAAGCATTTGCCTGTAGACTTCCTGAAAATCGACGGAAGTTTTGTCAAGGACATGCTCGATGACCCGATCAACCGGGCCATGGTCGAGGTGATCAACCACATCGGTCACGTGATGGGCAAACGCACCATCGCCGAGTTCGTCGAAACCCCGTTGATCGAGCAGGCCCTGCAGGAAATAGGCGTCGACTACGCCCAGGGATACCTGATCGAGCGGCCGCAGGTGTTCACCTGCGACAGCTTGCAGCGCAAACGGATTGCTGCAAGGCCCCTGTTGTTCAAGGCGCCGGGGACCTTTCGCTGAGATCCACCGATAATCACAAGGAACAAGGAGCTGACAGTGATTGACGCGTTTATTCGTACTGGTCCATTGATGGACCCCAGCAGTTACCCGCTTTGGGCCCAGCAGTTGATCAAGGACTGCAGCGAGAGCAAGCGTCGGGTGGTGGAGCACGAGCTTTATCAACGCATGCGCGATGGCCGCCTCAGTGGCCGGACCATGCGCCAGTACCTGATTGGTGGCTGGCCGGTGGTCGAGCAATTCTCGCTGTACATGGCCAAGAACCTCACCAAGACCCAGTACGCCCGCCACCCTGGCGAAGACATGGCGCGGCGCTGGCTGATGCGTAACATCCGCGTCGAACTCAACCATGCCGATTACTGGCTGTTCTGGGCCCAGGCCCATGGCGTCAGCCTCGAAGACCTGCAGGCGCAGGAAGTCCCCAGCGAACTCAATGCCCTCAGCGACTGGTGCTGGCATACCTGTGCGACCGATGCGCTGGTAGTTGCCATTGCCGCCACCAACTACGCCATCGAAGGTGCAACCGGTGAGTGGTCGGCGGTGGTTTGCTCTACTGGAGTCTACGCCCAGGGCTTCCCGGAAGAAGGCCGCAAGCGCGCCATGAAGTGGCTGAAGATGCACGCCCAGTACGATGACGCGCACCCTTGGGAGGCCTTGGAGATCGTCTGCACCCTGGCCGGTAATAACCCGTCGGTGGCGCTGCAAACCGAACTGCGCCGGGCTATCTGCAAGAGCTACGACTATATGTTCCTGTTCCTTGAGCGCTGCATGCAGCAAGAGCAGGAACAGCGCCAGCAGCCCGCCCGGGCCCGGGCGGAGCTGGCCGAGGGCTGAGCTTACTGGGCGTTGAACGCCTGGCCGTTGATGCCAGTGCTGTCCGGGCCCATCAGGTACAGGTAGACCGGCATGATCTGCTCTGGCAGCGGATTGTTTTCTGGTGTTTCCGCAGGGTAGGCCTGGGCGCGCATGCTGGTACGGGTGGCGCCCGGGTTGACACTGTTGGCTCGCACTGGCGCCACACCTTCAAGCTCGTCGGCGAGGGTCTGCATCAGGCCCTCGGTGGCGAACTTCGACACTCCGTAGGCACCCCAGTAGGCCCGGCCTTTGCGTCCGACGCTGCTGGAGGTGAAGATTACCGAAGCATCCGCCGACAGCTTGAGCAGCGGCAGCAGGGTGCTGGTGAGCATGAACATGGCATTGACGTTGATCTGCATCACGCGCATGAAGTTGTCGCCCGAGAGCTGCTCCAGCGGCGTGCGCGGGCCGATGATCGAGGCGTTGTGCAGCAGGCCGTCAATATGACCGAACTCGGCTTCGATCATCGCCGCCAGCTCGTCGTACTGGTGCGGCAGGGCGGTTTCCAGGTTGAACGGAATAACCGCAGGCTTGGGGTGGCCGGCCGCTTCGATCTCGTCGTAGACCTGGCTCAGGTTGGCTTCGGTCTTGCCCAGCAGCAAGACGGTGGCGCCATGGGCGGCATAGCTCTTGGCCGCGGCCGCACCGATACCGCGACCGGCACCGGTGACCAGGATGGTCCGGCCTTTGAGCAGGTCGGGGCGGGCAGAGTAATCGAACATGGGGTTACCTCTAGGTAGGTGATGGCTTCATCGCTGGCAAGCCAGCTCCCACAAGGTTGATGGTGGCTTGTGGGAGCCGGCCTTGCCGGCGATGCAAGGCAAAGCCTTGCCAGTACGAAGGTTTCAGCAGCCGCAAAGCGCGTTGTCGAGCACCTTGCGCAGCTCCAGCGGATGATCGACCACCACATCCGCGCCCCAGTTGTTGGGGTTGTCATCTGGATGAATATAGCCGTAGCGCACAGCCGCCGTGCGGGTGCCGGCATCGCGGCCCGACTCGATGTCGCGCAGGTCGTCGCCGACGAACAGCACGCTGGCAGGATCCAGGTTTAGGGTCTTGCAGGCGAGGATCAGCGGCTCGGGGTCCGGCTTGCTGTTCTTCACGTGGTCCGGGCAGATCAACAGCGCCGAACGCTCGCTCAGGCCCAGCTGCTGCATGATCGGCTCGGCAAAACGCACCGGTTTGTTGGTGACCACGCCCCAGATCAGGTTGCCTTTCTCGATGTCGGCCAGCAGTTCGGCCATGCCGTCGTAGAGTTTGCTGTGCACCGCGCAGCCTTGCTGGTAGCGCTCGAGGAATTCCAGGCGCAGGGCTTCGAAGCCTTCGGCCTCGGGGTCGAGGTTGAAGGTTACCGAGACCATGGCCTTGGCGCCGCCAGAAACCACGTCGCGAATCTTCTTGTCCTCGATCGCCGGCAGGCCGCGCTCGGCGAGCATGGCCTGGCAGATGGCGATGAAATCCGGCGCCGTGTCGAGCAGGGTGCCGTCCATGTCGAAAAGTACCGCTCGCAAAC
The DNA here is from genome assembly GCF_050435905.1 of Pseudomonas sp. 2835. Lineage (NCBI taxonomy): Bacteria > Pseudomonadati > Pseudomonadota > Gammaproteobacteria > Pseudomonadales > Pseudomonadaceae > Pseudomonas > Pseudomonas sp. 2835. The sequence goes on along the minus strand of NZ_JBNDLE010000004.1, from coordinate 396,055 downwards.
GCATGCTTATTCCTCGCGCAGGGTCTGGATCATGTAGTTGACGTCAACGTCGTTGGCCAGCTTGTAGTGCTTGGTCAGCGGGTTGTAGGTCAGGCCGATGATGTCCTTGACGGTCAGGCCGGCGTCGCGGCTCCAGGCGCCGAGTTCGGACGGACGGATGAATTTCTTGAAGTCGTGGGTGCCGCGCGGCAGCAGCTTCATGATGTATTCGGCGCCGATGATGGCGAACAGATAGGCCTTGGGGTTGCGGTTGATGGTCGAGAAAAACACCTGGCCGCCAGGCTTGACCATACGGAAGCATGCGCGAATTACCGAGGATGGGTCGGGTACGTGTTCGAGCATTTCCAGGCAGGTGACCACGTCGAACTGCTCGGGCATCTCTTCGGCCAGGGCCTCGGCGGTGATCTGCCGGTATTCGACGTTGACCCCGGATTCGAGCTGGTGCAGCTGGGCCACGGCAAGCGGGGCTTCACCCATGTCGATACCGGTCACGGTGGCGCCACGCAGGGCCATGGCTTCGCTGAGGATGCCGCCGCCGCAGCCGACGTCGAGGACCTTCTTGCCGGCCAGCTTGACCCGCTCGTCGATCCAGTTGACCCGCAGCGGGTTGATGTCGTGAAGTGGCTTGAACTCGCTCTCGCGGTCCCACCAGCGATGGGCCAGGGCTTCGAATTTGGCGATTTCGGCGTGGTCGACGTTGCTCATGGAACAGTCCTCTGAAACTTGGATAATTTGCGCTTGCCCGCCAGCACTGGCTGTCGGGCGTTTATTCGTTGTGCTCGGCGATCCGCTGGCCCCAGGCGCAGGCGGTGGCGTGCAGGGCCTGTTCGTCCAGGCGGGTCAGGCGCCGGTCGTCAAGCAGTGGCTTGCCGGCGACCCAGACGTGCTTCACGCAATCCCGGCCGCTGGTGTAGATCAATTGCGACACCGGGTCATACAGCGGTTGCTGGGCCAGCCCTGAAAGGTCGAAGGCGACCAGGTCGGCGGCCTTGCCCAGCTCCAGCGAGCCGGTGATTGCCTCCAGGCCCAGGGCGCGGGCACCGTTGAGGGTTGCCATGCGCAACGCCCGGTGGGCATCCAGGGCGCTGGCCGAGCCAGCCACGGCCTTGGCCAGCAGCGCCGCGGTACGGGTTTCGCCGAGCAGGTCGAGGTCATTGTTGCTGGCCGCACTGTCGGTACCCACGGCAACGTTGACGCCGGCTTGCCACAAGCGCTCGACCGGGCAGAAACCGCTGGCCAGCTTGAGGTTGGACTCCGGGCAGTGCACCACACTGGTGTTGCTTTCTACCAGCAGGGCCAGATCCTCGTCGCTGACCTGGGTCATGTGAACCGCCTGCAGGCGCGGACCAAGCAAGCCGAGGCGGGCCAGCCGGGCCAGGGGGCGTTCGCCGCGGGTGTGCAGCGATTGCTCGACCTCGAAGGCGGTTTCATGGATGTGCATATGGATCGGTGCGTCCAGCTCTTCGGCGATGACGCGGATCTTTTCCAGGTTGTCGTCGCTCACCGTGTACGGCGCATGCGGGCCAAGGGCCACGGTGATGCGCGGGTGGTGGCGCAAATCGCCGAACAGCTCGATGCCCTGGTGCAGGGCTTCTTCGGTGCTGCGCGCACCAGGGACGGGGAAATCCAGCAGAGGCACGGCGATTTGCGCGCGGATGCCGCTGTGGTGCACGCGTTCGCTGGCCACCTTGGGGTAGAAGTACATGTCGCTAAAGCAGGTGACACCGCCTTTTACCTGTTCGGCAATGGCCAGGTCGGTGCCTTCGCGGACGAAATCCTCATCGACCCAGCGCTCTTCGGCCGGCCAGATCTGCTCCTGCAGCCAGGTCATCAGCGGCAGGTCGTCGGCCAGGCCGCGAAACAGGGTCATCGCCGCATGACCGTGGGCGTTGATCAACCCCGGACTGAGCAGGCAGCCCGGCAGTTCGCGGGTTTCAGTTGCAACAAACGCCTGGGCCTGGCTGCGCGGGCCGATGAAGACGATCTGGCCGTCGCGGATGCCCAGGGCATGATCCTTCAAAACCACTCCGGCAGGTTCGACCGGCACCAGCCACGCAGGCAGGAGCAGCAGGTCGAGCGGCGTAGCGGGTTTGGGCATGACAGGTTTCCCTGGTCGACTGAAGGTGAGGGCGAAGTATACCCGAGCGTCCGCGCCTGGGGCTCGCTATAATCGTCCGCTTTTGATGTCTGAATGATGGGGTGAGGCATGCGCGATCGACTAATGGCAGCAGAGAAGGTGAAAGCCATCGATTGGCGGGATGGCACCCTTTATCTGCTCGACCAGCGCGCGCTGCCGTCGAAGCAGGTCTGGCTGGCCTGCGAGGATGCCGCCGCGGTGGCCGAGGCTATCCGCGCAATGGCAGTACGCGGCGCCCCGGCCATTGGTATCTGCGCCGCCTACGGCCTGGCCATGGCGATTGCGCAGCGCCTGGCCGCCGGCGGTGACTGGGAAATGGCCCTGGAAGAGGATTTCGAACTGCTGGTGCACGCACGGCCGACCGCCGCCAACCTGTTCTGGGCCCTGAATCGCATGCGCGAGCGCTTGCTGCGACTCAAGGACGGCGATGACGTGCTGGCCATCATGCAGGCTGAAGCCGTGGCCATTCATGAAAGCGACCGTGAAGCCAACCTGACCATGGCGCAGCTGGGTGTCGACCTGATTCGCAAGCACCAGGGCAACGAGCAGGCCATCCTTACCCATGGCAACGCCGGCGCCCTGGCCACCGGCGGCTTCGGTACTGCCCTCGGGGTGGTGCGCGCTGCCTACCTGGAAGGCATGATCGAGCGCGTCTATGTCGATGAAACCCGCCCATGGCTGCAGGGCTCGCGCCTGAGCGCCTGGGAGCTGGCTGGCGAGGGCATCCCGGCCACCATTGCCGTCGATTCGGCAGCCGCCCACCTGATGAAAACCAAGGGTATTACCTGGGTGATCGTCGGTGCCGACCGCATTACTGCCAATGGCGATGTGGCGAGCAAGATCGGCACTTACCAACTGGCGGTCAATGCCATGCACCAAGGCGTGCGTTTCATGGTCGTGGCGCCCAGTTCGAGCATCGACATGAACCTTGAAAGCGGCGACGACATCCTCCTTGAAGAGCGTAGCGCCAGCGAGTTGCTGGCGTTCGGCGGCGGGGCGCCGGGCGCTGATTTCGAGGCGTTCAACCCGGTGTTCGACGTGACCCCGGCCGACCTGATCGACGTGATCATCACCGAGAAAGGCATCGTCGAGCGCCCGGACACGGTAAAGATGGCGCAACTGATGTGTCGCAAGCGTTTGCATTGAGTCTTTGCCATCGTCTGCGGCCTGCTGTAGCGGCTAACGGGCGTTATCGACGAGCAGTAGGGTAGTAGTGCCGCAGGCTACTCCCACCCTCTGGGCGATTGTGGTAACATCCGACGGTTTCCAAGGCCGCCCCACGGGGCTGCCTTTACTGCGCAGATCCATGGCATAACTCGTTGATTTGTCGTAAGTCGTTGCAAGGAGTCACTTTGCAGCGGCGAGCTTCGTTCGTCCCATATGGATGTGACGAGGTTTCACCAGAAAAAGGAATCAGGCTTCTCATGGGCGAACTGGCCAAAGAAATCCTCCCGGTCAATATCGAAGACGAACTGAGACAGTCCTACCTCGACTACGCGATGAGCGTCATTGTCGGGCGTGCACTGCCCGATGCGCGTGATGGCTTGAAGCCCGTGCATCGCCGCGTTCTGTATGCGATGAGCGAACTGGGTAACGACTGGAACAAACCGTACAAGAAATCCGCCCGTGTGGTCGGTGACGTGATCGGTAAGTACCACCCGCATGGTGATACCGCCGTTTACGACACCATCGTACGCATGGCCCAGCCGTTCTCGCTGCGTTACCTGCTGGTCGACGGCCAGGGTAACTTCGGTTCGGTCGACGGCGACAATGCCGCCGCCATGCGATACACCGAAGTGCGCATGACCAAGCTGGCCCACGAGCTGCTGGCCGACCTGCATAAAGAGACGGTCGACTGGGTGCCCAACTACGACGGTACCGAGCAGATCCCGGCGGTCATGCCGACCAAGATCCCCAACCTGCTGGTCAACGGTTCCAGCGGTATCGCCGTGGGCATGGCGACCAACATTCCGCCGCACAACCTCGGTGAAGTCATCGACGGTTGCCTGGCGCTGATCGACAACGCCGACATCACCATCGATGAACTGATGCAGTTCATCCCCGGCCCGGACTTCCCGACCGCGGCGATCATCAACGGCCGTCAGGGCATCATTGAGGCCTACCGCACCGGCCGTGGCCGTATCTACATGCGCGCCCGCTCGATTGTCGAAGACATCGACAAGGTCGGTGGCCGCCAGCAGATCGTCGTCACCGAGCTGCCGTACCAGCTGAACAAGGCGCGTCTGATCGAGAAGATCGCCGAGCTGGTCAAGGAGAAGAAGCTCGAAGGTATTACCGAGCTGCGCGACGAGTCCGACAAGGACGGTATGCGTATCGTCATCGAGCTGCGTCGTGGCGAAGTGCCTGAGGTCATCCTCAATAACCTCTACGCCCAGACCCAGCTGCAGAGCGTCTTCGGCATCAACGTGGTAGCGCTGATCGACGGCCGTCCACGGGTGCTGAACCTCAAGGAGCTGCTCGAGGCCTTCGTTCGCCACCGCCGCGAAGTGGTTACCCGCCGTACCGTGTTCGAACTGCGCAAGGCGCGTGAGCGCGGGCACATCCTTGAAGGCCAGGCGGTTGCCCTGTCCAACATCGACCCGGTCATCGCCCTGATCAAGGCTTCGCCAACGCCGTCCGAGGCCAAGGAAGCGCTGATCAGCACGCCGTGGGAATCCAGCGCCGTGCAGGTCATGGTCGAGCGCGCAGGCGCCGATTCCTGCCGTCCGGAGAACCTTGATCCGCAGTTCGGCCTGCGCGATGGCAAGTACTTCCTGTCGCCGGAACAGGCCCAGGCCATTCTCGACCTGCGCCTGCATCGCCTGACGGGCCTTGAGCACGAGAAGCTGCTGGCCGAGTACCAGGAGATCCTCAACCAGATCGGCGAGCTGATCCGCATCCTCAACAGTGCCGAGCGCCTGATGGAAGTGATCCGCGAAGAGCTGGAGCTGATCCGCGCCGAATACGGCGACGTGCGCCGCACCGAAATCCTCGATGCGCGTCTGGACCTGACCCTGGGCGACATGATTCCGGAAGAAGACCGGGTTGTGACCATCTCCCACGGCGGCTACGCCAAGACCCAGCCGCTGGCTGCCTACCAGGCCCAGCGTCGCGGTGGTAAAGGCAAGTCGGCCACTGGCGTCAAGGACGAGGACTACATCTCGCACCTGCTGGTCGCCAACAGCCACACCACCCTGCTGCTGTTCTCCAGCAAGGGCAAGGTGTACTGGCTCAAGACCTATGAAATCCCCGAAGCTTCCCGTGCCGCGCGCGGTCGGCCGCTGGTCAACCTGCTGCCGCTGGACGAGGGTGAGTACATCTCGACCATGTTGCCGGTCGAGGAATACACCGAAGGTCATTTCATCTTCATGGCGACCGCCAACGGCACTGTGAAGAAGACCCCGCTGGAATCCTTCAGCCGCCAGCGCAGCGTCGGCCTGATCGCCCTGGAACTGGATGAAGGCGACGTGCTGATTTCTGCGGCCATCACCGATGGCGAGCGTGAGGTCATGCTGTTCTCCGACGCCGGCAAGGTGACCCGCTTCAAGGAATCCGACGTTCGCGCCATGGGCCGTACGGCCCGCGGTGTACGCGGCATGCGCCTGGCAGAAGGGCAGAAGCTGATCTCCATGATCATCCCGGAAGAAGGCAGCCAGATCCTCACCGCCTCCGAGCGCGGCTACGGCAAGCGTACTGCCATTAGCGAGTTCCCGGAGTACAAGCGTGGCGGTCAAGGCGTAATCGCCATGGTCAGCAACGAGCGTAACGGCCGCCTGGTCGGGGCTGTGCAGGTGCTCGACGGCGAAGAAATCATGCTGATTTCCGACCAGGGCACCCTGGTCCGCACCCGTGTTGGCGAAGTCTCCAGCCTGGGCCGTAACACCCAGGGTGTGACCCTCATCAAGCTGGCCAGCGATGAGACCCTGGTGGGTCTGGAGCGGGTCCAGGAGCCATCCGAAGAGGAAGGTGACGAGGACTTCGACGCCGACGTGGATGGCACCGAAGTGGACGCCGATGCGGCGCCACAGGCCGATGCCGCTGCCGACGAAGAGGCACAGCCGGAATAACCTGTTAGTAGCGTAATCCTGGTGGGGGAGGTCGCGGCAGTCGGGCACGGCTCGCTGCCCGACCGGCTCCTGCGGACATCAAGAGCAGAGCGAGAGTGGATGTGAGCAAACGAGCCTTTAACTTCTGCGCAGGCCCTGCTGCGCTCCCTGACGCTGTACTGCAGCGCGCCCAGGCTGAAATGCTGAACTGGCGTGGCAAAGGCCTGTCGGTGATGGAGATGAGTCACCGTAGTGATGACTACGTGGCCATTGCCGAGAAGGCCGAGCAGGACTTGCGCGACCTGATGTCCATTCCTTCCAATTACAAGGTGCTGTTCCTGCAGGGCGGTGCGAGCCAGCAGTTCGCCGAAATCCCGCTCAACCTGCTGCCCGAAGACGGCACCGCCGACTATATCGAAACCGGTATCTGGTCGAAAAAAGCCATCGAGGAAGCCCGTCGCTACGGCAACATCAACGTTGCTGCCAGCGCCAAGGCCTACGACTACCTGGCCATCCCGGGCCAGAACGAATGGAACCTGAGCAACAACGCCGCCTACGTGCACTACGCCTCGAACGAGACCATCGGCGGTCTGGAGTTCGATTGGGTGCCGCAGACCGGTGACGTGCCGCTGGTGGTCGACATGTCTTCGGACATCCTTTCGCGTCCGATCGACGTCTCCAACTTTGGCCTGATCTACGCCGGCGCCCAGAAGAACATCGGTCCGAGCGGCCTGGTGGTGGTGATCGTCCGTGAAGACCTGCTCGGTCGCGCCCGCAGCAGCTGCCCGACCATGCTCGACTACAAGGTCGCGGCCGACAACGGCTCGATGTACAACACCCCGGCGACCTATTCCTGGTACCTGTCGGGGCTGGTTTTCGAGTGGCTCAAAGAGCAGGGCGGCGTCGAGGCCATGGAGCAGCGCAACCGGGCCAAGAAAGACCGCCTGTACGGCTTTATCGACAACAGCGATTTCTACACCAACCCGATCAGCGTCAACGCCCGTTCGTGGATGAACGTACCGTTCCGCCTGGCCGACGAACGCCTGGACAAGGCTTTCCTCGCCGGTGCCGACGCCCGTGGCCTGCTCAACCTCAAGGGTCACCGTTCGGTCGGCGGCATGCGTGCCTCGATCTACAACGCCCTGGGCCTGGATGCGGTCGAAGCGCTGGTTGGCTACATGGCTGAATTCGAGAAGGAGCACGGCTGATGTCGGAGCAGGAACTCAAGGCGCTGCGGGTGCGCATTGACAGCCTCGACGAGAAAATCCTCGAGCTGATCAGTGACCGTGCCCGCTGCGCGCAAGAAGTGGCGCGGGTCAAGACCGCGACCCTGGCCGAAGGCGAGACTCCAGTGTTCTATCGCCCCGAGCGCGAGGCGCAGGTGCTCAAGCGCGTCATGCAGCGCAACCAGGGGCCGCTGGGCAACGAAGAGATGGCGCGGCTGTTCCGCGAAATCATGTCCTCCTGCCTGGCCCTGGAGCAACCGCTCAAGATCGCCTACCTCGGCCCTGAGGGGACCTTCACCCAGGCGGCGGCGATGAAGCATTTCGGCCATGCGGTGATCAGCAAGCCGATGGCGGCCATCGACGAAGTGTTCCGCGAAGTGGCGGCCGGTGCCGTCAATTTCGGCGTGGTGCCGGTGGAGAACTCCACCGAGGGTGCGGTCAACCACACCCTCGACAGTTTCCTCGAGCACGACATGGTGATCTGCGGCGAAGTCGAGCTGCGTATTCACCACCACCTGCTGGTGGGTGAGAACACCAAGACCGACAGTATCAGCCGCATCTACTCCCACGCCCAGTCGCTGGCCCAGTGCCGCAAGTGGCTGGATGCCCATTACCCGAATGTCGAGCGCGTGGCGGTGTCGAGCAACGCCGAAGCGGCCAAGCGGGTCAAGGGTGAGTGGAACTCGGCGGCCATCGCCGGCGACATGGCGGCTGGCCTGTACGGCCTGACCCGCCTGGCCGAGAAGATCGAAGACCGTCCGGACAACTCCACGCGCTTCCTGATGATCGGTAACCAGGAAGTGCCGCCGACCGGCGACGACAAGACCTCCATCATCGTCTCCATGAGCAACAAGCCGGGCGCTTTGCACGAGTTGCTGGTGCCGTTCCACGAGAATGGTATCGATCTTACTCGTATCGAGACCCGTCCTTCGCGCAGCGGCAAATGGACCTATGTGTTCTTCATCGATTTCGTCGGTCATCACCGCGATCCGCTGATCAAGGCCGTGCTCGAGCAGATCAGTCAGGAAGCCGTGGCCCTGAAGGTGCTGGGTTCTTACCCGAAAGCGGTACTCTGAGGCTATGAATGGCGCACATGCAGTTTTGAACAGGGTCCAGCTCCGTGGGTGAAGTCGTGGTAAACAAGCCCGGGCCGGTCATCGGCCGCCTGGTGGTGGTCGGGTTGGGCCTGATTGGCGGGTCCTTCGCCAAGGGCTTGCGTGAAAGCGGCCTGTGCCGTGAAGTGGTCGGTGTCGACCTTGATCCGCAGTCGCGCAAGCTGGCGGTGGAGCTGGGTGTGGTCGACCGCTGCGAAGAAGACCTCGCCGCCGCCTGCATCGGCGCTGATGTCATTCAGCTGGCCGTGCCGATCCTGGCCATGGAAAAGCTTCTCGCTCGCCTGGCCCAGCTGGATCTCGGCCAAGCGGTGCTGACCGATGTCGGCAGCGCCAAGGGCAATGTCGTGCGCGCTGCCCGCGAAGTCCTTGGCGCTGGTTTGCCGCGTTTCGTGCCCGGGCATCCGATTGCCGGCTCCGAGCAGAGCGGGGTGGAAGCTTCCAATGCCTCGTTGTTCCGCCGTCATAAAGTCATTCTCACGCCGCTGGTCGAAACCGATCCGGCTGCCCTGGCGCTGGTCGATCAGCTCTGGCGTGCACTTGAGGCCGATGTCGAGCACATGCAGGTCGAGCGCCACGACGAAGTCCTGGCCGCTACCAGCCACTTGCCACACCTGCTGGCTTTCGGCCTGGTCGATTCCCTGGCCAAGCGCAATGAAAACCTCGATATCTTCCGTTACGCTGCTGGAGGTTTCCGCGATTTCACGAGAATCGCCGGAAGCGACCCGGTCATGTGGCACGACATCTTTCTCGCCAACCGCGAGGCTGTCCTGCGCACGCTGGATACATTTCGCAGCGACCTCGACGCCTTGCGCGACGCGGTCGATGCAGGGGATGGGCATCAACTGCTGGGCGTCTTCACGCGCGCCCGTGTTGCCCGCGAGCATTTCAGTAAAATCCTGGCCCGCCGGGCCTATGTGGACGCTATGAACTCCAACGACCTGATTTTCCTGGCAAATCCTGGTGGCCGCGTGTCTGGCCGTATTCGTGTACCAGGTGACAAATCGATTTCCCATCGCTCGATCATGCTCGGCTCCCTGGCCGAAGGCACCACCGAAGTGGAAGGTTTCCTCGAGGGTGAAGACGCCCTGGCGACCCTGCAGGCCTTCCGCGACATGGGTGTGGTCATCGAAGGCCCGCACCATGGCCGGGTAACCATCCATGGCGTCGGCCTCAATGGCCTGAAGCCGCCACCGGGCCCGATCTACCTGGGTAACTCCGGCACCTCTATGCGTCTGCTCTCCGGCCTGCTGGCGGCGCAGCCGTTCGACACCGTGCTGACTGGCGATGCCTCGCTGTCCAAGCGGCCGATGAATCGCGTGGCCAACCCGCTGCGGGAAATGGGCGCGGTGATCGAAACTGCCGCCGAAGGTCGTCCGCCGATGACCATCCGTGGTGGCCACACCCTCAAGGCCCTGACCTACACGCTGCCGATGGCCAGTGCCCAGGTCAAATCCTGCCTGCTGTTGGCCGGCCTGTACGCCCAAGGCAAGACCACGGTTACCGAGCCTGCGCCAACCCGTGACCACACCGAGCGCATGCTCCGTGGCTTTGGCTACAGCGTTGACGTTGATGGTCCCACGGCTTCGCTGGAGTCTGGCGGCAAGCTGATGGCAACTCATATCGAGGTCCCGGCGGATATTTCCTCGGCTGCCTTCTTCCTGGTGGCGGCGTCGATCGCCGAAGGCTCCGAACTGCTGCTCGAGCACGTCGGCATCAATCCGACGCGTACCGGCGTGATCGACATCCTGTGCCTGATGGGCGGCGACATCACCCTGGAAAACCAGCGTGAAGTCGGCGGCGAGCCGGTGGCCGACCTGCGCGTGCGCGGGGCTAAACTCAAAGGTATCGAGATCCCTGAGCACCTGGTGCCGCTGGCCATCGACGAGTTCCCGGTGCTGTTCGTCGCTGCGGCCTGCGCTGAAGGCCGTACCGTGCTGCGCGGCGCCGAAGAGCTGCGGGTCAAGGAATCCGATCGCATCCAGGTCATGGCCGACGGCCTGCTGGCCCTGGGCGTGAAGTGCGAGCCAACCCCGGACGGCATCATCATCGACGGCGGCGTGATCGGCGGCGGTGAAGTGCACGGTCATGGCGACCATCGCATCTCCATGGCCTTCAGTGTGGCCTCGTTGCGCGCCACCGCGCCGATCCGCATCCATGATTGTGCCAACGTCGCGACCTCGTTCCCGAACTTCCTCGCTCTGTGCGCCGAAGTCGGCATCCGCGTGGCAGAAGAGGGCAAGTCGTGAATTCCAACGCACCGGTCATCACCATCGACGGGCCAAGCGGTTCGGGCAAGGGTACCGTCGCCGGTCTGCTGGCCCGCGAACTGGGCTGGAAGCTGCTGGATTCTGGCGCCCTCTACCGCTTGTTGGCCTTCAATGCCAGCAATCACGGTGTCGACCTGACCAACGAAGAATTGCTCAAGGCCCTGGCCGCGCATCTGGACGTGCAGTTCATCGCTGCCGAGCCGGGCAAGCTGCAGCAGATCATTCTTGAGGGCGAGGATGTCAGTAATGTGATCCGCACCGAGAGCGTGGGGGCCGGTGCCTCCATGGTCGCCTCGCTGCCGGCGGTGCGCGAAGCCCTGCTGCAACGCCAGCGGGCATTCCAGGAAGCGCCGGGGCTGATTGCCGATGGCCGTGACATGGGTACCGTGGTGTTTCCGGATGCACCGCTGAAGGTGTTTCTGACCGCCAGCGCCGAGGAGCGTGCTCGCCGCCGTTACTTGCAGTTGAAGGGCAAGGGCGAAGATGTTAGTCTGTCGAGTCTGCTAGATGAGATTCGTGCGCGTGATGAGCGCGACACCCAGCGCGCAGTGGCCCCGCTCAAGCCGGCGGCCGATGCGATCCAGCTGGATTCCACGGAGTTGTCCATCGAGCAGGTGTTGCAACGCATCAAGAGCGAGATCGCCCTGCGCGATATCGCCTGATGACCAGGAGAGGAGGCAGGGGCACCAGTCAACGTCCTGTCGGCTTTCCTTTATATGAACGAAACCCACATTGTCTGGAATGTGGCTGATGGGCGTATGTCCCGCCCTAATCTACAGGAATTAAAATGAGCGAAAGCTTTGCAGAACTCTTTGAAGAAAGCCTGAAAACCCTCAATCTTCAGCCGGGTGCGATCATCACCGGTATCGTTGTCGACATCGACGGCGACTGGGTTACCGTACACGCTGGCCTGAAGTCCGAGGGCGTCATCCCGCTCGAGCAGTTCTACAACGAAGCTGGCGAGCTGACCATCAAGGTCGGTGACGAAGTTCACGTTGCGCTGGACGCGGTCGAAGACGGCTTTGGCGAAACCAAACTGTCCCGTGAAAAAGCCAAGCGCGCCGAGTGCTGGATTGTTCTGGAAGCAGCTTTCGCCGCCGAAGAAGTGGTCAAGGGCGTTATCAACGGTAAGGTTAAAGGCGGCTTCACTGTCGACGTTAACGGTATCCGTGCGTTCCTGCCTGGTTCCCTGGTTGATGTCCGCCCAGTGCGCGACACCACCCACCTGGAAGGCAAAGAGCTGGAATTCAAGGTCATCAAACTGGACCAGAAGCGCAACAACGTTGTCGTTTCCCGTCGCAGCGTCCTGGAAGCCGAGAACAGCGCCGAGCGCGAAGCTCTGCTGGAATCCCTGCAGGAAGGCCAGCAAGTCAAAGGTATCGTCAAGAACCTCACCGACTACGGCGCATTCGTTGACCTGGGCGGCGTTGATGGCCTGCTGCACATCACCGACATGGCCTGGAAGCGTATCAAGCACCCATCGGAAATCGTCAACGTTGGCGACGAGATCGATGTCAAGGTTCTGAAGTACGATCGCGAGCGCAACCGTGTATCCCTGGGCCTGAAGCAACTGGGTGAAGACCCATGGGTTGCTATCAAGGCTCGTTACCCAGAAAGCACTCGCGTCATGGCGCGTGTTACCAACCTGACCGACTACGGCTGCTTCGCAGAGCTGGAAGAAGGCGTGGAAGGCCTGGTACACGTTTCCGAAATGGACTGGACCAACAAGAACATCCATCCTTCGAAAGTCGTACAAGTCGGCGACGAAGTGGAAGTCATGGTTCTGGACATCGACGAAGAGCGTCGTCGTATCTCCCTGGGCATCAAACAGTGCAAGTCCAACCCATGGGAAGACTTCTCTGGCCAGTTCAACAAGGGCGACAAGATCTCCGGCACCATCAAGTCGATCACCGATTTCGGTATCTTCATTGGTCTGGACGGCGGCATCGACGGCCTGGTTCACCTGTCGGACATCTCCTGGAACGAAGTCGGCGAAGAAGCCGTACGTCGCTTCAAGAAGGGCGACGAGCTGGACACCGTCATCCTGTCTGTTGACCCAGAGCGCGAGCGCATCTCCCTGGGTATCAAGCAGCTGGAAAGCGATCCGTTCTCCGAGTACGTTGCTGCTAACGACAAGGGTGCAATCGTTAAGGGTGTTGTAAAAGAAGTTGACGCCAAAGGCGCCATCATCACCCTGGCCGACGACATCGAAGCCACTCTGAAAGCTTCTGAAATCAGCCGTGACCGCGTTGAAGACGCGCGTAACGTCCTGAAAGAAGGCGAAGAGATCGAAGCGAAGATCATCAGCGTTGACCGCAAATCGCGCGTCATCCAGCTGTCGATCAAGTCGAAAGACGACGCTGAAGAGAAAGAAGCTATCCAGAGCCTGAAAGAATCCGCTCCGGAAGCTGCTGCTGACACCACCATGGCCGCGCTGCTGCGTCAGGCAATGGCCAAACAGAACTAAGTTCTGCTGGTGTTAAAAAAGGGCGACTTCGGTCGCCCTTTTTTATGCCTGCGATTCCTCCCCAGCGCTGAAACCCTTGTGCCAGCGAGCTTCTGCGAAATTAGCGGCAAATCGCTATCATCTAGTGCGCCAAGGCGTACTCCTTCAAATTCCGATTAAGTCAAGAACCGCCCTGTTCAAATCCCTCAGGTCATGCTAAAAACAACGGAGCAATGATCTAGCTGCTTGATAAAGAAGGGAAAAATATGACGAAGTCGGAGCTGATCGAACGTATTGTCACCCATCAAGGGCTGCTCTCATCCAAGGATGTCGAGCTGGCCATCAAGACCATGCTTGAGCAGATGTCCCAGTGCCTGGCCACTGGCGATCGCATTGAAATCCGCGGCTTCGGCAGCTTCTCCCTGCACTATCGTGCCCCCCGCGTAGGCCGCAACCCGAAAACCGGTCAGTCCGTCAGCCTGGATGGCAAGTTTGTGCCACACTTCAAGCCGGGGAAGGAGTTGCGGGATCGGGTGAATGAGGAAGAGTCCCCAGAACATTAATCGGATAAAAGGAAGCCTCCGTGCGGAACTTCAAGCGGTTGATTTTGGTCGTATTTCTTTTGATGCTAGCGGCGGCGGTATTGATTTTTGTGCTGGATAATCAACAGCCAGCGTCATTGCATTTCCTGGCCTGGACATTGCCAGCTCTGCCATTAGCGGTTTTTGTACTTATCGCATTGCTGATCGGTTTGGCGGTTGGGCCTCTGTTGGTGGTTGCCGGTCGATTGCTTGGTAGGGAAGGGCGGGGGCGAGCTAAAGTTTGATTTCGTAGCCCGCTTAGCAATTGCCAGTGGCAAGGGCGTGGCTTCAGTAGATGTAAAAACGCTCAACGATAAGAGCGCAGCGAAACCTGATAAGGACTGAATGATAAATGCGCAACACCCCCGAGAGTAATCGGTTAGATCCAGAGCTGGACGTGCTTGAGTTACTGAGAGGCCTTTGGGCGAAAAAACTGATTATCTTGTCAGTCATGTTCCTCGCCGTGTTGGCTGCTGTGATTTATCTGTTCATCGCCAAGCCTGTTTATGAAGCCCGGGTTTTTGTCATTCCGCCGACCCAGAATGGTATCGCTGATTTCAACTACGGTCGTACTGCCGAGGCGGAGCTGAAACCGTACACGGTCAAGGATGTGTACGAGGTTTTTTTGCGTGACCTTCAAGCCGAATCGTTGCGCCGTAGTTTTTTTGAAGAGTTTTATCTGCCATCGCTAAGCGAGTCGGAGCGCGCGGGTTCGCAAACTCGACTGTATGAAAAATTCTCTCGTGAGTTGGTGATTGCGCCCAGTGGAAAAGACGCCCCGGATCGTTATTCGTTAACTGTGCAGGGGCAGAACCCTCAGCGCGTCGTCGCTTGGGCCAAGACCTACGTTATGCGCGCCGGCGATTCGGCTCGTGATGAGATGATAAAGAACGTCACCCGCGAAGCCGAGGTTCGTGCGAGAAATCTGGCTCAGCAGATTGACCGTTTGCGCGAAGGCGGGCAGAAGGTTCGGGAAGACCTTATTATTCAGTTGCGCGAGGCGCTGAATGTTGCGCGTGCAATTGGATTGAAAGAGCCGCCAATCATCAGTGGAACCCTGTCTACAGAGGTGTCTGCAGGTATGGACGGGCACTTGAGCTATATGCGTGGCTCCAAAGCGCTGGAGGCTGAAATTCAGAACCTCGAGCAGCGCCGGTCTGACGATCCGTTCATTACGCGTTTGCGGGATCTTCAGGCCCGGTATGCTTTTTATATGAGTGTCGAAGTCAATCCTGAGAGTGTCGCGGTGTTTCGCATTGACGGTCCTATAGAGCAGCCCGATGCCCCCATCAAACCGAGAAAATCTGTTGTACTGGCCTTGGCTGCGCTGGCCGGATTGCTCTTGGGTATAGGTTATGTCCTGTTGGCGGCAGCCGCGCGCCAGCGTCCGGTTCGAAGCTAATAATTTAAGTGCTCAGTCATGACTCCAAAAGCGGCGGCGCCGCTTTTGGTGTTTCCGGGGCAGGCTCTGTTTTATCGTGCGGCCCGCTTTGCTATCGTGCAGCAAGGCGGCCTGAAAGCGAATTTTCGAGGGTGTAGCATGATTCCGTTCAACAAACCACCTTACACCGGTGCGGAAGATCAGTACGTTATTGCGGCGATGCGCAGCGATAAAATGTCTGGAGATGGCGAGTTTAGTCAGCGCTGCCAGCAGTGGTTTGAGACAAACTTTGGTTGCTTGCGCACGTTGTTAACGCCGTCCTGTACCCAGGCGCTCGAAATGGCAGCACTGCTTCTGGATATTGGCCCTGGCGATGAAGTCATCATGCCAAGCTATACCTTTGTCAGTACCGCCAACGCCTTTGTTTTGCGCGGTGCCAAGATTGTCTTTGTTGATGTTCGGGCCGACACCATGAATATCGACGAAACCTTGGTTGAGCAGGCGATTACCGAACGAACAAAAGCGATTGTTCCTGTGCACTATGCCGGTGTTGCCTGCGAAATGGACACGTTGATGGCCATTGCCGAGAAGCACGGCCTGTTCGTTGTTGAAGATGCGGCTCAAGGCATGATGTCGACCTATAAAGGACGGCCGCTGGGCACCATTGGGCATTTGGCGGCTTACAGCTTTCACGAGACCAAGAACTATACCAGCGGTGGTGAGGGTGGCTTGCTGCTGATTAATGACGAGCGCTTTGTTTTGCGTGCAGAAGTCATTCGTGAGAAAGGTACGAACCGCTCGCAGTTCTTTCGTGGGCAGGTCGACAAGTACACTTGGCGTGACATTGGCTCAAGTTTCTTGCCGGGCGAGTTGCAGGCTGCTTACCTCTATGCTCAGTTGGAAAAATCGAAAGAGATCAACGCCCGTCGACTGCAAATCTGGGATATGTATCACCAGGCCTTTGCGGCTTCGGAATCGCAAGGGCTGGTTCAGCGTCCCCGGGTTCCGGAAGGCTGCGAGCACAATGGCCATATGTACTACCTGAAACTCCAGTCGCTCGACCAGCGTGCGCAGTTCATCAGCCATATGCGTCAGCGCGAAATCTTGACGCCATTCCACTATATTCCTCTGCATGCCAGCCCTGCAGGCCAGCAGTTCGGCAGGTTTGTCGGTGACGACGTAGTAACGACTCGTGACAGTGAACGACTGGTTCGCCTTCCGGTGTGGTTCAACATGACTGATGCCATGGTGGCTACCGTCATTGATGCAGCGCTCGAGGGGCTGAGTTCAATTCAATGAGTGCTGTCCGTTCAGCCCTGTTCACCGGTGGCGCCCATGCATCGAAAGTGCTCATGGGCTTCATCCTCCTGAAGGTCATGGCTGTTTATCTTGGTCCGGAGGGCGTAGGTAAGCTCGGGCACCTGATGAGTGTTGTCAGTGTACTGACGATTCTCTCAGGCGGTGGCATTATCAATGCGCTGGTCAAGTACTGTTCTGAGTTTCATCAGACTCCCAGAAGGTTACTGCGATTCATCTCGGCTGCGGTCACCTATGCCCTGTCATTTTCCGTGCTGGTTTGTATCGCGGGGATCGTGCTGTCGCGGCCGCTTTCGCTGTTTGTTTTTGGTGTCGATGATTACCAGTCGATCATCATTTTGCTGGCCGTTGCTCAATTGGCACTGGCGTTTGCGAATGTGGTTTTCGGTGTCACCAATGGCCTGCGTGTAACCCACGTTTTTGCCTACAGCCAAATTCTCGGCAACGTCCTTGCGGTCCCCTTGTTGTGGTTCTGTATCTCCCGTTATATGGAGTATGGCGCCGGGGTTTCGATCGTCCTGGCTTCATCCTTGTGTGCTCTGCCAGCACTGTACTTTTATCGTCGTTCACCTTTCTGGGGGCGGATTAGACTGTTCAGGATTGACTTGTTGTCGTTCAGGCAGTTGTTTGCCTATACAACGATGTTGGTTGTCAGCACCCTGGCGTTTCCGCTGGTTGAAATTACTGTACGGAGTATGTTGATTTCTCAGGTGGGTTACCACGACGCGGGAATCTGGCAGGCGGCGATCCGTTTTTCGGCGGCGTACCTGGGTTTCTTCACCATGTTCCTGGCCTTCTATTTTGTGCCGCGGATTTCACCTGAGACAAACAGTGCTGTTGTGGTGAAGATGACGCTACGGCACCTGTATCTGGTCCAGGCAATTTTTCTGCTTGGTGCCGGGACGCTGTACCTGGGGCGAGCATTTTTTATCCAGCTTATTTTTTCCGAAGAGTTCAGTCCGTTGACCGATCTGATTATCTATCAGTTGGTAGGGGATTTTTTCAAAATATCCGCATACGTAATCGGTTTTATCGCCGTGGCGAAGGCTGCAACGAAATTATATATTGTTGCGGAGGTGCTCCAGGGCGGTTTGTTTTTAGTGGGTGCCTGGCTGATGAGTCGTGCTCAGGTGGGCGTTGAAAGTGTTATGCAGGCATATGTTGGTACGTATGTCCTGTACTTTGTTATTTGCCTGATCGGTTTACTGATCTATATGAGGAAGCAGCGTTGAGTCTCAAGCAACCCGGTGCGTCGGCGTCTGCGCGACCCGCGTCTGGCGCCAAGGTCATACACTTGTCCAGCAATGATTTTGGTGGCGCCGGCAGTGCTGCTTTGCGTTTTCATGCCTCCTTGCTGGCGGCTGGGCACGACTCGCAGCTGTTTGTGGCTGAGTCCCGCTCGTCTCAGTCAGTGGCGGCAGTAACCCCCGTTGTCAGCGAACTGCTTAAGGTGCGAGTCAAGGCGTTTGCGCGTAAGCATTTGCCCGCTCGGGTGTTCTCCAGGGTGCGCGCGTATTTCGCACGGCGCGAGCGATTTTCAGCGAAAAGAAAGTACCTGTTCTTTTCGGTTGGCGAATCCGCGGTTCAAGGTATCAATCCCGAGCTGGTCCAGCGCATTACCTCAGCAGATGTACTTTTTGTGCACTGGGTCGCGGGCTTTGCCAATAGCTTCGATGTCCTGCAGATCCAGAGGAACACTGGCTGCAAGGTGTATTACACCTCCATGGACATGGCGCACCTTACCGGCGGCTGCCATTACTACTGGCAGTGCACCGGCTTCCAGGTGGATTGCTCTGATTGCCCGGCGCTCGATCAGCGTCAGAAAAATTATGCGGCTTATCAGTTGCGCGCCAAGTCGGTGAATATACTTCAGATGAAGGCGACATTATTGTCGGGTAGCCAGCGTATCCATGCGGCCGGAAAGCGCTCTGCCATTCAATATGCTGACCATCAGCTGTTGTCCCTGCCGCTGGACGCCAACCTGTTCAAGCCAGAATTGGCACAGCGTGCTCCGGGGCGTTCGGTGCAGTTCCGGATGCTCACCAATGCCAACGATGCTGATGACCCGCGCAAGGGTTTTGAATACCTCACCCAGGTGCTCGTCTGTCTCGAGCAGCAGTTGCACGCGGGCGAGGAGATTGGTCTCCTGTGCCTGGCGCCGGATCGCTTCTCTCATCTGGGTCTTGAGCGTGTTAAAGTGAGCCAATTCGACTACTGTCAAGGCGATGCCGCGTTGGCGGCGCTTTATCGTAGGGCGGATCTGTTTGTCAGTACATCAATCGAAGATGCTGGCCCTATGATGGTAGGGGAGGCGCTAATGTGTGGCGTCCCCGTAGTGGCATTTGATGTCGGCATCGCCACGGAGCTCGTGGAAGAGGGTCGCAATGGTTATATTGTCGACCGGCTTGATGTCCGGCAAATGGCAGCACGTATCCTTACTGTTTACCGGGCGCAAGCGCCTGATCTCGAGCAACCCGGCGTCATTCACGAGCGTGCATCGCGTGTGTTCAGTCATCTGCACTGGGCTGACAGGGTTTCTGATTTGATTTCGGCTGAAATATAGAACTGGATAATTGAAATGAAAAAGAAAGCTTTAATTACTGGCGTTACCGGGCAAGACGGTTCTTATCTCGCCGAATTGCTGCTGGAAAAAGGTTACGAAGTTCACGGAATCAAGCGCCGGGCTTCTTCATTCAATACCCAGCGTGTGGACCATATCTATCAGGATCCACATGTCGCCAATCAGAATTTTGTTTTACACTACGGTGATCTTTCCGACGCTTCCAACTTGACCCGTATCATCAAGGAAGTTCAGCCTGATGAGGTCTACAACCTGGGCGCCCAGTCTCATGTTGCGGTAAGTTTTGAGTCGCCCGAGTACACGGCGGATGTCGATGCCTTGGGGACCCTACGTATTCTCGAAGCCATTCGCTTGCTGGGCCTTGAAAAGAAAACCCGCTTCTATCAAGCGTCGACCTCTGAGCTGTATGGCCTCGTCCAGGAGACGCCGCAGCGTGAAACCACGCCCTTTTATCCGCGTTCGCCCTACGCGGTGGCGAAGATGTATGCCTACTGGATCACGGTCAATTACCGTGAAGCCTACGGTATGTATGCCTGCAACGGTATTCTCTTCAACCACGAGTCGCCGCGTCGTGGCGAGACCTTCGTGACCCGCAAGATCACCCGTGCCTTGGCCAATATCAGCCAGGGGCTGGAAGATTGCCTGTACCTGGGCAACATGGACGCGCTGCGTGACTGGGGGCATGCCAAGGACTATGTTCGCATGCAGTGGATGATGCTGCAGCAAGAAGTCGCTGATGACTTCGTCATTGCTACGGGTGTGCAGTACTCGGTTCGCCAGTTCGTCGAGTGGTCAGCAGCGGAGTTGGGTGTCTCGTTGCGCTTCGAAGGCACGGGTGTTGATGAGGTTGCGATCGTTTCCGCCATCGAAGGTGACAAGGCGCCAGCGCTGAAGGTTGGCGATGTCATTGTGCGTGTCGACCCGCGCTACTTCCGTCCTGCGGAAGTGGAAACTTTGCTGGGCGATCCAGCCAAGGCAAAAGAGAAGCTGGGCTGGGTGCCGGAAATTACCGTTCAGGAAATGTGTGCGGAAATGGTCAGCGAAGACCTCAAGGTGGCCCAGCGTCACGCGCTGCTCAAGTCCCATGGACATGACGTGCATGTAGCGGTGGAGCGTTAATCGTGAGCAAAGAAACGGTTTTCGTTGCCGGTGACCGCGGTATGGTCGGCTCGGCATTGATGCGTGCATTGAAGCGCCAGGGCTACACCAACATCGTTACGCGAACCCGGGAAGAGCTCGACCTGCTGGATCAGCGCCAGGTCAGTGCGTTCTTCGCCGAGCAGCAGATTGATCAGGTTTACCTGGCAGCGGCCAAGGTTGGGGGTATTCATGCCAACAATGAATACCCAGCCCAGTTCATCTATGAAAACCTGATGATCGAGGCCAACATAATTCATGGCGCGTACGCCAGCGGCGTAAAAAAGCTGCTGTTTCTCGGGTCTTCGTGTATCTATCCAAAGTTCGCTGAGCAGCCGATTGAAGAGCGAGCTTTGTTGACTGGCGTACTGGAGCCTACCAACGAACCTTACGCCATTGCCAAGATTGCCGGGATCAAGCTGTGTGAAAGTTACAATCGCCAGTATGGGGTGGACTACCGCAGTGTCATGCC
Source organism: Pseudomonas sp. 2835 (assembly GCF_050435905.1). Lineage (NCBI taxonomy): Bacteria > Pseudomonadati > Pseudomonadota > Gammaproteobacteria > Pseudomonadales > Pseudomonadaceae > Pseudomonas > Pseudomonas sp. 2835. The sequence continues at coordinate 375,349 of NZ_JBNDLE010000004.1, read as the reverse complement.
GACCAACCTGTACGGTCCTCACGACAACTATCATCCGCAAAACAGCCATGTGATTCCGGCGCTGATTCGCCGTTTTCATGAGGCTAAGGTGCGAGGTGATGAGGAGGTGGTCATCTGGGGCAGCGGCACACCGATGCGCGAGTTTCTGCACGTTGATGATATGGCGGCGGCCTGCCTGCATGTCATGAACATGGAGGCGCAGGTCTATCAGCTGCATACCCAGCCGACCTTGTCACACATTAACGTGGGGACAGGCGTCGACTGCACTATTCGTGAGCTGGCTGAAACCATTTCTCGAGTGACCGGTTATCAGGGGCGTCTTGGCTTTGATGCCAGCAAGCCTGATGGCACGCCAAGAAAGCTGCTGGACGTCTCTCGTTTGAAGAGCCTCGGCTGGCAGGCCTCTATCAGTCTGGAAGACGGTCTGGTCGATGCCTATCAGTGGTTTGTCGAACACGAAAGTTCGGCCAGACGCTAATGGCCGGCTATCTGCAGGCGGATGCATTCCGCACAGTCGTCATGCATACGCCTCTGATAGCGATTGACCTGGTCGTGTTGAACGAGCACGGGCAGGTTCTTCTGGGGGAGAGATTGAATCGCCCTGCGCAGGGGTATTGGTTTACCCCCGGGGGAAGGGTGCGCAAGAACGAGTCCCTGGAACAGGCGTTTCGCCGCATCAGTCACTCCGAGCTCGGGGTGCAACTGTTGATGGCGAATGCGACGTTCCGCGGCGTGTACGAACACTTCTACCGCGATAGTTACTTTTCGGCAGATGAGCACGACTCGGGCACTCACTATGTGGTACTCGCCTATACCCTGTTACTGGCAGATTCGGCACTTGAAAGCCTGCCACGTGAACAGCATGCTGAATATCGCTGGGTCGACGTGCGCACAACTTCGTTGCGCGTGCATCAGCATGTCTTGGACTATTTCGATCAGGGCTGAGGGTTAAGCGAAGCGGGCAGTTGCTCTGTTTCACATGGTCGCTCGGGGTTCTGTCTAGGGTTGCGTCGTATGCTTTTCTACTATCTGCCTTTCATGGTTTCGGCGCTACTCTCGATGCTGGGTGGCAAGCGCAAGCTTTGCTATTGGGGCTTGGCCGCCTTGCTGATTGCCATGTGTGCCTTCCAGGCGCCCGGGGTATCGGACGATCACGGGAACTACCTTGATTATTATGCAGGTATTGTGTCTGGTGAGTTTGGGCCGTTTTTTGTCGAGCCAACTTTTTTTGTTCTGGCGAAGCTGTCTTCGCTACTGACAGGTTCAGCGATACTGCTGTTTGTTTTTTACGCGGCTTTGGGCGTTGGTAGCAAATTTTATGTGATGGAGCGGGCCACGCCGTATCGTTGGTTGAGTGTGGCAATTTACCTATCTTACTTCTTCTTGCTGCAGGACTTCACGCAAATTCGTATCGGTGTGGCCACCGGCTTGGTAATGTGTGCAGCTTACCTGGTGTTTAACGGGCAGTGGTCGAAAGGCCTGGCGGTCTTGTCTGGGGCCGTGTTCTTTCATTACTCGGCCATTCTGTTCCTGCCCTTCATGTTACTTCGCGCAGCCGGAGTGCGCACGGTATTTTATATATACCTGTGCTGCTGCGCGCTGTTTGCACTCTATTTGCTGGATGTCAGTGTGCTTAAAGGGTTTTTACAACTCTTGTCGCTGCTGGAGAATCCTAGGCTCGATTTTTATATTGATAATATTCTTAGTGGTCAGGGCGGGTCGATTAACTTCTTTCGGGCGATTTTTCATTTTGCGCTGTTAACGCCGTTAGTCTTGATGTTTGCTCGTATACAGCGTCATCAGCCCTTTATCGCTTACTCGGTGATCCTCCATCTTAGTGGCTTGCTGATCTTGCTGGCATTGCACGATGCCCAGGTTGTGGCCTACCGGATATCGGATATTTTCAATCATTTCATGGTATTCTCGCTGCTTGCGTACGCCATTCTGTTTGGTCGCGTTGTCGGCGCTGCAGGGATGCTCGCAGTATCAACATTCCAAATCATCTATGTGTTGCAAGTCCTAGGCTTTGTGCAACCGTATACTTCGGTCCTGGGTGGCTTATGATTTTACCTATTGTGATGGCTGGCGGCTCTGGGTCGCGTTTGTGGCCAATGTCCCGTGAGCTCAACCCGAAGCAATTCCTGTCATTGGCAGAAGAGCACACCATGCTCCAGGTGACGGTCGAGCGCCTGTCCGGTCTTACCGATCTGAAACCGCAAATCATCTGCAACGAAGCTCATCGTTTTGTTGCCGCGGAACAGATGCGGCAGTTGGGTTTCGATGATTGCGAGCTTCTTCTCGAGCCTGTGGCGCGCAACACCGCCGCTGCTATTACGCTTGCTGCCCTTAAGGCTGTACAGGACGGTCAGGATCCGGTTCTGCTGGTACTGGCGGCTGATCACCTGATCAGTGATGCCGAGGTTTTCCAGCAGTGCATTCGTAGCGCATTGCCGCTGGCTGAGGCAGGCAAGCTGGTAACCTTCGGCATCCAGCCGCTGTCGCCGGAAACTGGCTACGGCTATATCGAACAGGGCCAGGCAGTAGGGGCTGGGTATGCGATTGCACGGTTCGTCGAGAAGCCTGACCTGGCCACCGCCCAACGCTATCTGGCCAGCAAGAAGTTCCTGTGGAACAGCGGTATGTTTCTGTTCAAAGCAAGCCGTTTGCTTGACGAGGTCAAGGCGTTTGCTCCGCAGATCCATGCTTGCTGCGCCGAAGCACTGGAGCAAAGTTCCCGTGATCTGCATTTCACCCGCGTTGGTGCCGAGGCCTTTGCACGCTGCCCGAGCGACTCCATCGACTACGCCGTCATGGAAAAGACTGCCGATGCAGTAGTAGTGCCGATGAATGCCGGCTGGAACGATATCGGTTCTTGGTCCGCCTTATGGGATGTTGGCCAGAAGGATGAAAGTGGCAACGTCGTCAGTGGCGATGTCATGGCTGATGAAGTGGAGCACAGCTACATCAAGTCCACCAGCCGCCTGGTGGCTGCCGTGGGTGTCCGCGACCTGATCATCGTTGAGACCAAGGATGCTCTGCTGGTAGCGCACAAGGACAAGGTCCAGGGCGTCAAGAAGATTGTTGAGCAGCTCAAGGCCCAGCAGCGCCAGGAGTTTCATTGCAACAGCGAAGTGTATCGCCCGTGGGGTAGCTACGAGGCCATAGACCAGGGGCATCGGTACCAGGTCAAGCGTATCACTGTAAAGCCGGGCGCCAAGCTGTCGGTGCAGATGCATCATCACCGTGCCGAGCACTGGATCGTGGTCAGCGGTACGGCGAAGGTCACCAATGGCAAGGAAACCTACCTGGTGACCGAAAACCAGTCGACCTATATTCCTATCGGTCAGGTGCATGCCCTGGAGAACCCGGGCAAAGTGCCCCTCGAGCTGATCGAGGTGCAATCGGGTTCCTATCTGGGTGAAGACGACATTGTTCGTTTCGAAGATATCTACGGGCGGGCGTAAGCGAGGGGTTGGGGTTGAAAGTCTTAGTTGCGAGTTGTGTTTTTCCACCCGAGCCGGTGGTGAGTGCCAGAACCAGTGCTGATGTCGCCCAGTACCTGCATGCCCAAGGGCATGAGGTGCTGGTGGCATGTCCGACACCAACCCGCAACGTCGCCGCCGAAGGGCTGGATGAGAAGATCGCCGGTTTGAACATGCCGTTCCCGGTGTCGCGCCTGTTTGCCTTTTCTTCGAAAAAATCCAGCTTCGTCTCACGATTTCTGGAGAACATCTCTTTCGGGTTGTCAGTATTTTTCTTCATCTTGCGTCAGCGCAAGGTTGATGTGATCTACGCCAACGTGTGGCCGTTGTTTTCCCTCGGCCTGCTGCTGATGGCGGCCAGGCTCAAGGGCATCAAGGTGGTTGCCAGTGTGCAGGACCTGTATCCGGAGTCCTTGGCTGTGCAAAAGCGCATCGAGGAAACTGGCGGCATTTATCGCGGCCTGCTCAAGCTTGATACGCTTATCGCGCGTAACTGCGATCACCTGGTGGTGATTTCCGATGGCTTCCATCGTGCCTATACCGAGACGCGAAAAATCGATCCATCGAAGGTGACGCTGGTCAGAAACTGGGTGCAAGGCAGTCAGATTCAGGCCTTACCCAAGGAGCAGGCGCGAGCGGAGCTTGAGAAGGTGATGGGCTTGCGCCTGGCGCCTGAACAGTTTCTTTTCGTGTATGGCGGCAATATGGGCGTCGCTTCCGGCCTGGATGAGTTCATGGGGTATCTGGATGGCGTCGATCCGCGGGCAGTGTTCCTGTTTGCAGGTGACGGATCGCTGGTGCCGGAGCTCAAGCGGTTGCTACAGGCGCGCGGTCTGGAATCCCGTTGCCACTTCCTTTCGCCCTGGCCGTTCGAACTGACTCCGGCAGTGTTCGGTGCCGCAGATGCTTTGTTGCTGCCAACCGCCGCAGGTCAGGAGTTCGCCTCAGTGCCTTCCAAGCTGATCACCTATATGCTGGCTGGTCGGCCCATTCTGTTGCTGGCCGATGAGCGCAGCGAGTCGGCGATCGAGCTGGGCAAATCGGATGCGGGCCATACCATAGGCGTGCGTACCAATGCGGCAGTGCTGGAGGGGATGAACTATTTGCTCAATGCCTCATCTGAGCGTCTGGCCGCAATGGGAAGCAACGGTCGTGAATACGCCCAGGAGTTTTACTCGGCTGAGCGAGCAGTGCCCAAACTGAAGGCAATTGTTGAGGATGTCTATGAAGCTTGAACGGGTTAGGTTGGTTGACAGTGCTCAGGTCCAGGCATTTGCCGACTTGCATGTTCAGGCGTTTCCAGGCTTTTTTCTCAGTCAGTTGGGGCCGAAGTTCCTGGCCTTGCTCTACACCCATTACCTGCAGTCCGAACAGTGCGCCTGCATCCTTGCCTCTGACGATTCGGCAGGCCGGACGCCCAAGGGGTTGGCGGTTGCCATTCGCCAGCCATCGCTGTTCTACAAGGACCTGTTTGCCAAGCATTGGCTGGCATTTGCCTTGCGCGCCTTGCCGAGCCTGCTGAAGAACCCGTTGTTCGTCGCCAAAAAATTATGGGCGGCGGTGTTTTATCGAGGCGATCAGGTCGAGAGTCTCGATGCCGAGAATGCGGTGCTGCTGAGCACCATTTCGGTGTCGCCGCAGGCGCAGGGGCAGGGTGTGGGCAGGCAACTGCTGCAAGAAGTAGAGGCGTGGGCTGCCGAATCCGGCGCCGCTTTTGTGTACCTGACAACTGATCGCGATGCCAATGTCGAGGTCAACAGTTTTTATCAACGCAATGGTTATGTGCTGGAGTCCACGCTGAAGAAAAGTGGCAATCGCATCATGAACCGTTACATCAAACGCTTGCGGTGAACTTATGCAGAATACTCCGTTCCTGCCCTTCGCTCTTCCTGAACTGGGTGAAGAGGAAATCAATGAAGTTGTCGATACCTTGCGTTCCGGCTGGGTGACCACCGGGCCAAAAGCCAAGCAATTCGAAGCGGACTTTTCCAGTTTTCTTGGTGGTGATGTTGAAAGCATTGCCGTGAACTCGGCAACCGCCGGGCTGCACCTGGCGCTGGAAGCCATTGGTATCGGCCCAGGCGATGAAGTCATTCTGCCGTCCTATACCTTCACGGCAACTGCCGAGGTTGTCCGGTATCTGGGCGGCACGCCGGTTATCGTGGATGTGCTGGAGGAGACCTTCAATATCGATCCGGCGGCGATCGAGGCGGCGATTACCGACAAGACCCGTGCGATCATGCCTGTGCACTTCGCCGGCCTGAGCTGTGACATGGATGCGATTTTGCAGATTGCCCGGCGCCATGGCCTGAAGGTGGTGGAAGATGCTGCGCATGCACTGCCAACCACCTGGAAAGGCAGCAAGATCGGTACCCTCGAGTCCGATATCACAGTGTTCAGTTTCTACGCCAACAAAACCATGACCACCGGTGAAGGCGGCATGCTGGTGACCCGCAATGCGGAACTGGCCAAGCGCTGCCGGATCATGCGCCTGCACGGCATCAGTCGCGATGCCTTCGATCGTTATGTGTCGAAGACGCCGGCATGGTTCTACGAAATTGTCGCTCCCGGTTTCAAATACAACATGAGCGACGTCGCTGCCGCCATGGGCATCCACCAGTTGCGTCGCCTTGAAGGTTTTCAGCTCAAGCGTCAGGCCATGGCCGAGCGTTACCTTGAGGCGCTGAGCGATCTGCCATTGGTGTTGCCGCCTTTGGCCGCTGCTGGCGACATGCATGCATGGCATCTGTTCCCGCTGCGTCTGCGCGCAGAGGCAAATATCAAGCGCGACGACTTCATCATCAAGATGGCCGAACTGGGCATTGGTTGCTCGGTGCATTTCATTCCGCTGCACCTGCAACCCTACTGGCGTGAAAGCTGTGCCCTGAGTCCCGAGCAGTTCCCGGTAGCCCAGAGCCTGTTCGAGCAGGAGGTTTCGATCCCGCTCTACACCAAGATGACCGAAGCCGACCAGGAACGTGTGATTGCGGCGGTGCGATCGGTGTTGGCCAATGCTTAAGCGGCTCTTTGACATTGTCTGTGCTGCGCTGGGTCTCCTGGTGCTGTCGCCGTTGCTGTTGGCGATTTTTCTGTGGGTCAAGCTGGATTCGCCCGGGCCGGTATTCTTTCGACAGGAGCGTGTCGGACGTTTTGGCAATCTGTTCAGGATTCATAAGTTCCGGACCATGAAGCTGCACGCGGAAAGTGCCGGGCGCCTGACCATCGGCGAAGATTCGCGCATCACCCGTTCGGGCCGTTTTTTGCGCCGCACCAAGATCGATGAGCTGCCGCAGCTCATCGACGTGTTGCTGGGGGACATGAGCCTGGTCGGACCGCGCCCGGAAGTACCAGAATTCATGAACTGCTATGAAGAATCGGTGCGCCGCAAAGTGCTCTCGGTGCGCCCAGGGATCACTGATCGGGCATCCATTGAGATGGTTGATGAAAGTTTGATCCTGGGTCAGTACCCGGATCCTCGGCAGGCCTATATTGATGTAATTCTGCCAATCAAGCAGAAGTACTATCTGGAGTATGTCGAGCAACATGGTGTCGTGACCGATATCAAGATCATTTTTGCCACACTTGCAAAGATCGTTTCTCGATGAGGAAGCCGTTACCCTGGTAAATCACAGGGTGGTGATGAATTGTTGCCACCGCTGGAGCGCCGGGAACGGGGTGTATGAACATGGAATGCTGCAGCAATGGCAGTGTCGGCTCAGGCGTAGTGGAGTTTGAAGATGGTGAAATACGATAGGCTACGGCTCTGGCTGGTTTCATTGCCGCGCCGTTACAAACGGTTGATTCAAGTCGCGGCAGACGTGGTACTGGTCTGGATTGCGCTGTGGATGGCGTTTGTCGTTCGCCTGGGTATTGAAGAAGCCATCAACCCGTTCACCACGCACCTGTGGATATTTGTTACCGCGCCGTTGATTGCCATTCCGCTGTTTATCCGTTTCGGCATGTACCGTGCGGTGATGCGCTACTTCGGCAACGATGCGCTGGTGACCATTATCAAGGCGGTGAGCCTCTCCTCGCTGATACTGGGCGTAGCGGTTTACTGGTACAGCAACCATCAAGTCGTGATCCCCCGTTCGATCGTGTTCAACTATTGGTGGCTGAGTCTGATCATGGTCGGAGGCTTGCGCCTGGCCATGCGTCAGTATTTTCTCGGTGACTGGTTCGCGGGCATTCAGAATGTACCTTTTACCAACCGTGACGATGGTTTGCCCAAGGTAGCCATCTACGGTGCCGGGGCTGCGGGCAACCAGCTTGTGGCCGCGTTGCGCATGGGCAAGGTGATGCGTCCGGTTGCATTCATCGATGATGACGCCAGCATCACTGACCGGACGATTTCCGGTCTGCAGGTTTTCAAGTCCAAGCATATCCAGCGCATGGTCGATATGACTGGCGCCCAGGAAATTCTCCTGGCCATTCCGTCTGCCACGCGCGCGCGCCGGCGGGAGATACTCAGTTACCTGGAAGGCTTCCCGCTGCATGTGCGCAGTGTGCCCGGCTTCATGGATCTGGCCAGTGGCCGGGTCAAGGTCGATGATATCCAGGAAGTGGATATCGCCGACCTGCTAGGCCGCGACGCGGTTCCGGCACAGGATGACCTGATCGAACGTTGCATCAAGGGGCAGTCGGTAATGGTGACCGGGGCCGGCGGTTCGATCGGTTCGGAGCTGTGCCGGCAGATCCTCAAGTCGCAACCTACTACCTTGCTGTTGTTCGAGCACAGTGAGTTCAACCTCTACACCATTCTCAGCGAGCTGGAGCAGACCATCAGCAGGTCTTCGTTGCCGGTAAGGGTCTTGCCTATTCTTGGCTCCATCCGTAATCAGGCGCAGTTGCTGGATGTCATGAAGACCTGGAGTGTCGATACGGTGTATCACGCTGCAGCCTACAAGCATGTTCCCATGGTTGAGCACAATATCGCCGAAGGCGTGTTGAACAACGTCATCGGCACGCTCAATACGGCGCAAAGCGCATTGCAGGCCGGAGTTGCCAACTTTGTCCTTATCTCCACGGACAAGGCGGTTCGTCCCACCAATATCATGGGCAGTACCAAGCGTCTGGCGGAAATGACCCTGCAGGCACTCAGCCAGGAGCTCGCGCCGGTTCTGTTTGGTGACTCGGACAAGGTCTCCCAGGTCAACAAGACGCGTTTTACCATGGTGCGGTTCGGCAACGTGCTGGGCTCGTCAGGCTCGGTGATTCCGTTGTTCCACAAGCAGATCAAGGCGGGCGGGCCACTGACGGTCACCCACCCGAAGATCACTCGCTACTTCATGACCATCCCCGAGGCGGCCCAGTTGGTTATCCAGGCCGGCTCCATGGGGCAGGGTGGGGATGTGTTCGTGCTGGACATGGGCGAGCCGGTCCGCATTGCCGAACTTGCGGAAAAAATGATCCACCTTTCCGGGCTAAGTGTGCGTTCTGAAAAGAATCCGCACGGCGACATCGCCATTGAGTTCACCGGCCTGCGTCCAGGCGAAAAACTCTATGAAGAGTTACTGATCGGTGACAACGTCGTTGCTACCCGACACCCGATGATCATGAGCGCTGCCGAGGATCATCTGCCTTGGGAGACGCTCAAGGAGCGTCTGCACCGGCTACTGGCGGCGGTTGCCGATGATGACTACGGGCGGGTTCGCCAGTTGCTGCGTGAAACCGTTAGTGGCTATACGCCGGACGGTGAAATTGTCGACTGGATCTATCAGCAGCGCCGCCTGGATCCCTGATCTGTACACATTAAATTGTGAGCCGCGCGCTGCCTTGTCTTCATCTGGGAGTGTTGATAGGGTGGTTCTTCGTGAAGCGTATAAAACGGTGAGGCGTTAATGGCATTCCTTACACCTGCTGAACTGGCGTCAAAAGGGTTCAAGAAACTGGGTTCCAACGTACTGATCAGTGACAAGGCCTCTATTTACAACTGCGACCAGATCGAGATCGGCGATAACTCCCGAATTGACGATTTCTGTGTCGTCTCCGGTAAGGTGTCGATCGGTCGCAATGTGCATATCGCTGTTTTCTGCAATGTTGCCGGTGGCGAGCCAGGTATCACCCTGGAAGATTTTTCTGGCCTGGCCTATGGCTGTCATGTATTTGCCCAGTCCGATGACTATTCCGGCAAGACCATGACCAATCCTACGGTCCCCGCACAGTTCAAGGGCGAGACCAAGGCCGCGGTCCGACTTGGTCGTCACGTGATCATCGGCACTTCGTCGATCGTAGTGCCCGGAGTCAACGTCGAGGATGGCTGTTCTGTCGGGGCGATGACCCTGGTGACCAAGTCCACCGAAGCCTGGGGTATCTATTTCGGAATCCCTGCCAAGCGAATCAAGAATCGCAACAAGGGCCTGCTCGAGTTGGAAACGCAGTACCTGTCGACACCCTGAGTCAAAACGCGCCGCTCTGGCGCGCCGGGATATTGTCGATCAATTGTGCTGGAATACCCTGACTGCCGTTCGTCTGTTTCTGGCGGGTAAACCCGAGAAAATGCCTATTTTGCTGGGCTTTGCGACCTTTTGATCGGGAACTTTTCCCACAAAGATTGGCCAAATAGTGGTTTGCCTTTGCGTAAACTGTCACAATGCGCGCCTTTCTCGTCTGATGACAGGGAAGTTTCTCCGGGATCGAGTCAATGGGCAGGGAGTGCTGCCTACCAGGATTTTGGTGACACCTCGCTTGTCGTTGGAGCCATTGTTACTCGACCAGGCAGGCATGTGCGTGACCAGCATTTCCCGTATACCCCCCGTAAGCCAAAGTAGCGATATCGATTTTTTTGCCGTGGTTCAAAGCCTCTGGAAGCAGAAATTTCTGATTGTTGCTGTCACTCTGGCAGTTGGGGCGGCGGCGGGAGCCTATGCCTTCCTCACCACTCCCGAGTATCAGGTCAGCACCACGCTGCGCCCTGCTGCGCTCAACGATCTGGATGCCCTGAACCGCTCTGGTGTTTACTCGCTGCCGCGTGAGCAGGCGCTCACCCGCGTCGGCGCCGCGCTTGATTCCTACGATGTGCGCCTGGGTTACTTCCGCGCCAATCCTCAGCTTTTCGCTCCTTTGCGCATGCCTGGCCAGACCGACGAACAAGCTTTCGAAGAGTTCAACCGCAATTCCATCAAGCTGGTGCAGCCGGACCCCAAAAAGAAGGTTGACCTGCTCAGCGCCTACATTGGCATGGAGTTGCGCTATCCAAAGAATGTCGACGGTGACGAGATCCTCAACGGCTTCGTTAAATACGCCATTGAAAGCGAGCGCCAGCAAGTGGCCTCGGACTTGTCGGTCATTATTAAGAACCGCTTGAACGAACTGGATGGCAAGCTCGACGCAGCCCGTGCTGGATATGAAGCAGGCAAGGAGTCACAAATTGCCACGCTGCTGGAGAAGGACAATCTCACGCGCGCGCAACTGCAAGATGAACTTCGGGCACTGCGCGTTCAGCTCAAGGCGCGCCGTGCCGACCGAATCGCCCAGCTGGATGAAGCCATCAGCATCGCCCGTTCGCTGGGCTTGAAGAAGCCGTCTACCCCTTCGGCCATGGCCAGCGAAGGCGAGTCTGGTGGCAATGTGATCCGTACTGAGGTCAATAACCAGCAGATCCCGCTGTACTTCATGGGTACCGATGCCCTGGAGGCCGAGCGCAAGGCCCTCCGTCAGCGAACTTCCGATGACTTCACCGACCCGCGGGTGGCGCAGATCGGCAAAGAACTCATGCTGCTGAAGAACAATCGCCGGATCGAATCATTGAAACAGCGTGAGAACGAAGATGTGTTCTTGCAGAACATCGAACCGTTGCGTTCTGAAATGGCCCGCTTGAAAAAGCTCGATATCGATGTGATGCGCTTGAATCTGGTCACCATTGACCAGTACGCGCTGGAGCCACTCAAACCTATCTGGCCGAAAAAGTCGCTGATGATTCTAGCGGGCCTGGCCGTGGGGGGCATGTTGGGGGTGTTGCTGGCGATCATTCGTTACTTTGTCGTCTTGCGGATGACGAAGGTGGCAAAGGGCGGCGAGCCATTGGGCAATCCCCAGTAAGTCAACACAGGTTCGCAGCACTTGTACGGGCTGCGAGCAGATCCGCTACCTGGCTCCGTGAAAGGGGCATGGTTACTTCTCAAGTTAATGTGCACGGCAGACGGCTTTCTTGAAGGGCCGCGGCCAGCATTATTCAGTTCATCAAGACCAACTGGTCAGATTTTACATAGGGACGCGTTACATGTTCACTAACAAGACCATTCTCATCACCGGTGGTACCGGCTCCTTCGGCAATACGTTCGTGCCGATGACACTGGCCAAGTACAACCCCAAGAAGATCATCATCTTCTCGCGTGATGAAATGAAGCAGTGGGACATGGCGAAGAAATTCGAAGGTGATTCCCGCGTGCGCTTCTTCATTGGTGACGTGCGTGACAAGGATCGTCTATACCGGGCGCTGGATGGCGTTGATTACGTGGTGCACGCGGCGGCAACGAAGATTGTTCCGACTGCGGAGTACAACCCGTTCGAATGCATCAAGACCAACATCAATGGTGCAATGAACCTGATCGACGCCTGCATCGACAAGGGCGTGAAGCGGGTCGTGGCGTTGTCCACCGACAAGGCCAGCAGCCCGGTTAACCTGTACGGCGCCACTAAACTGGCTTCCGACAAGCTGTTTGTTGCCGGTAACTCCTACGCTGGCGGCCATGACACGCGCATGTCGGTGGTCCGTTACGGCAACGTGATGGGCTCGCGTGGTTCGGTCATCCCGTTCTTCATGTCGATCAAGGACAAGGGTGAGTTGCCGATCACCGATGAGCGTATGACGCGCTTTATGATCTCCCTGGAAGAGGGCGTGGAACTGGTCTGGCATGCTTTCGAAGATATGGAAGGCGGCGAAATCTATGTGAAGAAGATCCCGTCCATGAAGGTGACCGACCTGGCACGGGTTGTCGCTCCCGAGGCTCGGCAGAAAGTCGTCGGTATCCGCCCGGGCGAGAAACTGCATGAACAGATGATCAGTGCTGAAGACGCTTATTACACCTACGAGTATGCCGAGCACTTCAAGATTCTGCCGGTCATCAATGACTGGGCCAACTGCGAGAAGCGCATCAAGGACGGCAAGAAAGTGCCGGAAGGTTTCGTTTACGCCAGTGACAACAACACGGAGTGGATGAGTGATGCCGATCTGCAAGAGTGGATCACCATCAACAAAGAAAAAATCGGGAGCATCTGAGCCATGATCCCTTATGGTCGCCAGGACATCAGCCAGGCTGATATCGACGCTGTCGTCAGCGTCCTGCAGTCCGACTTTCTCACTCAGGGCCCAATGGTGCCGGAGTTCGAGCAGCGGGTTGCACAGCATGTAGGCGCGCGTCACGCACTTGCGCTCAATAGTGCAACGTCGGCATTGCATGTTGCCTGCCTGGCCCTGGGGCTGGGGCCTGGTGATCGTTTGTGGACTACCCCGGTTACTTTTGTCGCATCGGCAAACTGCGCCTTGTACTGTGGGGCGCAGGTCGATTTCGTGGACATCGACCCACGCACCTATAACCTCTGCGCACAAGCCCTGGCGCGCAAGTTGGAGCTGGCGGAGCAAGCGGGGACGCTGCCCAAGGTTGTGGTCCCGGTGCATCTTTGTGGTCAGCCCTGCGACATGCAGGCGATCCATGCGTTGGCCGTGCGATACGGATTCAAAGTCATCGAAGATGCCTCGCATGCCATTGGTGGTCAATACCAGGGCGAGTTCATCGGTAACGGCAAGTACAGTGACATTACTGTGTTCAGCTTCCATCCGGTGAAGATCATCACCACCGCCGAAGGCGGTATGGCGGTCACCAACGACGACGCATTGGCACAAAAGATGGCCTTGCTGCGCAGCCATGGCATCACCCGCGACCCGCAACAGATGACCCATGAAGCTGATGGGCCCTGGTACTACCAGCAGATCGATCTGGGTTTCAACTACCGCATGACCGAACTGCAGGCGGCCTTAGGTGTGAGCCAGATGCAGCGCCTCGATCAGTTCATCGCTCGCCGGCATGAACTTGCGGCGCGCTACAATGGACTGCTGGCAGCATTACCGCTGACCCTGCCGTGGCAGCATCCAGACAGTTATTCCGGCTTGCACCTGTATGTGATTCGCCTGCAACTGGACAAGATCGACAAGACCCATCGCCAGGTTTTCGAGTCGTTGCGTGAGCAGGGTATCGGAGTCAATCTTCACTACATTCCGGTACATACCCAGCCTTACTACACCGCCATGGGATTTGCCCGCGGCGATTTCCCTGAAGCTGAAGCCTATTACCGGGACGCCATCAGCATCCCGATGTTCCAGACCATGAGCGAATCTCAGCAGGACGTGGTCGTCGCTGCACTGACCAAGGCCTTGCAGGCATGAAACTGGCGGTCATTCCCGCCCGTGGCGGCAGCAAGCGTATTGCGCGCAAGAACATCAAGATGTTCTGCGGCAAGCCGATGATCGCCTGGTCGATCGAGGCCGCCCTCAATAGCGGTGTTTTTGACCGGGTGATCGTCTCGACCGACGATCTGGAGATCGCCGAGGTGGCCCGCCAGTCCGGGGCACAGGTGCCATTTATCCGTCCCGCGCAACTGGCTGACGATCACAGCGGCACAGTGCCGGTGATTCAGCATGCCATTGAGTGGTTCGAACAGGACGGGCAGCAGATCGATTACCTGTGCTGCCTTTACGCAACGGCACCCTTTGTAAGGCCCGAGGATTTGCAGGCAGGGCTCGACGCCTTGATCCGTGAACAATGCGATTTTGCCTTTGCCGTTACCCGCTATGCATTTCCTGTCCAGCGGGCAGTACGGATCAACACCCAGGGCCGGATTGAAATGATCTATCCGGAGCAATTCAATACCCGCTCGCAAGATCTACAGGAAACCTTTCATGACGCTGGCCAGTTCTATTGGGGGCGTACGCAGGCCTGGCGGTTGGGCAAGCCCGTGTTTGGGCCCGGCTCGGTACCGGTAGTGCTGCCAGGCCACAGGGTCCAGGATATCGACACGCTTGAAGATTGGGTTCGGGCTGAATGGATGTTCCGGGAAATGAACCGGTAAACCTTGATCCGGCTCAGGAGTCGCGAAAGGGCTTTCAGGGTAAGTTGCCAGGGTTGTTGTGATGCTGCGTAAGATCATTGAGGTAGGCGGGTGGATCGATTGAAAGTTGTGTTCCGTGCAGACGCCTCCGTCGAGATTGGCATCGGGCATGTCATGCGCTGCCTGACCCTGGCTGATGAGCTGACTGCACAGGGCGCGCACTGTCACTTCATTTGCCGGGCGCATACCGGGAATCTGATCGAGCAGATCAGGTCCCGCGGCTATCAGGTCCATCCGCTGCAAGTGGTGACCGGCATTGCCGGCAATCCGGGGGCAGACCGCGGAATCTACGGTTATTGGCTGGGGGCCAGCCAAGCAGAGGATGCGGCTGCTTGTGGTGCGCTGCTTGAAAGTATCAGGCCGGACTGGCTGGTTGTTGATCATTACGCTCTGGACCAGCAATGGGAGGGCAGTCTTGCGGGGTTGTCCCGCAAGTTGATGGTCATAGACGACCTAGCCGATCGAGCCCATCAGTGCGACCTGTTGCTTGATCAGTCGTTGGGACGTTCGCCTCAGGATTATTGCCGATGGGTGCCTGCGCACTGCAGGTTACTGTGCGGTGTACAGCATGCATTGCTGCGACCGGATTTTTCCGCGTTGCGGGGCGATAGCCTGCAGCGCCGGGCGGCATTTGCCCTCAGGAACGTGTTGATCACCATGGGTGGCGTCGATAAGGACAACGTCACGGGACGCATTTTATCGGTCCTGGAAACGCTTTCCCTGGCCACTATCTCCCGGGTAACCGTAGTGATGGGGGCTACCGCGCCCTGGCTCGAACAGGTTCGTGCCCAAGCCCGGACCCTGCCATTCAGCACCGAGGTCAAGACCAATGTCAGCAACATGGCAGAGCTGATGGCTGCCTCTGACCTTGCTATCGGTGCGGCCGGTGCAACCTCATGGGAGCGTTGCTGCCTGGGTTTGCCGACGCTGATGGTTGTGCTGGCGGAAAATCAGGTATTTGCCGCCCGACAACTGGCAGCTACCGGCGCCGTGCTGACGCTGGCGCTGGATGAGACTCTGGGCCGCGACCTTGCCCGGTATCTGGAACAGGCGAGTGGGGATCCGTCCATGTTGGAACAAATGAGCCAGCAGGCACGAAAGATTGTCGACGGCTCCGGCTGCCGGGTCGTCGCGCAGGTTATGGCTGAATCGGAAAAGGATTGAACACGTGCAGGCATTTGGAAAACTGCGAAATATCGAGGCTGACGAAGTCGGCCTGATGCTTGAGTGGCGAAACGCACCCGCCGTGCGGGCCAACATGTACACCCGGCATGTAATCAGCGAGCAGGAACACCTGGCATGGTGGCAACGCTTGCAGCAGCGCCAGGACCAGCAGTACTTCATGTACGAGTGGCAGGGGGGGGCTGCGGGGATTGTCGGCTTCACCGACATCGACACCCACAGCGCCAATGCCAGCTGGGCGTTCTATGCCGCCCCGGATGCCTCCAAGGGCACTGGCAGCCGTATGGAGTTTCTCGCGCTGGAGCATGCGTTCAACGTGCTGCAGCTGAACAAGCTCAATTGCGAGGTGCTGGCATTCAACAGTGCCGTCATCAAGCTTCACCAGAAGTTCGCCTTCCAGGTGGAAGGCATTTTTCGCGAGCAGCACCGTGTGGACGACGCGTACGTCGATATATACAGGCTGGCGCTGCTGTCCCGTGAGTGGGATATGCACCGTGATGTCATGCAAGAAAAACTGAATAAATTAATTCGAGGCCAATGATGAATCCGATGATATCCATTGCAGGGCGGGCAATCGGTGCCGCGCATGCGCCTTACATCATTGCCGAGCTGTCTGCCAACCATAATGGCAAGCTCGAAACAGCAATGAGGATCATCGAGGAAGCGAAGAAAGCCGGCGCCGATGCGGTCAAGCTGCAAACTTACACCGCAGATACCATCACGCTGAACAGCGATGCTGAAGAGTTCCGCATTCACGGGGGGCTGTGGGATGGCCGTACCCTGTACGACCTCTATCTGGAGGCGCAGATGCCCTGGGAGTGGCACCAGCCGTTGTTCGAGCATGCCCGCAAACTGGGCATCACCATTTTCAGTTCGCCCTTTGACTTTACTGCCGTCGACTTGCTGGAAAGCCTGAATGCCCCGGCTTACAAGATTGCCTCCTTCGAGGCAATCGACCTGCCATTGATCAAATATGTGGCTGGCACTGGCAAACCCATGATCATTTCTACCGGCATGGCCGATGCCGAAGAGATCAGCGAAGCGATCGAGGCCGCGCGTGAGGGCGGCTGCAAGGAGCTGGCAATTCTTCATTGTGTCAGCGGCTATCCGGCGCCGGCTGCGGAATACAACTTGCGCACCATTCCCGACATGGTTCGCCGTTTTGGTTTGGTCACCGGGCTTTCCGATCACACCCTGGACAACACCACTGCGATTGCCGCCGTTACCTTGGGCGCTTCGATCGTCGAGAAGCATTTCACCCTGGATCGCAAGGGTGGAGGACCGGACGACAGTTTCTCGCTGGAGCCACTGGAGCTCAAGGCGCTGTGTCAGGACAGCAAAACCGCGTGGGCGGCACTGGGTGACGTCAACTACGCGCGCAAATCCAGCGAGCAGGGCAATGTGCAGTTTCGTCGCTCGCTCTACTTCGTCAAGTCACTGGCCGCAGGTGATGTGGTTACCGCCGATGCGATCCGCAGCGTCCGTCCAGGGCGTGGTGTTGCGCCGAAATACTTCGATGACGTTGTTGGCAAGCGAGTAAAGACTGCGGTGCTGGAAAACACACCTGTCGATTTTGCCTCTCTCGATGTTGACTGAATAACCCGGTGCACGCTGGGCTCGAACCCGTAGTTCAAGGAGTTGAAAATGGCTGGGAGTACATTGAAGAAGATTGTCGGAAGGGTCTATCCGTTTCGTCGGCTGGCCTTTTTTACCCAGCGCCTGATCACCAGGCCTGGTCACCGCGAAGCGCTTTCCGAGGTGGCCTGCAAGCGACTTCCAGCCAAGTCTTCTTCGAGCCCATTGCCGCAACATGAACTGGGCGAACTAGGCCGCAACGGTTATGTCATGCTCGACGACCTGGTCACCTCCGACCAGGTTGCCCAGATGAAGGAATACTTCCAGGACAAGCAGGCATTCGACCGCTGGAATGCGGCGTCGGGGTTGTTCGATCCCGCGCATCCGCCTGCAGATTGCCATACCGCGCCATTCCTCAATTCCGATATCGCGCAGTCGCCATGGGCGTTGAAATGGGCCAACGACAGTCGCGTGCTGGCGATTGTTGAAAACTGGCTGGGCGCCAAACCGACATTGTCGAACCTCAGCGTGTGGTGGTCTTACCCCGGTCATGACACCCCACAGGAGGCCGAGTGCTTTCACCGCGATGTTGATGACCTGCGTTTCATCAAGTTGTTTATCTACCTTTCAGATGTCGACGAAGGCGCCGGTCCCCACGTCTTCGTGCCGGGCAGTCACAAACATGATGGTTTCAACAAGATCCGACGTTACAGCGATTCAGAAGTGATCGAGGCCTTTGGTCAAGACGGGATCAAGTACTTTACCGGAGAGCAGGGCAGTGCCTTCCTGGAAAACACCTTTGGCCTGCACAAGGGGCAACTGCCGACGCATAAGCCACGGTTGCTGTTTCAGGCGCAGTATTCACTGCATCCCATAGGTATTTACGAATATGCACCGGTAAGCGTCGAGCTGGGTGCGCCCCTGGATAATTATATCAATCGGTTGTACGTCAAATGAAAGGCACGCTGAAGCGCTTGTTCGAAAGCTTTTTCCGACTGTCGTTGGTCAGGGCGCTGGTGCGCGCGATGATTCATGTGGTTGATCTGCTGGGACGGTTCTGGACCTTTGTCAAAATCAGGGCTGTCGCCGATATTCCACGCGGTAGCAACTGTCACTGGAGTGTCGTCCTGAAGTACCCCGAGAACATCAAGTTTCATGGCCGGGTCATGATCAGTCCCGATTGCGTTATCGGGGCAAAATCACCTGTGCACCTGGGGAGTGAAGTGCGCCTTTCCCAGGGTGTGCATATTGAAACGGCCTCCCTGGATATCAATGGTCCGTTGCCCTATCAGCATGTCTCGAAGCCGGTCTGTATCGAAGACGGGGTCTGGCTGGGCGCGCATTGCATCGTACTGGCCGGGGTAACCATTGGCCGTAACTCAGTGATTGGTGCCGGCGTCGTGGTCAGCAAAAGTGTCCCGGAAAACTCGATCGTAGTCGGATCGGGATTCAGGTTTATCGAGCGGAAAGAAAGCTACTGACCTATGAATATTGTACTGATAGAAAATAGGTACAAGACCTATTTCTGGGATGCGCTGGCCAAGTGCTTCATTGCTGATGGCCATGATGTCCAGTGGATTGTACAGAACCCGCTTTTTGCACCGGCCCATGGTCAGGCCAGGCTGATAGGCTTTCCCCGAGGGAAGGACTTCAGCCCGCTGGGTGGCGACGATCTGTTCACCCGGACACGTCAGTCAGATCGTTTCGTCAATTATTTTGGCGGTCAGCCTACCCACTACCACTACTACCGGCAGGCCATCTGGCAGGCGCTGGATGACGCCAAGCCGGACCTTGTCATCGGCGAAGCCACGCTTTTTCATGAGCTGTTGGCGGTAGAGTGGTGCAAGGCCCACGACGTAGCGTTTTTCCACCCGTCCATGCCTGGCTACCCAGGCGGGCGCTACAGTATCTATGCCGCTGACAGTAAAGAAACGGTTGGCACGTCGTCAGACTGCCCGGCAGACGAAGACTGTTTCGCGTTGGCTGAAGCCATTCGTAAACGTGAAAAAGTACCGGACTACATGCGCCCGGCGCTGCCTTCGGACCCGGGACGGGTGTTTCCGTTGCACGGCTCGTGGCCTAACCGGCTGACGTTGATCAAAAGTTACGTGGGCGGTGAGCGGTTCAATACCCCCTCGCCGGTTAAAAAGTGGCTGCTGGACAGGGCGGTCAAAAGCCGGTTGGCGCGTTGGGCGCAACTCAGTGGCGAGCGCTTCAGCCTGGATGCCGATCAACATTACCTGCTGTACCCAATGCAGATGCAACCCGAATCCAACCTCGACCTGTGGGGGCAGGATTTCCGTAACCAGGCCGAGTTGATTGCAGCGTTGGCACGAGCGCTTCCCGCCCACTGGAAGCTGCTGGTCAAACTTAACCCCAAGACCAAATATGAACTGGACGATGCCCTGCTTGAACAGATCGTATCCGTGGACAATATCATCCCGGTTCCCTACGAAGTCGCAATGGGTTCCCTGCTCGAGCACGTCAAACTGATCTGTACCGTTACCGGGACTATTGCCGTGGAGGCGGTCTTGTCGCGCAAGCCACTGGTTCAATTCGGTCCAGGCGTGCTTGCCGGCGAGCCAGGATACGTACAGTTGAGTGATGTCGAAGGGATTTCGCAGGTTATCCAGGACGTGGAAAGCGGAACATTCACGCTTGCCGACGATGCGGCCAGAACCCAGTTGGTCCGCAAGCTGTATACCACCACCTTTGCCGGGCTGGTCTCCGACCCTGCATCGTTGCCAGCAGTGCTCGACCAGGACAATGTCCGGCTAATTGCAAACAACCTGGTTCGAGTGGCGGAGCAACACAGATGAAACGCACCTTGGCGTCGCTGTTGGGGTTATGCCTGCCAGCATGTGCCCTGAAGAATATGATCCTGCGCGCCCTGGGCTGGCATATCGGTGCCGGGTGCCGAATCGGTTTTTCCTGGATTCGTGCCGAATCGGTCATGCTCGGCGAACGGGTTTCGATTGGCCACGGTAACTACCTGGACTGCAAATGCCTGGTCATGCGGCCGGCGGCTTACATTCAGCACTTCAACCTGGTCAAGGGCGACATCTGGGTGTTCCTGTTGCCGAATGCAGCACTTGGCAACATGAACAAAGTGTACCGGGCACGCCGTGGCGTTACCTGGGGTCGGGCAGTGATGCGGCTTGGGGTCTACTCGAAAATCACCTCGAAACACATCGTCGACTGTACCCGAAGTGTTCGCTTTGGCGATTACTCAACGCTCGCTGGATCGGGCAGCCAGATCTGGACGCATGGTTACATGCACGCGCCTTCGGGCCTGGATCGTTTTCGGGTCGATGGTAGCGTGCGTATCGGTGACAACGTTTACATCGGCTCGATGACAGTGGTCAATGCAGCCGTGTCGATCGCCGATGGGGTTACGGTCGGAGCCGCTTCCTGCGTGTCCAAATCGTTGCTCAAGCCAGGGCTGTATGTCGCGCAGCCGCTGCGCTGGATTCCCCTGGATTATGAGCAGGCCATGGCTCGCCATCCCAAAGTCGAAGTCCAGGGATTGGTGGAGCGGGTCTACAACAAGAAGCCGGGGATCTAGCGTTGCTCATCCATGCCAAGCGGCTGCTGGTACAGGCAGGTCTTTTCGGGTTATCGAAATCAGCGGTGTTGTTCGCGCCGTTTCTCGCTGCCTGGACGTTGAGCAATGCCCAGTATGGTGCGGTTGAGTGGTGGCTATCAGTGTCGATGGCGCTGGGGCCGATGCTTGCGCTGGGCATGCATGGGGTCATCGCCTATGGCACCTTGGGCGGACCTTTGGCCAGTGGTGTGCAAACTGCCACCGCGTATGTGCTTATCGCCTGCGCGACGGTCATGGCTGCGAGTTGGCTGGCATTTCATCTGGTCACGGAGCCCTCGCTGGCTGCTGCCGCGGTTATCGGCTTGCAGAGTGCACTTGTCGTGCTGCAACTGGCAACCTCAGCCCGGCTTAAAGCGTTGGGCAAAGGCGCGGTGGCGTCGATATTCGAGAGTGCCCTGTATCTCACCCTGCTTTTTGGCTTGGCCTCACATTGGCTGGGTGTGGACTTCATGGCCTTCTATGTGCAGGTCATGGCGCTCTGTGGCGTGCTCATGATCGGGGTATTGCTCAAGGTCTCGCAACTGCCCGGGCGTGAGGCGCTGCGTTTGGGTGCGTTGCGTGGAGTATTTCGCCACAGCTACAAGTTCCTGCTGGGAGGGGTGTTGATGGGCGCGTTCATGGGCGGCCCGCGAATAGTGCTCGGGCTAATGGACTCTGATACCACCGTTGCGGCGTTTTCAATTGTATTTCGCTGGCTGTCCATTGCCATTGTCGTGCATCAATTTATCAACACTGTGTTCTTCCGGCGCGTCTATGGCAGTGCGGTCGCATTCAGAAGTGCAGCAATCATGGCTTGCGTGACGCTGGTTGCCCTGGCTGCGGCCGTTATAGCGACAGTGCTCTGGTTTGTTCCCGGGGCCGAACTCGGCCTTCCCTGGCCGTTATCGGAAGATCGCTGGTTGGTAAGAAGCATGGCGCTGGTGATGGTGCTCTGGGCGACCAGCGCAAGCCTTGAAGGCGTTTTGGCCAGTGCGGCACGACCGGGCTTGCAAACCCTGTGCGTCGCCGCTGGGATCAGTGTGTTTGTGCTGTTTGTGGGCATCGGTTACCTGACACCGACGGTCAACTTCAAGGGGTTGATCACGCTGGCCTGGGTCGCCGGCTTTCTGATGATTGTGGGCATGCAACTGTATTGGGCAGTGAAACTCGAACTGTTCACCTTCAGGCTGGAAAACGTATTGAAAGTGGGTTTGCGATGACACCGTTGTTGATAAGGCTTGCGGTGTTTCCGCCCTACCGGATTTTTCTTTGGGGTGGCTTGTGCTGTCTGTTGATCTGGTTTTTTGCCCCGATTGACTACCTGTATGAAGCCGGCCCGTCTTCGCTCTTTATCCTCGTGGCCTATGCCTACCTGTTTCTCCTGGCCCTGTTTTTTTCGGCTGGCTTGACCCGGGCGAAAGTTCTGACGCTTGAATGTGATGCGCGCTCGATTGGCCGCCTGGTGTGGCTTGTCTATGGCCTTGGGAGCGTCGGTTTGGTACTTCGGGTTATCGAACGGATCTTTATCCGGGCCGGCGGCAATATCAGTTCCGACTTTATGGAAAACCGCGAGCTGATTGCCACCGGTGGCTCGGGCAGCATTGCGCTGGTCGGTGCGGTGTTGTCTTCATTCTTTCTATTCTTACCCATCTTCATCTGCATGATGCGGGTGGCCGGCGCGCGCCGCTGGTATCACTTTCCGATGTTGTTCTGCTGCCTGTTGTTTGCCGTTTTCGACATGGTCCTGCAGGGCTCCAGAAGTGGACTGGTGGTGTTCATGGCGACTTCGTTGACTGCTGCACTGATGACCGGATATGTCAGGCTTTCCCTGCGCAACCTGTTGCTTGGCCTTGCACTGGCCGTTGCTTTTATCTGGCTGGGGGGCATGGTCTTCTGGATCCGTACCCAGCAAATGGGTCTGGATCCGGTAGCGTCAATGGAGCTTTCCGGTTATGCCCGATTTGCCCCAGCCAGCGCTCAGGTCGTGGAGTATCTGGGGCAGAACGACAGCTCGGGTCTGGCCGGACTGATTTATGCGCTGACCCACTTTTCTCAATACATCACCCACGGGTTGTACGAGTTTTTCTATCTGGCCTCGTTAGTTGATGGCGCCAGTACCTATGGGCTGCAGAGCTTCTACATTCCCGCCAAGATCATCATGTCGGCCCTGGGTAAAGGGGATATCGAGGAGGTGTTGATTGACGGTGTCATTCGCCCGGGTGTGTACACCACGTTGTTCGGGCCCGTGGTCTATGACTTTGGCATCTGGGGTGGGGCATTGGCGTGTGTGATCTTTGCCGTGGCGCTGGGGCTGGTAGCCAGGGCCGTGAGCCGTCAGGGCATTGCCTGGTTGCCGATGTACCTGATTTTTTGTTCGTTCTTGCCGTTCTTTCTGGTCGTCAATCTGTTTGTCAGTGGTATCGGACAGTACGCAATGATTGCCGCAGTACTCCTGGGATTGATACTCCGCGTGTTCTATTCAACGCTGTTCAAAGCGTCTGACGCGGTGTAACAGGCAGTCGCGGCAACACATTGATTTTTTGAAAATTTGCGATGGTGATGTAGTGAATATCAGGGTAGCGGTTGTTCATGATTGGCTGGTGACATTCGCGGGTGCAGAGAAGGTGTTGGCTGAAATTATCAGTCTCTGGCCTCAGGCAGATCTGTTCTCTGTGGTGGATTTCTTTTCTGACACCGAGCGTAAGAAGATCGGTGGCAAAGTTGCCACGACGACCTTCATCCAGCGTCTTCCACAGGCCCGCAAGCGCTATCAACTGTACTTGCCGTTGATGCCACTGGCGATTGAACAACTGGACCTGTCGGGTTATGACCTGATCATCAGCAGCAGCCACGCGGTGGCCAAAGGGGTGATGACCGGGCCTGACCAGTTGCACATCTGTTATTGCCACTCACCGATCCGCTACGCCTGGGACCTGCAGAACCAGTACCTGATCGAGTCCAACAAGAGTGAAGGGCTCAAGGGCTGGCTGGCCCGTTACCTGCTGTTCAAAATTCGCAACTGGGACGCGCGCACGGCCAACAACGTCGAGCATTTCGTTTCCAACAGCAATTACATCGGCCGCCGTATCGGCAAGGTCTACAAACGTGAGGCGACCACCATCTACCCGGGAGTGGATGTTCAGGATTTTGCGCTCACGCCTGGCAAGGAAGACTTTTACCTGACCGCTTCGCGCATGGTCCCCTATAAAAAAATGGACCTGATTGTCAGGGCCTTCAGTGCCATGCCTGACAAGAAACTGGTGGTGATCGGCGACGGGCCGCAGTTCGATAAAGTCACGCAGGCTGCCGGACCGAATGTGCAGGTGCTGGGGTATCAGCCTTTCGAGGTCCTGCGTGACCATATGCAGCGGTGTCGGGCATTTGTGTTCGCTGCCGAGGAGGATTTTGGCATCACTCCGGTCGAGGCCCAGGCTTGCGGCACGCCGGTCATTGCCTTTGGCAAGGGCGGTGCCCTCGAAACCGTCGTCGAGGGTAAAACCGGGGTGTTCTTCTATCAGCAGACCGAGGCTGCGATTTGTGCCGCCATCAGCCAGTTTGAAAGCGCTGGGGATTTTGATCCGGCAAGCATTCGTGCGCATGCCGAACAATTTGCCCCCGAGATTTTTCGAGAGAGGTTCAAGCGTTTTGTCGATGATAAGTGCCAGACGTTTTTTTCTGGCTGGCGACACCATCAATAACGTGTGATGAAAGCTGGTGCTGTCGAGAGCAGACCAGTAGCCAGTCAACTTCGGGTTGGCTGCATCGATGGCGATCGTGGGCAAAGAACCCAGGCGCCATAGGGCAATAACAAGCAACATTTTTATAGGACTTCCGGGGCGCGGCCAAGAGGCCGTCAGGCTCCGGAATGGGGGAGGATGTTTAGGGTATGGAACTGATCAATCGTTATCAGCCCACGTTTTCAGAGCGCTATCCGGTACCGTTCGTTGTAGCGTTGCTGGATATGTTGATTGTTATTGTGGCCTCCTTGCTTGCCCACGATTATCGATTTACAACGTTTGACATGGCGGGCCGCTACAACACCACGACACTGCTGATCGCGGCGGTTGTTGTCCTGTGTATCACCTTTGGCGGCGGCTATGGATCGCAACGTGGCGTATCCATCTGGCGACAACTGGGCATTCTTCTGGCGTGCTGGTGTCTTGCTGCGGGAATCTTGTTGTCGCTGTCATTCTTCTTGAAAGTGTCGGGTAATTACTCGCGGATATGGTTTTCTTCGACCTTGATTCTGGGCGCAGTATTCAGCCTGTCGTTTCGCGTGATCGTTTATCTGGTCCTGCGCCAGCTGCGATCTTCGGGGATGAACCTGAAGTCTGTTTTGCTGGTAGACACCGGTGGTGAAACGGCACGGCGCCTGAACCGTACACGCAAGTTGAACGAGTTTGGCTTCAAGGTGGCGACTTCCTTCAACTATCGGGCAGACGAAAGCTGGTTGGCCGAGCTGGTCGAACAAGTTGAAAGGCATGGGGCTCATGAAGTCTGGCTGTGCTTGCCGCTTAGCGAGGGCGGCGGCATTCAGGCGGTAATGTACGCCTTGAGGCATCACACGGTGGCAGTACGCTTTATTCCGGAGTGGGGCGATATCCGCTTGCTCAATCATCGTGTCAGCTACATTGCCGGGCTGTATTCGCTGGACTTGAGCTGCAGTCCGATCGACGGGCCGGCGCAGATCGTCAAGCGCCTGGAAGATCTGGTGGTCGGCGGCCTGATCAGTTTGATGATCCTGCCGGTATGTGCCGTCATCGGTATTGTGGTCAAGCTCAGCTCGCCTGGCCCGATGTTGTTCAAGCAGTACCGCACCGGGATCAATGGGGTGCGCTTCAAGGTGTACAAGTTCCGTTCGATGGTCGTCCACGATGACAAGGACGTAACCCAGGCGACGCGCAACGATATGCGTGTGACCAAAGTGGGCGCGTTCTTGCGGCGCACCAGCCTGGACGAACTGCCACAGTTCTTCAATGTCCTTCAGGGGCGCATGTCCTTGGTCGGACCACGTCCTCATGCACTGGTACATAACGAGTATTACAAGGACCTGGTCGAGTCTTATATGCAGCGGCACAAAGTCAAGCCGGGTATCACCGGTTGGGCTCAGGTCAGCGGTTTTCGTGGTGAAACCGACACCCTCGAGAAGATGCAGAAGCGGGTGGAGCATGATCTCTGGTACATCGATAACTGGTCGCTGTGGCTCGACCTGAAGATCATTGCCAGCACCGTGTTCAAGGGGTTTATCAACAAAAATGCGTTCTAGAAGGCGGTTTGATGTGAGTGCTGACCATGGGTAGCTACTGGAATGATGACAATCGTTGGCGGTACCTGACAGGCTGGGTGTTGGCACTGGGCTTGTTCGTGCTGATCAGTGGCAAGGTATGGTTGACCTCAGGGAGCGCGCGTAACAGTCAGGTGTATTTCTTCTTGCTGTTGCCGGCCCTGGTGTATGCAACAGCCGCCATCGCAAGCAGAAAAGTGCGCATGCCTGGTTTGTGCTACTGGATCTGGTCGAGCTACCTGGTGTGGGTCGCCTTATCCGGTTTGTGGGCAACCGGTAGTGAGCGTGATGTTCTGGCGCTGGCCAAGCGCGGTGTGTTCATAGCCTTGTTCATGGCTGCGGTTCACATCCTCGTCAATGGGTCGCCCCAGGTCTTTCGCAAGGCGCTCTACGCTGCGGTCATCGTCGTTGCCCTGGGGGCATTGGCTACGTTGTTCTTTCAGTTCTATTGGCTGGACCGCCCCTTGCACTACCGAGCCTTTCGCCTGGATCGCCTGGGCATCGGCGACTTTGCCAACTATCGCTATCCGGTCGCTGCCGGCATGTTTCATGGCGCTATAGCCAGCTGGGCGTTTGCGCTTGCAGTCGATAGAACAACTTCGTTGCGCAAGGCTGTTGCCTGGTTGGCGGTGTTTCTGGTGCTTGCAGCTTATGTGCTGTTGACCTACGCGCGTGGCGCGTGGATCGGTTTAGCGGCGAGTTGTCTGGTGGCCATTTTGCTCCAGCGTTCAAAACTTGGGTGGTGGATTCTTGGTGCTGGTCTGCTAGTGTCCCTGGGCGTCGCGGTGATCTGGAAAGATCATGTACTCAACGAATTGTTGACGCGTCGTCTCTCCGGGCGTAGTCCCATCTGGGAGTATTTTTTCTCCAGTATGTCCGGCTCCTGGTTAGTCGGGCACGGGCTTGGTACTCCCTTCGCCTATCATTGGCCAGATGGCAAGACGGTGTCACCTCATGCACACAGTCTGTATTTGCAGCAAGTGTATGACAGCGGCCTGATCGCGCTTGGACTGCTATTGGCGGGGTTGGCCTGTGTATTTAAGAAAGCCTGGAGCATGCGCCGTGATCCATTGATCTGCCTTACATTGCCCGCGCTGTGTTATGCACTGATCGTCATGCTGACGGATGTCGAGAGGATCTTCACCCGGCCGGGCGATTACTGGACCATAGTCTGGTTGCCATTGGCAGTGCTGCTTGCCGTTACTGATCAGGGCAAAAACCGCGGAAGTTGCACAGGCAAAGAGTGATCGGCCCTCGTTGCTGATGCCTTCACTACATGAAAAAAGTCGCCCATGGGCGACTTTTTTCAAGGTCTCAAGGCGTCAGTATTCACGCGTCACTGAAGGGTAAAGCTTGACCGCCATTGTCGGTTAGGTACTTGCCAACACTATTGTTGGCGTGACGAAGTACCGAGCCTTCACCGGTAACCCGTACTGAAATGCCACGGGTATTGTCTTCGCTGCAGTGTTCCATCCAGACGGTACGTGAGCCCTGAACACTAAAGTTGATCGAGTGTTCACTCAGGCTGTCTTCGCAATGCACGCCATACCACCAGGAGATCCCCTGGCTAGCGATACTGCCGCCGTCGGCGATGTTCGTGCCAAGCGACTGTCGAATGTCGCAGCCAAGAACTGCCGCCAGGCCGCCGTCGCTCATCGACATGCCATTTTTGCCACTGCGCTGATTGCCATGGGTGTCGATATCCCCGGCATAACGTACTTGAGTGTTGATGGCGATATGTTTAGGTTGCGCGTCATCTTTCTTGCGGGAACTGATGCCATGATCCCGACTGCGATAGATTTCACAGTTGTCTAGAACAACATAGCCGCCTTCGTTGGCGATACCTGAACCCGGGGAATACCAGAACGCGCAGTTCTTGAAGACCGCCTTGGACACCAGGCCAGAGGCATTCAGTACCCACGGCAGGACACCGAGGAACAATATGTTTTCGAAATAGGCTTCACCGCCTTGTACGCGCATTGTGGTAGTGCCGGGCTGGCGATACACAATGCCGAGGATATCTTTCAGTGCGTTGACATTAGTTGCAAGTTTTTTGCTGACATAGAGCGTGCGTTCTTTCTGATCAAAGAACCAGCCTTCCTCGCCAGCATGTTCCAGGTCGGCGAGTTCGCGCAGCGGCTTTGGCCGGGAGTATTCGTCCAGCACATTCGTTACAGTAACGGCCCGTGGATCGGAGCCGGCCGGAATCAACGCGCGGTAAAACTTGCCGCCCTGGGCCCAGTCGAGCGCTTTGGGCTCAGGCCCCGGCGCGCGGACGACGGTCAGCTTGCTCAGGTCAAACGGGCCCTGGTTTGGATTGCTGGCGCCAATGAAACTGCGAGCACTGGCACCCGAGCCGTTGTCGATGCGGATCTGGAAAGGATCATGCGCGCCGGCTGCCAGCGACTCGGCATCGGCCGACGGCAGCATGGAAATCTTGTCCATGATTTTGGCCGCGTCTTTACTTACTGCGACAGTTCCATCGGCATTCAGGGCCAGCAAGTCAAACGGCAGCCAGTCCATGCCGGTTGGTGTTTTAAGTGCATTCGAAGAACCAGAAACAATAACTTTCGTGGCGATCCCTGCCAGGGCAACCACGCCCAGGCCAACAATAAATTCCCTTCTACGCATTTGACTCCCCCTCACAAAGTGCGCGGGAGTTTACTACATCTGTTGTAGTGGGGCGCGTTTGCACAAGCGTTTGTGCTACAGCTACGCTCGAATTCTGTTGAGACTTGTTTGGTAAAACAATCCGCTGTGGACACATTTGCGCCGACTCTCTTGCCGGTCTAGGTTTCGGTAGCAGCCAAGGAAATGCTGCTCTGCAAATTCATAACCAAGGAGTTTCCCCATGCGCAACACCGTCCTGTCGTACCTCTTTCTGCCACTGTTTACTGCCGTCTCGCTTTCGGCAATGGCGACGCAACCACAAGTCGAGCCGACGGCCGCCATGGTCACTTTGCCGGTTGCCAAGCTCGACTTGAACCAGGCCGATGCCACAACCCTGCAAACCACCCTGACCGGCATTGGCAAAACCAAAGCCGAAGCCATCGTCGCCTACCGTGATGAGCACGGCGCCTTCACCTCGGTGGATGAACTGCTCGAAATCAAGGGTATTGGCAAGGCCCTGCTGGATCGCAATCGGGACAAGCTCACGGTCAATTGATCACCCACAGGGAAGGAGCCGGTCATTGACCGGCTTTTTCTTGGCTGTGCGATGCCTTTGGTCGGCTCGGGTTGATAAAATATTATGATAATAATATTTTTATCTGGCGCACTTGTTCCTCTCTTTCGTCGAGCCTTTGGAGATCACTGTCATGTCGGATTCTTCATCAACCACTACGGCACTGGTCACCGGTGCATCGTCAGGAATCGGTGCTGTCTACGCCGAGCGCCTGGCTGCACGCGGGCACGACCTGCTTCTGGTCGCACGGGACGGCCAACGCCTGCAGGCGCTGGCGAATGAGTTGCAGGCTCGTCATGGCGTAAATGTCGAAGTGCTGACTGCGGACCTTGTCGAAGCCGCCGACCTTGCCCGGGTCGAGAAGCGTCTGCGTGACGACCACAGCATTGCGGTAGTGGTCAACAATGCCGGCATCGCCCTGCATGGCACCCTGGCAGAGGTTACCGCGCAACAGATCGATGCATTGGTCGCACTCAATATTGTCGCTGTCACCCGCCTGGCTTCTGCTGCTGCGGCTCAGTTCGCCAACGCCGGCCGGGGGACCCTCATCAACATCGCTTCAGTCGTGGCCCTGGCGCCGGAAATGTTCAACGCCGTCTACAGCGCGAGCAAGGCCTATGTCCTGAGTCTGACCCAGACGCTGAGCGGTGAGTTGAAAGACAAGGGGATACAGGTTCAGGCTGTACTGCCCGGGGTGACCCGTACGGAAATCTTCGAGCGTTCAGGCCTTGACGTGAACCAGATCGACCCGCAGATGGTGATGGAAGTAGGGGAGATGGTTGACGCGGCACTGAGCGGGCTGGACCAGAACGAGCTGGTGACCATTCCTTCATTGCCGCTAGCGGCGGATTGGCAGGCATACATTAAGGCGCGGGATGCGCTGGGGCCGAATCTTTCGCGCAGTTCGGCGGCGGCGCGCTACAAGTAACGCCGTGCGTTGCCGGGCCGTACAGAAGGCTCAACGATCCTGCGCATCCTTGGCATCCATCTCGGCATTGCGCTCATGCACGCGTTTAAGCTGCTCCTCGGTCAGGGGCAGCTTTTTCGCGGTGTCGCGCAACAGCATCAGGCCACCGACGATGGAGCCAATCGCGAGCACCAGAATCAACCAGGCATACCAGGGCATGTAATTCTCCTTTTAAACAGCTAATGACGCGGCTTCATAAAATTGGAGCCAAGGCATCATTCATTGGTTCAATTATAGGAGCAGGGGCGGGACACGGCCATTTCGCGATCATCGGCCCCCCACGGGCCGCCGCTTCGTTTACAATGCGCGCCGTTCAAGACTTGCCAAGAGACCCGCCCATGTCCGCCTGCCAGACGCCCATCATCGTCGCCCTGGATTTCCCTACCCGTGACGCCGCCCTGAAGCTGGCCGATCAGCTCGATCCTGCCCTGTGCCGGGTCAAGGTCGGCAAGGAGCTGTTCACCAGCAGCGCATCGGGCATTGTCGAAACCCTGGTCGAGAAGGGCTTCGAAGTGTTTCTCGACCTGAAATTCCACGATATCCCCAACACCACCGCCATGGCCGTCAAGGCCGCCGCGGAGATGGGCGTGTGGATGGTCAACGTGCACTGCTCCGGTGGCCTGCGCATGATGTCGGCCTGCCGTGAGGTCCTGGCCCAGCGTAGCGGCCCGCAGCCGCTGCTGATCGGCGTGACCGTGCTGACCAGTATGGAGCGTGAAGACCTGGCTGGTATCGGCCTGGACATCGAGCCGCAGGAGCAGGTGCTGCGCCTGGCGGCCCTGGCCGAGAAGGCCGGCATGGACGGCCTGGTGTGCTCGGCCCTGGAGGCGCCGGCGCTGAAGGCCGCGCACCCGTCGTTGCAGCTGGTGACCCCGGGGATTCGCCCGGCCGGTAGCGCCCAGGACGACCAGCGCCGCATCCTGACCCCGCGCCAGGCCCTGGATGCCGGCTCCGACTACCTGGTGATCGGTCGCCCGATCAGCCAGGCCGCCGACCCTGCCCAGGCACTGGCGGCAGTGGTCGCCGAGATCAGGGCTTAAGCACCAGCTTGCCGAAATTTTCCCCGCTGAACAGCTTCAACAGTGTCTCGGGGAAGGTTTCCAGCCCTTCGACCACATCCTCCTTGCTCTTCACCTTGCCGGTTGCCAGCCAGCCGGCGATCTCCTGAGCCGCCTTGCCGTAGTTGGCGGCATGGTCCATGACCACGAAGCCTTCCATGCGTGCACGGTTGACCAACAGTGACAGGTAGTTGGCCGGGCCTTTGACCGCCTGCTTGTTGTTGTACTGGCTGATGGCGCCGCAGATGATCACCCGCGCCTTGAAGTTCAGGCGGCTGAGCACGGCATCGAGAATCTCGCCGCCGACGTTGTCGAAAAACACATCGACGCCTTTCGGGCATTCGCGCTTGAGGCCTTCCAGGACGTCTTCGGCCTTGTAATCGATGACCCCGTCAAAGCCCAGTTCTCCCTTGAGGTACTGGCACTTTTCGCTGCTCCCGGCAATGCCCACTACGCGGCAACCCTTGAGCTTGGCGATCTGACCGGCAATGCTGCCGACGGCGCCCGCGGCACCGGAGATCACCACGGTTTCACCTTCTTTCGGGGTGCCGACGTCGAGCAGGGCGAAGTAGGCGGTCATGCCGGTCATGCCCAGGGCGGACAGGTAGCGCGGCAGCGGCGCCAGTTTCGGGTCGATCTTGTAGAAGCCCTGGGGCTCGCCGACAAAATAGTCCTGGATACCCAGGGCGCCGTTGACGTGATCGCCGACGGCGTAGCCCGGGTGTTTCGAGGCAATTACTTCGCCGACACCCAGGGCGCGCATCACCTGGCCCAGGGCCACGGGCGGAATATACGACTTGCCTTCGTTCATCCAGCCGCGCATGGCCGGGTCCAGGGATAAATACAGGTTTTTTACCAGAATCTGGCCTTCGCCAGGTTCGCTCACCGGCACCTGTTCGTAGCTGAAGTCGTCGCGGGTCACGGCGCCGGTCGGGCGTTTGGCCAGGAGGAAGCGGCGATTGGTCTGGGCAGTCATGGCAAGGTTCTCGTGTGAAGGGCAATGCTTGTTGATAGACCCTGATTGGCTCTACGGCAAGGTCTACCCGCCTGGCGAATGCACCCTGATCCACTGCAGTGATCGATGATGCTGAAGATAATCACCCATGCCGATAGTGCTTCAACCGGCGCCATGATGATGCTGCCCAATGGCGCTGATCGCTGCCTAGACTCCTCGGCACTGATCTCACTTTGTTGCAGGAGTTAGCGATGAGCATGCGTTTTTCCGGCCAGGTTGCCCTGGTCACCGGTGGTGCCGCGGGGATTGGCCGGGCGACGGCGCTGGCGTTTGCCGCCGAAGGGTTGAAGGTCGTGGTGGTCGACCTCGATCAGGGTGGCGGCGAAGGCACGGTCGAGTTGATCCGTAACAGCGGCGGCGAGGCGCTGTTCGTTAGCTGCAACGTCACCCGCGAGGCCGATGTGCGGCAGTTGATGGGGCGCACGGTCGAGGCTTACGGGCGCCTGGACTACGCCTTCAATAACGCCGGCATCGAGATCGAGCAGGGCCGCCTGGCTGAAGGCAGCGAGGCCGAGTTCGACGCGATCATGGGCGTCAACGTCAAGGGTGTGTGGTTGTGCATGAAGTACCAGTTGCCATTGATGCTTGCCCAGGGCGGCGGCGCCATCGTCAACACGGCGTCGGTGGCCGGCCTCGGCGCCGCGCCGAAGATGAGTATCTACAGCGCGTCCAAGCATGCGGTGATCGGCCTTACCAAGTCGGCGGCCATCGAATATGCCAAGAAGAAAATTCGCGTCAACGCGGTGTGCCCGGCGGTGATCGACACCGACATGTTCCGCCGCGCCTATGAAGCCGATCCGCGCAAGGCCGAGTTCGCTGCAGCCATGCACCCGGTCGGGCGCATCGGCAAGGTCGAGGAGATCGCCAGTGCGGTACTTTACCTGTGCAGCGATGGTGCGGCGTTTACAACGGGCCAGTCCCTGGCAGTCGATGGCGGCGCCACGGCTATTTGACTGTTGCCAGTGTCGACACGGTGAGTGCCTTGTAGCTGCGTGCCAGGGCCAGGCCCACCAGCAGGCAGCCAACTAGCAGCACCAGGCCGAACACCAGCAGGGCGTTACCCGGCCCGAGGCTATCGACCAGCAGCCCGGTGAGAATCACAGGCAGGCTGAAGCCCATGTAGGCCAACAGGAAGAAGCCTGCGCTGGCGCGGGTTTTTTCCTCGCCGGCCAGGGTATTCACTGCCGACAGCCCGCCCAGGTAAATAAAGCCATAACAGGCACTGCTGGCGGCTACGGTGCCCAGCAGCACTGCCGCCAGCGCGCCGCTGTCGGCGCCCCAGGCCAGCAGCGCGTAGCTGCAGGGGAGTATCGCCAGGCCGATGGCCGTGGCCCGCACTGGTGCCAGGCGCTTGGCCAGGGGCTGGAACAACAATCCGCAACTGATCACGCAAAAGGTCGAGAACCCTGACCAGTTGGCCAAACCCTGCTGTTTGAGGATCGACGGCAGCAAGGCAATCACCAGCCCGACACAGGCCCAGGCCAGCAGAATTGCCAAACCGTAGGGCAGGCTGCCAGCCGGGTAGCAGGGCAGGCGTAACAGGGCGGCAGGTGGGTCCAGGCGCCGGTCGGGCAATTGCCATACTGCCAGCATCGCCAGGCAGGCCAGCGCCAGGTGCAGGTAGAAGCTGCCCGGTGTCAGGCTTGGGCCACTGAGCAGGAACAGGCTGGTCAGCACCGCGCCCAGGCCGAAGCCCAGCGAGGTGCTGGCGGTGACCCAGGTGGCGGCGTGGTGATTATCTGCGCCGTGCATCAGTTCGCTCATGTAGGTGGTGCCGGTGGCCGACGCCAGGGCGGTGCCGATGCCCAGCAGCAGGCGCGCCAGGCCCAGGGTCTCAAGACCTGGGGCTAAAAGCATCAACAAGGTGGCAAGCATCGACAGTGCCAGGGCGATCAGGATTAGCGGCCGACGCCCGACCCGGTCGGCCAGGCCACCCAGCAACAGCAACACCGGAATCACCCCCAGTACATACCCGGAGAACGCCATGGCCGTGGCCCCGGCACCGTAACCGGGGCGATCGGCGTAAGCGGTGTACAGCGGTGCCTGCAGGTTCACCGCAAAGGTGATCAGGCACAGGGCAAAAGCCAGTAGGGCAGGGTGACGCTGGGTGGGCATGGTCGGCTCCTTGTCGATGGGCCGACTATCCGGTGATAAGCAGGGCCTCACAAGGCACACTGGCAAGGGTTTGTGATTAACTGTTCGGACAAAATCTGCGAACACTTTGCCATGCACCTCAGCCTTGATCGTCACTCCGCCATCCCACTGGTACAGCAATTGACTGGGCAACTGCAGGCCTGGATCGAAGGCCAGCGCTTGCGCCCCGGTAGCCGCTTGCCGTCGATACGTCAGTTGGCCCGGGAGCAGGGCGTCAGCCAGTCCTGCGTGATCGAAGCCTACGACCGGCTGGTGGCAGCAGGCTGGCTGGAGGCGCGCCATGGCGCCGGATTTTTTGTCGCTGAACAGCGCCTCAAGACACCTCTGGTCGATCAGCCGATCCGCGACGAAGCGTTCGGCAGCCGCTGGCAGCAATTCACTGACGATCCGGGCGAGTTGCTCAAGCTGTGCTGTGGCTGGGTGCCCTCCAGCTGGCGCGCCACCGAGGCGATTGCCCAGGCAGTGCGTCAGGTCAGTCGTGGCGCGGTCGATGACCTGATCGACTATTGCCCGCCACTGGGCCTGGCCAGCCTGCGTACCCAGTTGCACAAGGGCCTGGGTCAGATCGGTATCGACGCCGCCCCTGAGCAAATTCTCACCACCCAGGGCGCCAGCCATGCGCTCGATCTGCTGGTGCGCACGTTGCTCAAGCCCGGCGACAAGGTGCTGGTGGAAAGCCCCGGTTACTACAACCTGTACAGCCTGTTGCGCCAGCATCAAGTCGACATGCTCGAAGTGCCGCGTACCCCGCACGGTCCCGATCTGCAGGTGCTGGAAGACCTGCTCAAGCAGCACCGCCCGCGCTGCCTGTACATCAACAGCCTGTACCAGAACCCCACCGGCAGCAGCCTGTCGCCCAAGGTCGCCTATCGCTTGCTGGAACTGGCGCGCGAACATGACCTGCTGATCATCGAGGACGACATCTACGCGGACTTCCAGGGCGGTGCGGTCACGCGCCTGGCAACCCTGGATAGCGAACAGCGGGTGATCTACCTGGCGAGTTTTTCCAAGACCCTGAGCAGTTCGCTACGGGTCGGCTACCTGGTGGCCAGCGCAGAACTGGTCGCCCGCCTGGCGGAGTTGAAAATGGTCAGCGGCCTGGGCACTTCGCGCTTTACCGAACAAGTGGTAGCGCAGATGCTCGGTAACGGCAGCTACCGCAAGAGCACGGCGCGCCTGCGCTTGCGCCTGGCTCAGCACATGGCCAAGGCTTTGGGGCAACTGGAAGCCAGTGGCTGGGAGGTGTTTACCGAACCCTATGGCGGCATGTTCGTCTGGGCGCGCTGCCCGGGGCGCCGTTTTGCCGAGCTGCAGCGCGAGGCGCAGGCCTGTTCGGTACTGTTGGCGCCGGGCAGTGCTTTCGACCCTCAGGGCGCTGCCTGCGACTGGCTGCGGATCAATGTCGCCTATGCCCAGGACCAGCGGGCGCAGGCATTCTTCCAGCGCGCCGGGCGACCTCGGCAGTCCTGAAAACGACGCAACTGTAGCTTTTTGCCATTATTCCGACGCCGGGATCTTGTGCCGCTGACCACGCCATTGCCACTCTCCACCCTTGATGCATTTGCGGGCAGCAGGGGGAAGTGCGATGAGTTCGGCCAAGCGTGGTTTTTTCGCCAACCTGGGCATGGCCCGCAAGCTCGGGCTGGGGTTTGCCCTGGTGTTGCTGCTGACGGCTGTGGTGGCGGCAGCGGGGGTTGCCGCCTTGCATAGCGTCGGGCAACGCTTCGACGGTTTGCAGCAGATGGCGGCACTCAATACCGCGCTGCTCGACACCCGTTTGCAGGAACAGGCATTCGCCCTGCGCTCCGATCCCAAGGCGGTAGACGCGGTGCACCAGCGCCTCGACGACCTGCAAGAGCAGGCCCGGGCGCTGGTGCAACTGAGCGGCGTCGAACAGGCGCTGAATGACTACCGCCAGGCCTTCGACCAGTTCGTCGAGCTGACCCAGGCCAAGGAATTGGCGCTGGACATGGCCAGTTGGTCGGTCTCAAGCGTGGCCAACAACCTTGATGTGCTACAGGCGGGGCTGGCCGATGACGGCACCTATACCCTTAAAGACACCCAGGGCCAGCAGGGCGCCGAGTTCGTCGAGCAAGCCGGGCAGGTGGCTCAGGTCGCCCGCCTGATGCTGCAGGCCATGGATGAAGCGCGGGTGCGCCTGGAGCAGAACCGCAAGGGCGCCGAGGATGCGCGCCAGGGACGCATCGAACAGACCGAACAGGCCGCGGCGCTGGTCGAGCAATTGAAAACTGCGGTGACCGACGCTGGCTATCAGACTGTGTTGGGCGAAGTCAGCACGCACATTGCCAGTTTCAGCGAAAAACTCGCCGAGTACACCGACTTGCTCGGTCGCGAGCAGCAGCTCAAGCAGCAACTTCAGGGACGAGCCGAGCAGGTCACCGAACAGGTCGATCAAGCCCGGCGCGCTGAAGACCGGGCCATGCAGGATGAGTTGAAGCGCAACGCCATGCTGATTCTTGCCGCCTCGTTGCTGGCCCTGTTGGTGGGCGTGCTGGCGGCCTGGCTGATCACTCGCGCCGTGGTCGGCCCGTTGCGCCAGGTGATGGGCCGTGCCCAGCGCATCGCCGCAGGTGATCTACGCGGTGAAATCGATGTCGATCGGCGTGACGAGGTCGGCCAGCTGATGCTGGCCATGCAGCAGATGGGCACGGGCTTGAGCGCGATCGTCAGTGGCCTGCAAAACGGTATTGAGCAACTGGCCAGCAATGCCCAGTCGCTGTCGGCAGTCACCGAGCAGACCAACCGCGAGGTCAACAGCCAGAAGGATGAGACCGAGCAGGTTGCCACCGCCATGCAGCAGATGACCGCCACCGTGCATGATGTTGCGCGCAATGCCGAAGAGGCTGCCCTGGCGGCGCAAACGGCGGACATCAAGGTCGAGAGCGGTCAGCAGGTGGTGCGCCAGAGCATGCAGCGGATCGAGCAACTGGCAAGCTCTGCCGAATCAGCCAGCCAGAGCATCGACAACCTCAGCAGCGAAGTACAGAACATCGGCCAGGTGTTGGAGGTGATCAAGAGCGTTGCCGAGCAGACCAACCTGCTGGCACTCAACGCCGCCATCGAGGCTGCGCGGGCAGGCGAGCAGGGCCGCGGTTTTGCCGTGGTCGCCGACGAGGTGCGGGCACTGGCCCGGCGTACCCAGCAATCGACCGAGGAGATCGAGCGCCTGGTCAGCAGCTTGCGCAGCGGCGCCCAGGCCTCGGTGGCGCAGATTCAGGGCAGTGCCGAGCTGGTCAAACTGGCCGTCAGCGATGCCCTGCACACTGAAAGCGCATTAGGCAGCATTGCCGCGGCAGTGTCGTTGATCCAGCAGATGAACCAGCAGATTGCTGCGGCGGCGCAGCAGCAGAGCTCGGTGGCTGAGGAGATCAACCGCAGCGTCACCCAGATCCGCAGCAGTGCCGATCAATCGGCGCTGGCCATGCAGGGCAACGCCAGCTCAAGTATCGAGCTGGCGCAGTTGGGCAATGACTTGAAGGGAATGGTCGGGCATTTTCGTCTGTAGCAGTTCTGGGGCCGCTGCGCCCCAGTGCTGCTCAGGCCGATTTACGCCAGTTGAGGATCATCAAGGTCAGCACCCCGGCGACGATCCCCCAGAATGCCGAACCGATCGAGAACAGGGTAAAGCCAGAGGCGGTAACCATGAAGGTGATCAGCGCCGCCTCGCGCTCCCTGGCCTCGTTCATCGCCACGGTCAGGCCGTTCATGATCGAGCCGAACAATGCCAGGGCGGCAATCGACAGCACCAGCTCCTTGGGCAGGGCGGCGAACAGCGCCGCCAGGGTGGCGCCGAAGACCCCGGCGATGCCGTAGAAAATCCCGCACCAGACTGCCGCGGTGTAGCGCTTGCTGGGGTCTTCATGGGCATGCGGGCCGGTGCAGATCGCTGCACTGATGGCGGCCAGGTTTACGCCGTGGGAGCCGAACGGTGCCAGCAGCAATGACGCCAGGCCGGTTACCGTGATCAACGGCGAGGCCGGCACCTGGTAGCCATCCGCTCGCAGCACAGCGACACCTGGCATGTTCTGCGAGGTCATGGCCACCACGAACAATGGAATGCCGATGCTGATGGTGGCGGCCAGGGAGAAGCTCGGCGTGGTCCACACCGGCGTTGCCACTTCCAGGCTGAAACCGCTGAAATCCAGCAGGCCCATGGCGCCGGACAACGCGGTACCGATGACCAGAGCGGCGAGGACCGAATAACGCGGCGAAATACGCTTGATCAGCAGGTAGCTGAAGAACATTCCCAGCACCAGCGTGGTCCGATGCTGGGCGGCAATGAAGATTTCGCTACCGATCTTGAACAGGATCCCGGCCAGCAATGCCGAGGCCAGCGAGGCCGGAATGCGTTTGACCAGGCGCTCGAAACTGCCGGTCATGCCGCAGATCACCACCAGCACAGCGCAGGTGATATAGGCACCGATCGCTTCGCCGTAGCTGACCCCGCCCAGGCTGGTGATCAGCAGCGCCGCGCCGGGGGTCGACCAGGCGACGGTAATCGGCGTGCGATAGCGTAGCGACAGGCCGATGCTGCACACCGCCATGCCGATCGACAGCGCCCAGATCCACGACGAGATCTGCCCCGTGGTCAAACCCGCGGCCTGGCCTGCCTGGAACATCAGCACCAGGGAGCTGGTATAACCGGTGAGCATGGCGATAAAGCCAGCCACTACCGCGGATGGCGAGGAGTCGGCCAAAGGGCGCAATTGCGCGGACGTGGCGTCGGGCATGGGGGCATTCCTTGTTCTGGATGTAAGCAGTTTTTTCAGACTACCGCGCACACTGTTGATCTTTGCCATACAGCAGGCATTGCAATTAGCCGTACAGTCGCCAACTATGGGCGCGGGTTCGATTCAGCATTACGAAGAGGGGGAGCGATGTACAAGGTTTACGGCGACTACCAGTCGGGCAACTGCTACAAGATCAAGCTCATGCTGCACCTGCTCGACCTGCCTTATGAATGGCACTCGGTGGATATCCTCAAGGGCGAAACGGAAACCCCGGCGTTCCTGACCATGAACCCCAACGGCAAGGTACCGGTGCTGGAGCTCGAAGATGGCACCTACCTGTGGGAGTCCAACGCGATTCTCAACTTCCTCGCCGACGGCAGTGAATTCCTGCCTACCGAACCGCGTTTGCGCACCCAGGTGCTGCAATGGCAGTTCTTCGAGCAGTACAGCCATGAGCCATACATCGCCGTGGCGCGCTTCATCCAGTTCTACCTGGGGCTGCCGCAAGAGCGGCTGGAGGAATACAAGACCCTGCACAAGGGCGGCTACAAGGCCCTGCGGGTGATGGAGAAACAACTGCAGCTAACGCCTTACCTGGTGGGCGATACCTACTCGATCGCCGATGTGGCACTGTTCGCCTACACCCATGTCGCCCATCAGGGGGGCTTCGACCTCGACGGCTACCCTGGCATCCAGGCATGGCTGGAGCGTGTGGCCGGCCATCCCCGTCATGTGACCATGCTCGGTTGAGTCAGGCGGCAAAGCGCTTGTTGAGGTAGTCGATGATCACCTTGGATTCATACATCCAGGTGGTCTTGCCGTCTTCCTCGATACGCAGGCACGGCACCTTGATCTTGCCGCCTTCGGCAAGCAGGGCCTGGCGATCCTGTTCGTTGTTCTTGGCATCGCGCAGTGCCACCGGCACGTTCAGGCGGTGCAGGGCGCGGCGGGTTTTCACGCAGAACGGGCAGGCGTGAAACTGATACAGGCTCAGGCCCTTGGCTTGTTGCTCGACCTGTGCCTGGGCGGCCGGGTCGCGCTTGAGCTTGGCCGGGCGGCTGATCCAGTCACCGAACACAATCAACTGGCCGAGGCCCACACGCAGTGCTTTGACGATCATGGCAACTCCAAAGAATAAAAAAAGCCGACCACGAAAGGTCGGCTTGCAGGCTGGCCCGATTACTTGATCAGGCTGAGAAACTCGCTGCGGGTCGCGGCGTTTTCACGGAATTCGCCGAGCATCACCGAAGTGATCATGGTCGAGTTCTGTTTTTCCACCCCGCGCATCATCATGCACATGTGCTTGGCCTCGATGACCACGGCAACGCCCAGGGCGCCGGTGACCTGCTGGATCGCTTCGGCGATCTGGCGGCTGAGGTTTTCCTGGATCTGCAGGCGACGTGCGTACATGTCGACGATCCGCGCCACCTTCGACAGTCCCAGAACTTTGCCGTCAGGGATGTAGGCAACATGGGCCTTGCCGATGAACGGCAGCATGTGGTGCTCGCACAGCGAGTACAGCTCGATGTCCTTGACCAGGACCATTTCGCTGTTATCGGAGCTGAACAGGGCGCCGTTAGTCACTTCTTCCAGGGTTTGCTCATAACCGCGGCAAAGGTACTGCATAGCCTTGGCAGCCCGCTTGGGCGTGTCGAGCAGGCCCTCGCGGGAGACATCCTCGCCAAGCTGGCCAAGGATCGCGGTGTAGTTCTGTTCCAGGGACATGGATCTACCTGTGGGATTTATCGCAAACGCGAAGGGTACGGCGGCGACGGCGGCGCTGCAAGTACGGCGTTACTCGTCACGGCCTTCGAGCATGGTTCGCTTGAGCATGACATACACCGCGCCAGTACCGCCATGGCGGGCCTGGCATGAGGTAAAACCGAGCACTTGCGGGTGCTGGCGCAGCCAGGTGTTGACGTGGCTCTTGATCATTGGCCGCTTGCCGTCCAGGCGTACCGCCTTGCCGTGGGTGACGCGCACGCAGCGCACTTCGAAGCGGGTGGCTTCGGCAAGGAAGGCCCACAGGGTTTCCCGGGCCTTTTCGACGGTCATGCCATGCAGGTCGAGGCTGCCTTCAAAGCCGATCTGGCCGAGTTTGAGCTTGCGCATCTGGCTTTCCTGGACGCCGTCACGGCTCCAGTGCAGGTCGTCTTCGGGGCCAACATCAATGACAAACTGGTCCGACAGGCCATCGACCACAGTCTGGTCGCTACGCACCGTCGCGGCCTGGCGCAGGCTTGCCAGTTTTTTGCGGTCGGCCTTGGGTTTGCCGACTTCGGCGCGATCATGGGTGATCGGTTTGACGCCGCGCATCTCGCTTTTGAACAGGGAAAAATCGTCGTCTTGCATGTAAGCCTCCGCCAGGGCGGCGTAGTTTACGCGACTCCCCCCAAACGTGCAGTCAATCGTGTTTTTTCATCAGGTGCGGTGACAGGTTGAGCTCGCGGCTACGGCGCAGGCGCAAGCGGCTGCGGCGCCAGAACCACACGCCCAGGTACAGCAACAACAGGCCAAGGCCAAGCAAGACGCTGGCGCCGGCCGGGTTGGCGTTGAGCTCGCCAAGGGCCGCGGGGCGGCCCAGCAGGCTGGCCGCTCCGGCCATGGCCAGGAGCACGCCGGTGGTTGCCAGCAACGCCGAAAACGCTGCGGCCAGGCGCATGCCCCAGTTACGGGGCGTGCGCGGGCGCAAGCGTTTGGCATCAAAACCATCGGATATTTTCATTCCGATTTCCTCTTTGGATATCCGGCGTTGGACCGAAAAGCCTTGAGGTGGTTCCGCCCGGCTGCCGGGCGGTCGCTCAGATCAGGCTGGTGGTTGGCGCGACGCAGGCAAAGTTGTCGGCCATGATCGCCATCTCGCTCTGCTGGATCTGCGCCGCCGGAATCACCCCGTCCTTGAACGGCAGGTCGCGGGTGGCGCAGGCATCCTCGATCAGGGTGCAGCGGTAGCCGTAGTCCTTGGCCCGGCGCACGGTGGTGCTGACGCTGGAGTGGCTCATGAAGCCGCAGACGATCAGGTCCAGGTGCCCGTACTTTTGCAAGGTCTCGTGCAGGGT
The DNA here is from genome assembly GCF_050435905.1 of Pseudomonas sp. 2835. NCBI lineage: Bacteria > Pseudomonadati > Pseudomonadota > Gammaproteobacteria > Pseudomonadales > Pseudomonadaceae > Pseudomonas > Pseudomonas sp. 2835. The sequence continues at coordinate 332,949 of NZ_JBNDLE010000004.1, read as the reverse complement.
AGTGTTCTTGAAGGCATTGGGCATGCGCTTTTCGATGATCACTTCATCGCCCACGGGCTCCAGGCCCGGGATGAATTCACCGCGTGGGCCCTGCGGGTCGAACATGCCGCCGACGGTACCCAGGTGACGCACGTGAATGACCGGGCGCCCGGCTTTGCGGGCCGCCTCGAGCATTTTAGCGATGTTGGCCACGGCCGCGTCCATGCCCGAGAGCGCCAGGGGACCGCTGAGGTACTCCTTTTGCGCATCGATAATCACCAGGCTGGCGTTGTTCAGCTTGGCCGGCGGATAGCCGCGGCCGCTGAGGTGGAACATCGTCGTTGGAACAGACATCAAGGGCTCCTTTGGATAGGGCTTTTACCCTATTGTCCCCTGCCTGAGCACTTATGTGAATCGCTTCGCGTACAACCAGCGTCGTTAGTGGCCTGCAGCCACCCTGGCGATATCCTTACAGGGTGTTTTTGCCGATCATTTCTTTTCCCGGGCTGTTAGAATCGCAGGTCGTCTTTCAAGGAGTCTGTTGTGATCACTTCTCGCTTGCGCACCCTGCGCGATCATATCCGTTGGGCCGTCAGCCGTTTCCACGAGCATGGCCTGTTTTTCGGTCATGGCGCCGACAACGCCTGGGATGAAGCGCGGCTGCTGGTGCTCGGCTCGGTGCACCTGCCCTGGGAAGTTGCCGACGCCTACCTGGACTGCCAGCTGGAAGACGACGAGCTGGTCAACCTGCAGCGTATGCTCAAGCGCCGCATCGAAGACCGCGTGCCTACCGCCTACCTGCTGGGCGAGGCGTGGTTCTGCGGCCTGTCGTTCATCGTCGACGAGCGCGTGCTGATTCCGCGCTCACCGATTGGCGAACTGATCGAAAAACGCTTCGAACCGTGGCTGGCCAGCGAACCTGCCCGCATCCTTGACCTTTGCACCGGCTCCGGCTGCATCGGCATCGTCAGTGCCGAAGTGTTCCCCGAGGCTGAGGTGGTGCTGGCCGACCTGTCGTTCGAAGCGCTGGAAGTCGCCAACCAGAACATCGAGCGCCATGGCCTGGAAGAGCGCGTCTATACCGTGCAGGGCGACGGATTTGCCGGCCTGCCGGGTCAGCGTTTCGACCTGATCCTGTCCAACCCGCCGTACGTCGATGCCGAAGACTTTGCTGACATGCCCGAGGAATATCACCACGAGCCGGAGCTGGGCCTGGCCTGCGGTAACGACGGCCTGGACCTGGTGCGGCGGATGCTGGCTGAAGCAGCCGATCACCTGACCGACAAAGGCTTGCTGATTGTCGAGGTGGGCAACAGCCAGGTGCATGTCGAGGCGTTGTACCCAGAGGTGGATTTCGCCTGGCTGGAGTTCGAGCGCGGCGGCCACGGGGTGTTCATGCTCACGGCTGAGCAGTGCCGCCAGCACCAGGGGCTGTTTGCCTCGAGGGTGTAAGCACAAAGCCCGCTCCTGTAGGAGCGGGCTTTCCCTGCGATAGATTCAGCGGTGAGTCGCAATCCAGATCAACAACCCCGCCTGAAACACCGCAAAGGCCACCAGGCAGGTGATGGTAAAGCGCAGCCCGCTGTCTTCGCGGCGGTACTTGCTGACTCGTTCGTCACGTTCGCGCAACTGCGCCTCTTTTTCCTGCAAGTTCTGCTCGGCCTGTTGCAGCATCTGCGCGGCATCGAGGATCTCGACCCGCTGCACCTTGTCACTGTTCCAGCCGCCCTTGAGTTCACCGACCTGGACATCGACGAAGCGTCCCTTCAGGTGCTGGGCATCGGCGTACTCGACCTCCAGGCCATGGCTGCGCAGCACATGGTCGCGGCGCAGGCGGGTGTCTTCGTTGAGCGCATCCTTGCTCGGCAGGGCAGCCCCTTCGACCCGGTAGTGCGGCCACTTGCGCTGCGCCCACTGCACGGCCTGGTTGAGCAGAAAGCGCCCCAGGCCACGGTTCAGCGGCTCGATCTGCAGGCCGGTGTCGGGCGTGAAGGTCACGCGTTTTTCTTCGTGGTCGACCCACACATCCAGGTGGTTCTGTTCCTTGCGCACTTTTTGCACCGGCAACTGGATGGCCATGCGCAGCAGGCTGGTCTGTTTGTTGTGGCGCTCGGCATAACCGTACTGGACAAAGCGTAGCGGCCGTGCACCGCTGCTGCGATCGGTCGGCAACGGCGCCAGGCGCAGCATCTGGAAATGTTCGGGGGCAACATCGGCCCAGGGCAGGGGGGCAACTTCCGGTGCTGCCTGCTCGGCAGTCGTCTCGGCGGTGTCCTGGGGGGCGGCTTCGGTCATCACGGCAATCCTCATGTGCGCAGCGGGCTGGTCGCATTGACGATGCCAGCACCGCTTTATCGGCAGGATTGGCCCGGACTGGAGGCGTAATTTCTGCGATTTGGCCTCAGCTGGCAGGCAACCGCTGAATGAAGTCGACAACGCGCTGGCCAACTTCCGCTGCTTGCGGCAGTTGCCGATCAAGATAGCTGTCGCGTTGCTGGCTCATTTCTTCGGGAGCGATGCGCAGCATGTGGTTCATGCCCTTGATCAAGGCCAGCTCGGCATCCGGCTTGGCGGCCTTGAGGATCTCGGCGTTGTCGACACCGACCTGAAAGTCATGGGTGCCCTGGATGATCAATGCCGGCACCTTGACCTTGGCGAAGGCCTCGGCCGGGTCCTGGCGGAACAGCGAAATCAGGTAGGGCTGCACGCTCGGGCGCAGGACGTCCTCCAGTGGCAGCGGCACGCGGGAAGAAGTCTTGCCGTTTTTCAAGCGGTCAAGGATGTCGTGGGCACTGGCCATGTAGCGCCCAGGGATCCGGTCGAACATCTGCGCCCGCAGCGCCTTGTCGATCGGCCAGCCACTGCCGGCGATGCTGATCACCGCACTGGCGCCGCTTTGCTCGGCGGCAAGGCTGGCAATCAGCGCACCTTCGCTGTGACCGAGCAGGACCAGACGGCCGAAGCGCGGGTCGGCCTTGATTTTCTGGCTCCAGGCCACCGCGTCGGCAACGTAGCGTTCCACCGTCAGATCACGTTCATCCGGGGTGGCGGCCAGGCTGGCGGCGACACCGCGCTTGTCGTAGCGCACGCTGGCGATATTGTTTTTCGCCAGGGTCAGGGCCAGTTGCTTGAGGTTGTCGGTGTTGCCGCCGTAAGGATTGTTACCGTCGCGGTCGGTCGGCCCGGAGCCGGCAATGATCAACACTACCGGTGGCGGCTGCTCGCTGCGCGGCAACAGCAGGCTGCCGTGCAGTACGCCGCTGCCGGTATCGAGGCTGACCGGGCGCTGGAATACGGTTGGGGCAGCAGCCTGGACCAGGCCACTGAACAGTAGGGCGAACACTGCAACAATACGCAACATCATCAGGCCACTATCGAGAGAGTGCGGTTTGGACCGGGGCCGGCGCAGAAGGTTCGCCGTCAGGGATGAACTGAATGGTTAGCCTGCGTATACTGGCGGCCTTGTTCAAATCTGGCTGATTCGCGGAGCGTCCTGCATGTCCGGCAATACCTACGGCAAGCTGTTCACTGTCACCACCGCTGGCGAAAGCCATGGTCCGGCGTTGGTCGCCATTGTCGATGGCTGCCCGCCGGGCCTGGAAATTTCCCTGGCTGACCTGCAGCACGACCTCGATCGGCGCAAGCCCGGCACCAGCCGCCACACCACCCAACGCCAGGAAGCCGACGAAGTCGAAATCCTCTCGGGTGTGTTCGAAGGCCGGACCACCGGTTGCTCGATCGGGTTGCTGATTCGCAACACCGACCAGAAATCCAAAGACTACTCGGCGATCAAGGACCTGTTCCGCCCGGCCCACGCCGACTACACCTACCACCACAAGTACGGTGAGCGCGACTACCGCGGCGGTGGTCGCAGCTCGGCGCGCGAAACCGCCATGCGCGTGGCTGCTGGCGCTATCGCCAAGAAGTACCTGGCCAGCCAGGGCATCCGCATTCGCGGCTACATGAGCCAGCTCGGCCCGATCGAAATCCCTTTCAAGACCTGGGACTCGGTGGAGCAGAACGCTTTCTTCAGCCCCGACCCGGACAAGGTCGCCGAGCTTGAGGCCTACATGGACCAGCTGCGCCGCGACCAGGATTCGGTCGGGGCGAAGATCACCGTGGTCGCCGAAGGTGTCATGCCAGGCCTTGGCGAGCCGATCTTCGATCGCCTGGACGCCGAGCTTGCCCATGCGCTGATGAGCATCAACGCAGTCAAGGGCGTGGAGATCGGCGCAGGTTTTGCCAGCGTCGCCCAACGCGGTACCGAGCATCGTGACGAGCTGACCCCGGAAGGTTTCCTCAGTAACAACGCCGGCGGCATTCTTGGCGGTATTTCCTCCGGCCAGCCGATCGTTGCCCACCTGGCCCTCAAGCCGACGTCGAGCATTACCACCCCGGGCCGCTCCATCGATGTCGATGGCAATCCGGTCGAGGTCATCACCAAGGGCCGTCACGACCCGTGCGTGGGTATTCGCGCCACGCCGATCGCCGAAGCGATGATGGCCATCGTGCTGATGGATCACCTGCTGCGCCATCGCGGGCAGAATGCCGATGTACGCGTGAAGACCCCGGTGCTGGGCCAGCTGTAATGCTGGCTGCGGCCAATCACGCTGCGGCTCGCTGAGCCGTGGCGGCGATTCCCTACTGGCGACTGTCCAGTTTCTACCTCTTCTACTTCGCCTTGCTCGGCTCGACCGCGCCGTTTCTGGCGTTGTATTTCGATCATCTGGGTTTTTCCAGCGCGCGCATCGGCGAGCTGGTTGCCATTCCCATGCTGATGCGTTGCGTGGCCCCCAACCTGTGGGGCTGGCTGGGTGACCGCAGTGGCCAGCGCTTGCTGATCGTGCGCCTGGGCGCGTTGTCGACCCTGGCAACCTTTTCGCTGATCTTCTTCGGCAAGAGCTACGCCTGGCTGGCGCTGGTGATGGCGTTGCATGCGTTCTTCTGGCATGCGGTTTTGCCGCAGTTCGAGGTGATCACCCTGGCGCACCTGCAAGGGCAGACCGCACGTTACAGCCAGATCCGCCTGTGGGGCTCGATCGGTTTTATCCTCACCGTGGTCGGCCTTGGCCGCTTGTTCGACTGGTTGAGCCTGGATATCTACCCGGTGGCGCTGGTGATCATCATGGCCGGTATCGTCCTGGCCAGCCTCTGGGTGCCCAATGCCCAGCCGCCCGGGCAGAATGAGCGGACCAGCGGCGGCGGGTTTCTCAAGCAACTGGCCAGCCCCGGGGTGGCCGCGTTTTACCTGTGCGTGGCGTTAATGCAACTGAGCCACGGCCCGTACTACACCTTCCTGACCTTGCACCTAGAGCACCTGGGCTACAGCCGCGGCACCATCGGCATGCTCTGGGCGCTGGGAGTGGTGGCCGAGGTGCTGATGTTTTTGGCCATGAGCTGGATCCTGGCGCGGGTATCGCTGCGCCGGGTGCTGCTGGCCAGCTTCACCCTGGCTGCGGTGCGCTGGGCGTTGCTCGGCAACTTTGCCGAGCACCTGGGCGTGCTGTTGTTTGCCCAACTCCTGCATGCGGCCACCTTCGGCAGTTTTCACGCGGCCGCCATTGCCTTCGTGCAACGCAGCTTCGCAGCCCGCCAGCAAGGCCAGGGGCAGGCGCTGTATGCCGCACTGGCCGGCACCGGCGGTGCCATGGGTGCCTTGTACTCCGGCTATAGCTGGAACCTGCTGGGGCCGGCTACCACCTTTAGTATTGCCAGCGTCGCAGCCTTGGCTGCAGCCGTTATCATTGCGCTTCGAATGAAAGAGGACAGTTGCCCCGATGAGCAGCCTTAGCGTGTATCACCAGTCCACCCCGGACACCCCAAACAAGGTACTGACTCACCTGGAGGACATCGCCGCGACCCTGAAAGAGCAAGGCGTGCGTTTTGCCCGTTGGCAGGCTGGCGCGCCGATTCAGGCGGGCGCAAGCGACCAGCAGTTGATCGACGCTTATCAAGCCGGTATCGATGCCCTAAAAGCCGAGACCGGTTACGCCCGTGTCGAGGTAAGCCGCGAAGCGGATACCAGCCTGCGCGATGAGCACACCTGTGCCGAAGATCGGCTGCACTTTTTTGCCGCCGGGCGCGGGCTGGTCAGCCTGCGGATCGAGGACTACATCTATGCGGTGTTGTGCGAGAAGGGTGACTTGATCGGCGTGCCGGCAGGGGTTCGGCACTGGTTCGACATGGGCGAGGAGCCGCGGTTCGTGGCGATCCGGGTGTTCAACCGGCCGGAAGGTGGGCTTGTACGGTTTACTGGCGATTCGATTGCCAAGATTTTCCCGCGGCTTGACGACTGATAAACGCCATCGCGGGGCAAGCCCGCTCCTACAGGTAGGAGCGGGCTTGCCCCGCGAAGTTACCGATAAGTCGGCAAGGCAAACCGCTGCTGGCTTTGCAGCATGGTGATCACCGGCAGTTCACTGGCCTGCTCGGCCAGGTCGCGGCGAATCGCACTGATCGCCCACGACAACTGTTCGGCACTGTGCAGCTGTGCGTAGGAAATCGAACGTTTGGTCTGGGTACCGTCCGCTGCCCGCAGGGTCAGCAGAATTCCACCATCGGGGCGCGCCTGGGTGGTGACGTCGTAGGCGGAGAATACCGAGGCGAATTTTTCCTGGATGAGGTCCATATCAGCTCCTGACTGTTAGTGGCAGACATGGAGTGACAGGTGCAGCGTCTGTGCCAGCTTTTCTATTAAATAAAATCCTTATAAATCAATAGCTTAAATTATTAACTTAAGCATGGAGCCGTGCATTCTGCATGGTCGTGCATTTTGCACAGTGCATTTTGCAGTACCGCATTGGCCAATAGATTTCTTCTCTGGTAGCCATGATTTATCCACAGTTGACCCGGGGCGCTGCCTGACCAAGACTTGGGCCTTTCCGATAGCCAGGAGGTTCCCCATGTCTCACCCACGCAGGCCAACGCCGATGAACGAAGACGAGGCGGCAGCGTTTGCCGAAGAGGTCTTCGACCGGGCGCGCAAGGGCGACGCGGTAATACTCGGGCGCTTGCTGGAAAACGGTTTGCCGGTGAACCTGCGCAATGGCAATGGCGACACCTTGCTGATGCTTGCCAGCTACCATGGGCACCTGGAGGCCGTGGCGGTGCTGCTCGAGCACGGCGCCGACCCGCAGATCGCCAATGACAAGGGTCAGTTGCCGATTGCCGGCGCGGCTTTCAAGGGCAACCTGGAGATGGTTCAGTTACTGGTGGACAAGGGCGCCGAGGTCGATGGCGCGTCCGCCGATGGACGCACCGCGCTGATGATGGCGGCGATGTTCAACCGCACCGTGATCGTCGACTACCTGCTGGCTCAAGGCGCCAACCCTCGCCATCGCGATGCCCGTGGCACCGATGCCCTGGGCGCGGCGCAAACCATGGGCGCTCCCGAGACCGCCGAGCAGTTGCTCAAGCTGCTCGGCTAACCCCGAGGGGCCTTTTGCGGCTATCCTTGGCGACTTTTTTCAGCGTCGCAGGGCCCCTTCATGAAACTCCAACTGGCCGAACTCATCGGCAAAATCAGCGCTGGCTGCATGGGCGAAGACGAAGTCGCGCGCATCGCCGACGAAGCCGCCCAGGCCTATGCCGACCCCCAGGCGTTTCTCGCCGCCAACCCGGACATCAACTACGACGACAGTTTCCCGATCCCGCTGGGTGAGTGGATTGTCGTTGGCAGCCTGCCCGACACCGTGTTGTTCCAGGCCGATAGCTATCAGGATCTGTTCCAGCAGATCACCGACTCTTTCGACAAGAGCGTGCCGTTCAACCTCAAGCCCAAGCAGTTGGCCAAAGTCGAGCCGCTGACCGCGCTCAACCGCATCCAGGTGCAGATGGGGGCGATGAACAAGGAAGCCGGCGGCTATGTGCTGATGAACTTCAGCCAGTTGCTCGATGATGACCTTCAGATGGTGCTGGTCGGCAGCAACGACCTGCCGCGGGTACTGGAGCTGTGCGCTGAAGTCGGCATTGCCGCAGCGCCGGCCCTGGAAGCGCTGCGGGTGGCCGTGCACGTCTAACCCAGGGCGGTATCGAGGAACATCATTACCGCAAAGCCGCCCATCAGGCCCAGGGTTGCCGAGGTTTGGTGGCCGTTGCGGTGGGTTTCCGGAATCACTTCGTGGGACACCACGAAAATCATCGCCCCGGCTGCCAGGCCCATGCTCACCGGGTAGGCAATGGCAAAGCCGGTGGAAATACCCAGGCCGATCACTGCGCCAATGGGTTCCATCAAGCCAGAGCCGATGGCCACCAGCGCCGCCTTGAAGGTCGAAAGACCGGTGGCGCGCAATGCCAGCGCCACGGCCAGGCCTTCGGGGATGTCCTGAATGGCAATGGCGCTGGTCAGCGGCAGGCCGACATTGAGGTCGCCGTTGGCAAAACTGACGCCGATGGCCATGCCTTCGGGCAGGTTGTGCAGGGTGATTGCCAGGACGAACAGCCACACCCGGTTGATCCGGTCCGCCTGCGGTCCGCATGGGCCGGTGCTTTCATGTTCGTGCGGGGTAAAGCGGTCAAGGCCGAGCATCAGCAAGACGCCCAGGCCCATGCCGACCACCACCGTCAGTGCCGCGTAGGGGCCGCTGCCGGTGATCTCCCGGGCAGCGTCGAGGCCCGGCAGAATCAACGAGAAGGAGCTGGCGGCGAGCATCATGCCAGCGGCAAAACCGAGCATCACATCCTGGGTGCGCGCGCTAATCTCGCGCAAGACCACTGCCATGACTGCGCCAAGGGCGGTGGCGGCAAACCCGGCGAGGCCGCCGAGCATGGCCATGTGCAGGTTTTGCTGGTGGTCGCCATGCACAGCATTCCACGCGCTGGCGATCAGCAGGCCGAGCACCACCAGCAAGCTCAAACCCAGGCCTGCACTGAGCCACGGGCTGCTTTGTGCCTGCTGCAACCAGGCGTTCCACAAGGGGACGGGAGCGGGGCTGCTGTGGCTGTGGGCGGGTGGCATAGGGACCTCTCTGGCGCAATTGAATCAATCGAGTGTAACCAGCGCTACCGGGCCGCGGCGAACGATTCGCTTCTATGGGGCTGATAGCCAGCTATCCTGAGGGCAGACGCGACCAAGGGAGCAACACCATGGGTTCTACCTTCAATAGCCTGGTTGGCCTGATCATCCTCGCCCTGGACATCTGGGCGATCATCAATGTGATCAAGAGTGGTGCCAGTGTTGGCGCCAAGATTCTCTGGATCCTGCTGATTCTGCTGCTGCCGGTGCTGGGGCTGATTATCTGGGCGATAGCCGGGCCGCGGGGCAATGTGCGGCTGTAGCCCGATTATCTTCAGATCAGCCAGGTCCCTTCCAGTTCCAACAGGATCTGCTTGCGTTCGATCCCGCCGGCAAAGCCGGTGAGGGTGCCGTTACTGCCGATCACCCGATGGCAGGGGATGACGATGGCAATCGGGTTAGCGCCATTAGCTGTGCCCACTGCCCGCACTGACTTGGGGTTGCCAATGGCCCGGGCAAGTTCGCCGTAGCTGCAGGTGGTGCCGTAGGGAATGCGCTGCAGGGCCTGCCAAACCTCGCGCTGGAACGGTGTGCCCCGGGGCGCCACACGCACCTCGAAGGTCTCGCGCTTGCGCGCGAAATACTCGTCCAGCTGGCGTGCCACGTCGTCCAGCTGGTTGCTGGCCGGCAGCCAGTCGGCGGCCAGCTCCCAGGGCTGGGCGGCATCCATGTGCAGCAGGCGCAGGCCCTGTTCATCGCCTACCAGCAGCAGCGGGCCAAGCGGGCTTGGTAGGTAGCGAAAAAACATGGGGTAATGATCTCCCTGCGGATAACCCTGATTCTATTACGAAATTTTCACAAACGATTGCCGACAATTTGCGCGCGCAATTATCCGTTCGCCGAATGGCCGTGCAACGCGCTCGCGTTTAGGGCACATTTGCCGATTCGTTTTACCGCCTTCCTCGAACCTGAACCCTAGGATCCTCCAATTCATGGCTAACACGGACGCCTTGAGTCAACAGCGGGCTGCGTCACGCCCGTTGCAACCGACGCTGAAATCGCATCTGGCCTACACCCTGCTGTGCGGCCTGGTGATCATGCTGATGCTCAGCCTGGTCCGCCTGGCCCTGCTGGTCTACAACAGCGACATGATCGGCGACACGCCGACCTCGACCGTGGCCGAGGGTTTCCTCAATGGCCTGCGTTTCGACTTGCGGGTCGTGGTGTACCTGAGCATCCCGCTGCTGCTGGCGATCCTCAGTGCCCGGGCCATGGCTGCCCGCGGCCTGTTCCGCGCCTGGCTGACCATCGCGTCGAGCATCGTGATGTTCCTCGGCCTGATGGAGATGGACTTCTACCGCGAGTTCCACCAGCGCCTCAACGGCCTGGTATTCCAGTACGTCAAGGAAGATCCGAAAACCGTGCTGAGCATGCTCTGGTACGGCTTCCCGGTGGTGCGCTACCTGCTGGCCTGGGCGTTTGGCACCTGGCTGCTGAGCCTGCTGTTCAAGGGCATCGACCGCCTGACCCGACCTGCTGGCGTATATGAAAGCCAGGTCGCCGGCACGCGCAACGTCGCGCCTTGGTACGTGCGCGGCGTAGTGTTCTTCATGGTCCTGCTGGTAGCGGTCATCGCCGCTCGCGGCACCCTGCGCCAGGGCCCGCCAATGCGGTGGGGCGATGCCTTCACCACCGACTCGAACTTCGTCAACCAGCTGGGCCTGAACGGCACCCTGACCCTGATCGATGCCGCCAAAAGCCGCTTCGGCGAGGACCGCGCCAATATCTGGAAGTCGACCATCGAACAAGGCCTGGCTACCCAGACCGTGCGCGACATGTTGTTGACTGCCAACGACAAGCTGGTCGATGCCGACAGCGCCGCGGTGCGCCGTGACTTCACCCCGCCGGCGGACAACACCCTGGCGATCAAGAACGTCGTGGTGATCCTCATGGAGAGCTTCGCCGGTCATTCGGTCGGCGCGCTAGGCAGCCCGAACAACATCACCCCGTACTTCGACAAACTGGCGAAAGAGGGCTTGCTGTTCGACCGCTTCTTCTCCAACGGTACCCATACCCACCAGGGCATGTTCGCCACCATGGCTTGCTACCCGAACCTGCCGGGTTTCGAGTACCTGATGCAGACCCCCGAAGGCGGCCACAAGCTGTCGGGCTTGCCGGCGCTGCTCAGTGCCCGTGATTACGACGACGTCTACGTCTACAACGGTGATTTTGCCTGGGACAACCAGTCCGGTTTCTTCGGCAACCAGGGCATGACCACCTTCATCGGCCGTAACGACTTCGTCAATCCGGTGTTCTCCGACCCGACCTGGGGCGTGTCCGACCAGGACATGTTCGACCGCGGCAACGAAGAGCTTGCCAAGCACGATGGCAAGAAGCCGATCTACGCGTTGCTGCAGACCCTGTCCAACCACACGCCGTATGCGCTGCCCAAGGACCTGCCGGTCGAGAAAGTCACCGGCCAGGGCCGTCTGGACGAGCACCTGACCGCCATGCGCTACTCCGACTGGGCCCTGGGCCAGTTCTTCGAGAAGGCGCGCAAGGAGCCTTACTTCAAGGAAACCCTGTTCGTCATCGTCGGCGACCATGGCTTTGGCAACCACCAGCAGGTCACTGAGCTCGACCTCGGGCGCTTCAACGTGCCGCTGCTGCTGATCGCCCCGGGTATCCAGGAGAAGTTCGGTGCGGTCAACCACACCGTCGGTACCCAGATCGACATCGTGCCGACCATCATGGGCCGACTGGGCGGCGAAACCCGCCATCAGTGCTGGGGCCGTGACCTGCTCAACCTGCCGGCCGGTGACCAGGGCTTTGGCATGATCAAGCCATCGGGCAGCGAGCAGATCGTTGGCCTGGTCAAGGGTGACCGCATCCTGATCGAGTCCAAGGACATGTCGCCACGCATGTACCGCTATGAGCTGGGTGCCAACTTCAAGGCCGAGCTGATCGAAGCGCCGGACCAGACCGAACTGACCCACAAGCTTGAGTCGTTCATCCAGACCGCGACCAAGAGCCTGCTGGACAACACCGCTGGTGTAGTGCACGGCACCCCGGAATAGCCAGGTTGCTGGTGCTGTAAAAACAGGACCCCGGCTTGCCGGGGTCTTGGCTTTCTGGGCCATGGATGCTCAAATCGCGCGCTTGAGGAAGCGGGGGCTGCAATGGCGCCCATCAAAAAAGGATTTTTGCGTGCGCGTGTTCGTATTGTTTGCCGGCCTGTGCCATTCACTGTTGGCGCTGGCCGATGTTGCACCGGCGGATTACCAGACGCCCCCCGGCTGGCGTACCGAATGCATGGGCCGGGTACAGTTCGATGTGCCCAAGGACATTGACTGGCACATTTCCAGTGGCTATTGGCAGTACTACAATTTCAAGCTTCCCAATCCCACAATCACCCCAGGTGAGCAGCAGATTGCCTACGGCGACGGCTTGACTCCCAAACAACGCTATCTGGTTGACATCGAGGTCAGCCCGTTGACCACTCGCGAACTCTTCGAGCAGATCCGCTATTCCCAAACCCTCAACGTTGAGCCTGCGCAACAGCGGGTTGTCAAGGCAGAGATAAAGGCGCTGGATGCCGTCATCAGCGAAACCCGTAGTGACGACTCGGGCTACAGGGCACTGCTGGACCAAAGTATCGAGCTGGATGAAAAGCTCGAGCGTATCGGCTATGTGCATTCTCAACTGATCTTGCTTGACGATCTGATTCGGCAATTTGCTGCCGAAGGTCGGTCGGTGGCGAAGGCGCAGGTCGAGCGCGATGCCTTCTTCAAAGAACAGGCACAGTGGCCGACCGATGTAGAGTTCGAGCATGAGCGTTCTATCGAGCTGGGGCTGCCGGATGCGTTTGCCAATTGGTATGAAGGCAAACTGGTAGCCTATCTGTGGCGCAACCAACGCATCTATCGTTTCAACTTCCATAGCGGCGCCACCACGGCAACCGCATCCGCTTCGCTGGCATTACTGGAGCCCAGGGCACGCACCGTGCTGGCTGCGTTCCGTACCCGGGCGCAGTACGAAATCCCCCAGGACAACGGCTTCTGTGTGCCCCATGGCTTCATTGCCGACGATGGCGCACCGCGGCATGCCATCACCCTGGGCTTCACGCCGGCAGACAACCCCAAGCTGCTGCACCGCCTGAGCATGAGCAACGATGATGAAAAAGCCGTCGACATGGTCCCGATGATGCTGGATCGACTGATTGCCAACCCGTTTCCCGAGTTGCTCAGTATCGACAAGTTCGGGCCTTCAAGCGTGCCCATTGGTGCCGCCAAGGGGCGTATCGGCGGCGCGCGCTTTCGCCCTCATGATCCTGAAACGCTCGAACCGTCGGCCGTCGAAACGTTCAGGATGGTCGCCGGCGTCTCGTCCTCCGGGCATCAGCCCACCCTGGTGCTGGGCGTGATCAACGAACACTCCCAACCACCCCTGCAGTTCGAGCCCTCCAGGGACGATTTTCTACGCACACTGCAAAGCGTACGTGCGTTGCCAGGCGGCCATCGCTTCGCGGTGCAAGACGACTGAACGACCACCACTGTGCTGAGGTCAACGGAAGGTAAGCCCGATTCACCCTGAACATCTGTACAGAGGAGAGTCCAATGAAAGCATGGGTCATTACCTTTGTTGACCAGAAGGGCGAGCGTACCTCGCTGTCGCTCACCGCGGAGCTGGAGCCGAGTACCGAAGAGGCAGCGCGGCTGATTCGCTCCCATCTGTTTCCGGTCCTGGGCGAACTGGACCTCAATGATTTTCAGGACCGCGAACCCTCGCCAACGGCCAAATGGCTGAAGGAGCAGAACGGGGTGGAGATCACTGCCATCACTGAAGGGCCTTGAACCCGCATGCCGGCTGGCACGCTGGGCAATCAGGCGCTACGCTGCAGACAAGGTCGGGCAATTTTTTTGATTGTCCGGGCTTGCCGATCCACGTCACGCAACAGCTCGAATTGCCCCCGCACGGCTTGTGTGGCGGGCAGGTGCGTTTTGCACTGAAAGTCTATCCATCGGTAATGAGGAGGACGATTCATGAGCAGCCAATACGAGGACATCAGCAGCACGGTCTTGCGTCGGATGAAAGAAGGGGGGTTCAACTTCGCGCAAATTCATCCCATCGAGTTTTATGCGGTATTTCCGGACGAGGCACGGGCGCGGCGAGCGGCAGGTAAGTTTCGCGGCGAATCACTCAGTGCCCAGGTACACGAGCGTGATGATGGCGCCTGGCACCTGGAGCTGAGCAAGGTGATGTTTGCAACCTATGGCGGAATCGGCGAATTCGAACAGGATTTCGAGGCGGTGATCGCCCCGCTGGGTGGAGAAATAGAAGGCTGGGGCGTCAAGCAGGAGCGGCAACTGGCCTGAGTGACGAACAAGCGCGGCGCTTCGCAATGAAGCGCTGCCGTCAAAGCAACCGGGGCGGTTGCACAGATCTGGTGCGACCGTTCTTCGCTTAAATCACAACGTATTGAATAACAAGGAATTATGCCGCTGGCACGAGGCTTGCGATGGCTCGGGTGCACGGGTGACAAGGAGTTCGGCATGATCCGCACCTTTTACGATGAGATGTACACCGCTGACGGTCAGGTCCGTCCGCATTACCGGGAGTTCGCCCGCTGGCTGGCCGAAACCCCACCGGAGCTGCTCGCCCAGCGTCGACGTGAAGCCGACCTGCTATTCCATCGCGCCGGCATAACCTTCACCCTTTATGGCGACGAGCAGGGCACCGAGCGCCTGATCCCCTTCGATACCATCCCGCGCAGCATCCCGGCCAGTGAATGGCGGGTGGTCGAGCGTGGCTGCATTCAACGGGTCAAGGCGTTGAACCTGTTTCTAGCCGACCTGTACCACGACCAGCGCATCATCCGCGCCGGCATCATCCCCGCCGAGCAGGTGCTGGCCAACGACCAGTACCAGCTGGCGATGCAGGGCCTGGACCTGCACCGCGACATTTACTCGCATATTTCCGGGGTCGACCTGGTGCGCGATGGCGATGGCAGCTATTACGTGCTCGAAGACAACCTGCGTACCCCCAGCGGCGTCAGCTATATGCTCGAAGACCGCAAGATGATGATGCGCCTGTTCCCCGAGCTGTTCGCTGCCCAGCGCATCGCGCCCATCGATCACTACCCCAACCTGCTGCTCGATACCCTCAAGAGCTCTAGCCCGCTGGATAACCCCAGCGTCGTGGTGCTGACCCCCGGGCGTTTCAACAGCGCGTTTTTCGAACATGCCTTCCTCGCCCGCGAAATGGGCGTCGAGCTGGTTGAGGGTGCCGACCTGTTCGTACGTGACGAGCGGGTGTTCATGCGCACCACCGACGGCCCCAAGGCGGTCGATGTGATCTACCGGCGCCTGGACGATGCCTTCCTTGACCCATTGGCGTTCAATCCCGATTCGATGCTCGGCGTTCCCGGGCTATTGGCCGCCTACCGCTGCGGCAATGTAGTGCTGGCCAATGCCATTGGCACCGGGGTTGCCGACGACAAGTCGATCTACCCCTATGTCACCGACATGATCCGCTTTTATCTCGACGAGGAGCCGATCCTGAAAAACGTGCCGACCTGGCAGTGCCGCAAGCCTGAAGAGCTGTCCCATGTGCTGGCGCACCTGCCGGAACTGGTGGTCAAGGAAACCCAGGGCTCCGGCGGCTACGGCATGCTGGTCGGCCCGGCGGCAACCCGTGCCGAGATCGAGGCCTTCGCCGCCCGGATCAAAGCCCGGCCAGCGGCCTACATCGCTCAGCCGACGCTGTCGCTGTCGACCTGCCCGACCTTCGTCGAAAACGGCATCGCCCCGCGGCATATCGATTTGCGTCCCTTCGTGCTGTCCGGGCGCGAGACCCGGGTTGTGCCTGGCGGCCTGACCCGGGTGGCCCTGCGTGAAGGCTCGCTGGTGGTCAACTCGTCCCAGGGCGGCGGTACCAAGGACACCTGGGTGGTCGAGGATTAAGTCATGTTGAGTAGAACTGCCTCTGATTTGTACTGGATGTCGCGTTACCTGGAGCGGGCGGAAAACCTCGCGCGGATGCTCGATGTCAGCTACTCGCTGTCGCTGATGCCGCAAGACGGGCGCGGCGACGGCCTGGATGAAATGGCCATGCCGCTGCTGATCACTGGCACCCTCGACGATTACCTCGAGCGCCATGGCCAGTTGCATGCCGAGCGCCTTCTGCACTTCTTTGCCCTGGACCCGGAAAACCCGGCGAGCATCTACAGCTGCCTCGGCGCCGCGCGCGCCAGTGCCCATGCGGTACGTGGGCGGATTACTGCCGACATGTGGGAAAACATCAACGCCACCTGGCTGGAGATTCGCGGTATTGCCGAGCAGGGCCTGAGCCGCTATGGCATGAGCCGTTTCTGCGAGTGGATCAAGGAGCGCTCGCATCTGTTTCGTGGCGCCACTTACGGCACCATCATGCGCAACGACGCCTTTCGCTTCATTCGCCTGGGCACCTTCATCGAGCGCGCCGACAACACCCTGCGCCTGCTCGATGCCCGCTACGAAATGCTCGGCGACGAGGCCGAGGCGGTCAGCGACAGCTCGGCCCGTGGTTACTACCAGTGGAGTGCCTTGCTGCGTGCGCTGTCATCATTCGAGGCCTACACCGAGATCTACCGTGATGCGCCGGCCGCGCGTCATGTCGCCGAGCTGCTGCTGTTGCGCGCCGACGTGCCGCGCTCGCTGCGTGCCTGCACCGAGGAGATCGACCTGATTCTCGCCAGCCTGCCAGGCGGCAACGGTCGCCCGGCCCAGCGCCTGGCTGCCGAGGTGGACGCGCGCCTGCGCTACACCTCGATCGATGAAATCCTCGCCGAGGGCCTGCACCCCTGGCTGACCCATTACATCCCGCTGGTGCGTGAACTGGGTAATGCCATTCACAGCGCCTACCTGGAGGCCGTATGAGACTGACCATTAGCCACGAAACCGCCTACCACTACGAAGACCAGGTGCGCGCCAGTATCCAGTACCTGCGCTTGACCCCACACGACAGCGAGCGCCAGCAGGTGCTCAGCTGGCAGCTGGACCTGCCGCGGCCGGTGCGGGCGCAACTGGACCCGTTCGGCAACATCTTGCACGTGCTGAGCCTGGAGGAGCCGCATTCGGACCTGGTCATCGGCGCCCGCGGCCTGGTCGACATCGATGAAAGCCGCGAAGCCGAGCATGAACTGCAATCACCGTTGCCGTTCCTGCGCTTCACCCGCCTGACCGAGGCCGACGAAGCCTTGCGCAGTTTCGCCAGCCAGCAATGCCGCAAGCGCCGTGACCGTTCGGCGTTGATTGAACTGATGAATGCCCTGAACCAGCGCATGGCCTACCGGCCCGGCAGCACCGCTGTGGATACCAGTGCCGCCCAGGCGTTCGCCGGCGGGGCAGGGGTTTGCCAGGACCACACCCATGCCTTCCTTGCCTGCGCGCGCAGCCTGGGCGTACCGGCGCGCTACGTGTCCGGCTACCTGTTCGACAGCGACAGCCAGCAGATGGCCAGCCACGCCTGGGCCGAAGCCTGGCTGGAGGATGCCTGGTACAGCTTCGATGTCACCAACCAACTGGCTCGGCCAGAACGGCACCTGAAGCTGGCAGTAGGCCTGGACTACCTGGATGCCTGCCCGGTGCGCGGCATGCGCCGCGGTGGAGGTTTCGAGCAAATGCACGCCAAGGTGCTGGTGACGCCCACCCTCAACGCCCAGCAGCAATGAGCCTCAGGGTTTGCGCGTGGCCATGTGGCGCAGATACGCAAGCAGCGCGTCCAGCTCGCTATCGCTGATGATCGCTGGGGCAAACCCGGGCATTTTCGCCTGGGGCCACTGGCGCAGGCTTTGTGGGTCGCGGATATAGCGCCGGAGGAAATCGGCCTGGAAGTACTCGGTCGGGTTGTGCGGCAGGTTCAGGTCCGGGCCGAACTGGGCGTCACCGGCGCCGTTGAGGCGATGGCAGGCCAGGCAGTTCTTCTGGAACACGGCAAAACCCTGGTTGACCGGGTCGTCGGCGCTCAGCCCTGGTGCCGGGCGCATGGCCGGGAAGCGCTCGGCCACTGCCGCCAGGCGGCGAATGCTGGCGACCTGGAAAGGCCATTGCTCAGGGCTGATACGTCCAGCTTGCGGATCGGTCCAGACCAGGTAAAACGGCCCGGCACCGGGCTTGCCCTTGGCCAGAGCCGGCCAAGGCTTGGCCGGGTCTTCAATGGCCAGCCAGGCCCGCGCTGGGCCGTCCTTGAGCAAAGGCGCGGCGGGCATCTCGGCGGCGAAACCGTCCAGGGCGATGGCTTGCAGGTGATCATCGGCCTGCACTCCCTGTAGGAGTGCAGCCAGTGGTACCGCGCGATAATGCATGGTTCTTTTGTAGGAAACATCGTTGTCGATCTGGATGTCCTGCGCCAGCGGATGCGCGAGCAACTCGGCGCTCTGCCAGTGGCGGCTGCCGGTTCCCAGGTCGAGGGTCAATTGCGCCGCCTGCAGGGGCAGGCACAGCAGGGCGAGCAACAAGCTGAAACAGTGGCGCATGGGCAGTCTCCAACCATCAGGGTCGGCAGATTACCTGCACACAACCGGCTCGTGCCAGGCACAAACCGCGGGAAGAGGGCATGCCGCTCAGCCGAACAGGCGTGAAAGGTTCGGCAGGATCAACAGCAGCGTGGTGGCGAAGAGAATGAGCCCGGCTTGACGTACTTTGTGTTGTTTGAACATGGCTGACCGCCTTTTTGTTGTTATTCCTGAGTGCCCAGAGGCTTCCTTGTCGTCGATCTGGCGAACATCATTTAACGCGGTGAAACATTAAGACGCGAACCGTTGCTAATGGGTATACAGCTAACCTTAGGGTCAACGTCACCCGTGTTTTAGAACGCTTTAATCTTTATTTATCGCGCTACAGGTGTTTTTCGCTATGAGGCCTTTGGCCATCCACCAGCATTCCCCTTGCTAGACACCTGCGGCACATGAGCAAGTGGATCCCAAGCTCATGACCGTTCGTCCGAGTATCATACTTGCCTGCGCGCCTTATTCGGGGCAGGCTTTACGGGGCAATCCCGCCTTTGTCGTTCAGGACTATCTATATGTCGCTACGCATCTGCATCCTGGAAACCGACGTCCTGCGACCGGAGCTGGTCGGGCAGTATCAGGGCTACGGACGGATGTTCGAGCAGCTGTTTACCCGCCAGCCAATCGCCGCCGAGTTTCGTGTCTATAACGTGTTGAACGACGAGTACCCCAATGACGAAGAGGTGTTCGACGCCTATCTGGTCACTGGCAGCAAAGCCGACTCGTTCGGTAATGATCCGTGGATACACAAGCTCAAGGCGTTCCTGCTGGACCGCTATCAGCGTGGCGACAAATTGCTTGGCGTGTGTTTTGGTCATCAGCTGCTGGCGCTGTTGCTGGGCGGCAAGAGCGAGCGCGCGCACCAGGGCTGGGGGGTGGGTACCCACCGCTATGTGATGAACGCCAAGGCGCCGTGGATGAGCCCGCAGGTCGAAGAGCTGACCTTGCTGATCAGCCATCAGGACCAGGTCACCCGCCTGCCGGAAAACGCCACGGTGATCGCCTCAAGCGATTTCTGCCCCAACGCCGCCTACCACATTGGCGACCAGGTGCTGTGCTTCCAGGGCCACCCCGAGTTCATCCACGACTACTCGCGGGCGCTGCTCGAGTTGCGCCAGGACAGCCTCGGCCAGGAGGTCTACCGCAAAGGTATCGACAGCCTGGCGCACGAGCATCAGGGCAGCACGGTGGCCGAATGGATGATGCGCTTCGTCGCGCACAAGCCCCAGGGCAGTTCGGCCTGAGGCCTGTCGTTACAGCCAGCCGGAGCGCTTGAAGCTCGCGTACAGCGCCGTGCAGCCCACGGCGATCCCGCCCAGTACGGCAAAATAGCCGTAGTGCCAGCTTAGCTCCGGCATGTTCTGAAAGTTCATCCCGTAGATCCCCGCCACTGCGGTGGGGAAGGCCAGGATCGCCGCCCAGGCGGCGAACTTGCGCTGCACGATACTCTGGCGGGATGACTCCAGCAGCATGCCGATCTCGATGGTCTGGCTGGCGATGTCGCGAATCCCTGCCAGGTCTTCCATCTGCCGGGTGACGTGGATCTGCACATCGCGAAAATACGGGCGCATGTTCTTGTCGATGAACGGGAAGGTCAGGCGCTGCAGTTCTTCGCTGACCTCGACCATCGGCGCCACGTAGCGGCGCAGGCGCAGGATGTCGCGGCGCAGGCTGTGGATGCGCTGGATGTCTTCTTCCTTGAGCGAACCGCTGAGCACGCTGCGCTCCAGCTCCTCGATCTCGCCATGAATGGCTTCGCTGACCGGCTGGTAATTCTCGGTGACGAAGTCGAGCAGGGCGTAGAGCACGAAGTCTTCGCCGTGTTCGAGCAGCAGCGGGCGGGCTTCGCAGCGCTGGCGCACCAGGGCGTAGGATTTCGAGTGACCGTTACGGGCGGTGATGATGTAGCCGTTGCCGGCAAAGATGTGGGTTTCGATGAACTCCAGCTTGCCTTCATGGCGTACCGGCGAGTACGTGACGATGAACAGGGCATCGCCGAAGGTCTCGAGCTTGGGCCGGCTGTGCTTTTCCAGCGCGTCTTCGATGGCCAGTTCGTGCAGGTTGAACTGGCGCTGCAGGTTGGCCAGCTCCTGGGCGTCGGGCTCTTCCAGGCCGATCCAGACAAAATGCCCGGGTTTGCTTGCCCACTGGCTGCCTTCATCGAGGCTTATATTGGTGACTTTTCTGCCGGCGCTATACACCGCCGCCGCAACGACTCGACCCATGGTTGTCCGCTTCTTCTGTTAACCGTGCCAGTAGCTTGGTATGACCGGCACGATTCGGCAACCGTTCACCCCTGGACCAGTTCACTTTCCATGCGGTCGATGCAGTGTTGCATCTGCAGGCGGCACTGCTCGGCCAGGGCCGGTACGTCCTGCTGGGTCAGGCCGCTGGTGGCGATCGGCGCCAACGAACGGATGATGACCTTGCTACGGCCCCAGCCGTTGAGCTTCAGGCGGCTGGCATAGCGGCTGACGCATACCGGCACGATCGGCACGCCGGCTTCGACGGCCATGTGGAATGCACCTTTTTTGAAGGTGATCAGATGCTCGCCGGCATTGCGCGTGCCTTCGGGGAACACCCAGATCGAGGTGTCGTCTTCGCTCAGGGTGCGGGTGGTGGTCTGGATTGCCCGGCGCGCCTGGTAGGCGTTGCCGCGATCGACCAGGACGTTGCCGCCCAGCCAGAACAACTGGCCGAACAGCGGGATCCACTTCAGGCTCTTCTTGCCGATGCACACCGTGCGCGGCGGCACCACATGCCCCAGCACGAACAGGTCGTAGTTGGACTGGTGGTTAGCGATGATCACGCAGCCCGGCGGCTGGTCGAACAGCGGGCCGACCTCGGCTTTGATCTCAAGGCGCATCAGCCAGGTGGCGGGCAGCCCGTAAAGGCGTGCACAGATTCGGCTGTTGTCCGGGTTGAACGGTCGGCACAAACCAACCAGCACACCGAGAATACCGGCCAGAAGAAAATGCAGCCCCAACAGGGACATGCGGATAATAAAAAGCATTCGTACGACTCACACCAGGCAAACGCGGCGCAGTGTACGGGTGTGCACTTCTATCAGCAAACGCTGATTGGGCGGGACAGGCCTGATTACACAATTAGTTGCAATCAGGCCTTGGTAGGGGGGTCAGCCCAGGTGTTCCTGGTCGCGGATGATGGCGTCGTCGAGCAGCTCCAGCAGGGCTTTGCGCACCTTGAGCTTGGTGTGCTTGTGGGCGTTCATGTTGATCTTCTTCAGTTGCCGGGCTGCCGTCAGTGCAGCTTCGTGCAGCTGTTCGGCCGGCACGACCTTGTCGAGGAAGCCGGCGTCGACGGCGCTGACCGGGTCGAACATCTCGGCATTGATCACCGAGCGGTGGAACGCTGCGCGGCGCAGGCGATCACGGGCCAGTTCAATACCGGCATGGTGCATGGTCATGCCGATCTGCACTTCATTAAGGCCAATGCTGAACGGACCTTCGACACCGATGCGGTAGTCGGCCGAGAGCAGCAGGAACGCACCTTTGGCCACCGCGTGGCCCGGGCAGGCGACGATGATCGGGAACGGGTGCGAAAGCATGCGCCGGGCCAGGGTCGAGCCTGCGGTGACCAGGCTGACGGCTTCTTTGGGGCCTGCGGTCATGACTTTGAGGTCATAGCCGCCGGACAGAATGCCGGGCTGGCCGGTGATGATTACCACCGCGCGGTCCTGCACGGCCTGGTCGAGGGCGGCATTGAAGGCCTTGATGACGTCAGGCGAGATGGCGTTGACCTTGCCGTTGTTCAGGGTCAGGGTGGCAATGCCGTCTTCGAGGTGGTAGGTAATCAGCTCACTCATGACAGGGTTCCTTAAGGGGGAGTGGGGCAGACGTTACTCAGGCAAGTGCCCGAGGTAAAGCGCTGTGACTGACTGACCGGTCAGCTTGCCGGCCCGTTCGCTCGTGCTGACGGCAGTGGGTGAATCGGGGCTGCCAAAGCACGCCAGAGAATGGCGGCTTTGCCCTGTGTACCGGGTTTTTTCGCTTGAATGGCTTAAGCACATGAATATTCTGAAAAAAACCTTTGCCATCAGAACCTCTTTCGACTACATTAGCGCGCCTCGACAGGCTGAACTGCTTGACGAGAAACGGTGAAGTGTCCGAGTGGCTGAAGGAGCACGCCTGGAAAGTGTGTATACAGGAAACTGTATCAAGGGTTCGAATCCCTTCTTCACCGCCATATCTAGAAGAGCCCCCGACCTGAACAAGGCCGGGGGCTTTTTGTTTTGCCCATGAAAAAGGATGTTTCAGATGCTCAAAGAATGTTTCACCAAGGCGCAGATCCTCGCCGCCGAACAATTGCTGACCTTGGTCAGCCCGTCGGCGGCAATGGCCAGCCAGCATGTCCAGGCCCTGCGCGAGGTCGAGCTGGATGAAGACGACATCGAGGAATTCGAGGACGATCCGCAGCAACTGATGTACATCGTCAAGGACGTGGCGGACTGGGAGTCGGTGTTCTTCGTTGACTGGAAAGACACCGAGTCCTTTGTGCAGAGCGTGCAGCAGTTGGCCGAGGCACGGGATGCCGAAGTCACCTTCGGTGTCGAGGACGCAGAGGATGAGGACTTCCTCGAAGGCACCACGGTGCCAGAGCTGATGGTCACCGCCCACGACGAACTGCACAAGCAGGGCCTGGTGCTGTGGAACTGGTCCACGGACAGTGACTGCTACAGCGGCTTCATTACCACCAGGGACGTGGCGGCGCAGTTGGTGGCGCTCGGTAAAGTGCTGGAAGTTGAAATTCGCGAGGGTAGCGAACCGTTCTGATAGTGGTGCTTGGTGGGAGCTGGCTTGCCAGCGATGAGGCCAGTGCAGTCAGCACATCAGGTGCTGCCTGGATTACGACCGCTTCGCGCTCGATCGCTGGCAAGTCCAGCTCCCACCGGACCGGCGGCGTACGCAGATTCATTGTGGGAGCTGGCTTGACCCGCGATGAGGCTTTCAGAAACTCACAGACGCCGAAACCCGTGCGGTGCGCGGCGCGCCCTGAAACAGATAGCCATCCCCCAGGTACTCCCCGGCATCGCGCCAGTAGCGTTTGTCGAAGACGTTATCCACCATTAGCCGCAGCACGGTGTCGTAGCCACCAATCCTGGTGCTGTAGCGACTGCCCAGGTCAAACACCGCATAGCTGCCAACCTCAACCGTTCCGGCCTGGTTGGCGTACTTGCTGGCGCTGTAGCGCGCACCGCCGAGCAGGGCCAGGCCAGGAATCGGCAAGCTGTAGTCAGCCTGCACGGCAGCCCGGAAGTTCGGTACGTTCAGCGCTTGATGGTCTTCGTAGTCAGCCGTGCCGCTGTTCTTGACCCGTGCCCGAATTGCCGCAGCACTGGCGTTGATCTGCAGGTTGGAGCTTAACCGGCCACTGGCGCCCAGCTCCAGGCCGATGTTCTTCTGCTGGCCTTGCTGCACATAAGTGAAGCCTCCGACGCCATCAGGTTGCGAATACTGATAAGCCTGGCGCAGCTGGAACAGAGCGGCGCTCAGGCTCAGGCGTTGCCAATCGCGCTTGATGCCGACTTCCAGTTGATGGGACAGGGTAGGGGCAAGAATCTCGGCACTGTTGCTTGCGAACCACGGCGCCGTACCGCCGGAAGACAGGCCCTTGCTATAGCTGGTGTACAGGGCGATGTCCGGGCGCGGCTTGTAGATCAGCGCAGCATTGGGCAGCAGTTGATAGTCGCGGGTGTGGCGGCCTGGGCCGTCTTCGCTGAAGGTCTTTTCGTCCAGACGTACCAGACGTGCGCCCAGCACGGTCTGCCAGTGCTCATTGAAACTGATGCGGTCGCTGGCGAATATCCCGTACTGGCGGCTGTCGAGTCGGCGCGTGCTGTGCCCCGGAGTTTTCTCGGACGGCTCCAGCACCGGGGTTTGTTGATAGATGTTGCCGCTGCCGATCCACTCGTTGAAGTAAGGGCGCTGATCAAGGGTGCGGCGCTGTGCGCTACTGCCGATTGTCAGCTCATGAGCAACGCCCAGGCTATCGAAGCGGCCATTGAGCGCCACCTGTGCCTCATCGGTGCGTCGGGTATCGTCGGGGCTTCGGTAGTCATAAATGTCATAGTCGCCTGCTTCGCTGAAGTAGGCGCCTTCGCTCGATCCCCAGGCAAACGAACTGTAGTCATCGATCACCACCTTGCTGCGCGAGGCACTGACACTGCCGGTCCAGTTGTCGCTGAAGCGATACTCGAAGCGCCCGCCAAGGTTCAGCGAGTCGATGGTCACCGGGTTGGCCCAGTGCTGATAGGCCAGGCGGTCATGCGGATCGATGCCGTGGGGCAGGCTGTTGCCGCCGAGCACCTGGTAACCCGGCACCGAGCGCTGTTCGCGCTGCTGGTACTCGGCATCCAGTTGCAGCAGCGCGTCGGGGCTAATCTGCCAGTCGAAGGCCAGCGAGGCGAAGTCGCGCTTGCCGTCGGCGTGGTCGACGTAGGAGCGGATGTCCTCGTGTGCCAGGTTGGCGCGCAGGCCGAACTGGTGCTCGCTGCCGAACCAGCCGCCGAGGTCAGTGGCCAGGTAACGCTCGCCTTGTTCATTGCTTGAAACCGTCACCGAGCGCACATCCTCCGGGCGCTTGGTCACGTAGTTGATCAGCCCACCGGGTTCTGACACGCCGCTTTGCAGGCCCGACAGGCCCTTGAGCAACTCGACCTGCTGCTTGTTTTCCAGCGCCACGTTCTGTTCGCCGGCGATGGTCTGGCCGTTGATCTTGTAACTGCTGGCGGCGTTGAGCTCGAAGCCGCGCACGTTGAAGTTTTCGTAGTAACCGATCGGCGCATAGCTTTCACCCACCGAGGCATCGCTTTGCAGCACTTCGCTGAGCCTGCGCACCTGGCGGTCGGCCAGCAGTTGCTCACTGAACACCGTAATCGACGCCGGAGTATCCAGCAGCGGCGCCGGCTGCAAACCAGTGACCGCGGCTTCGCGGGCCTGATAACCCTCGCTGTAGGCCTCCGACACCTGCAGCGGGGCCAGGGTGATGCTGTCCTCGGCCAGGCTGTGGCTGGCCGGCAGGGCTAGGCTCAGGCCGAGCAGGCGCAAGGGCAGGCGAGGGCGAGGCAGGGTCATGCAGGAGCTCCTTGAAGGCGAACGCGAACGCGCCGTTATCGATCGGCTGCTGTCCGGCAGGGCGTATTTGCCCGATAGGCGAAGAGGGGCACGAGCCCGGGTAACGAAAGCCTGCCGGTATTGCGCCGGGCAGGCGGGGGCGCAATCTTAGCAGGGGCGGCCGCCCGGCGGCGCCCCTGTTTTCAATTGGCTGCTATTGCCATGAACGAGTGACGGGCGTGCCGATTCAGCCGTTCGCTGCCGCCTGGGCGTGACGCCGCCAGTTCCCGTCGAGCTTCGTCCAGGTTTTCTTGTCGGTGATGGCCATCAGCTTGCGACCATCCTTGAAAGTCGCCAGGAAGGTTACCTCCTCTTCCTTGCCGCCTAACCACAGGCCGGCGATCAGGCCGACCGGGCCGGCCACCAGGGCGCCGGCGACGCCCCAGCCCAAAGCACTGCTCAGGCTGCGACTGGATTCCTGATTGGCGACGATCAGGTCGGTGATGCGGGTAAGGGCAATTTTCTCGCCAGGGGAAGGGCTGCGGGCGGTCTTGAGTGTGAGCGATCCATTGCGGTACTCGCCTTCACCTTGCAAGAAATCGCCGGATTGAACCGTGAGTCTTGTCATAGTGGCGTCCAGGTTGAAAGGGCTATTTGACCAATCCCTACTCAGCGCCTGCGCACCGCACAAGTCAATGGCCAGGCGACGGAGGGTCACCGCCTAGTTGTCGCGGAAAAGTAAAGGATCAGCGGCAAGTGGTGATAAGGGTATGTCGCCTTCTTATAAGTAAAGTTCGAGTATTGAACTAAAGGCCTTTGCTCGATGTTCGTCTTGGGTCGCAATATTTTGTTGTATTCGATATGTCGTCGTTTGCGCAAATTGACCGAGGTCAGCTAAATCAAGGGTTACAAAATTGTAGGACAATAAACATGTTGAGTTATTGAAAATTGGCGTCAAAAAAAGCTGGACAGTTCAATTCCTCTTGTGTCAGTTTTTCCCCGCCTCATTCAGGCGAGTGATAGGACGATCTCGCCGCAGGAGCGTCCTATCGGACAACAACTGCTTTTTTTGTAAACAAGGAAGTGTCTGTATGTCGAAAGTCAAAGAAAGCGCTATTGTTTCAGCTGGCTCTGTATTGCAACCGCACGGTGCAAGTTCCGCTTACAGCCTGATCAATAGTTTTGGCCATCAATATGATCGCGGCGGCAGTGCGACAGTCAATGGCAAACCTTCGTTCTCGGTCGACCAGGCCGCTACCCAGTTATTGCGCGACGGCGCTGCCTGGAAAGACCTGAACAAGGATGGCACCATCAGCCTGACCTATACCTTCCTGACCAAGGCACCTTCTGACTTCTACGGTCAGGGGCTGGGCTCGTTCAGCGCCTTTTCCGCCCAGCAGAAGGCCCAGGCCAAACTGTCCATGCAGTCGTGGGCGGACGTGGCCAAGGTCACCTTCAAGGAAGGCGCATCGGGCGGCGACGGTCACATGACCTTCGGCAACTACAGCGATGGCAGCACTGGCGGTGCTGCATTTGCCTACCTGCCGTTCGATGGCCCGGGTTCGCACAAGGGTGAATCCTGGTACCTGATCAACAATCAGTACCAGGCCAACGTCAACCCGGACAACGGCAACTACGGCCGTCAGACCCTGACCCACGAAATCGGCCACGTCCTGGGCCTGTCTCACCCGGGCGACTACAACGCCGGCGAAGGCTACCCGACCTATGCCGATGCTACCTACGGCCAGGACACCCGTGGCTACAGCGTCATGAGTTACTGGGGCGAGAGCAACACCAGCCAGAACTTCACCAAGGGCGGTGTGCAGGTGTACTCCTCGGCACCGCTGATGGATGACATTGCCGCCATCCAGAAGCTCTATGGCGCCAACTACGCGACCCGCTCCGGCGACACCACGTACGGCTTCAACTCCACCGCTGATCGCGACTTCTACTCGGCCACGTCGGCCTCGTCGAAAATCGTCTTCTCGGTGTGGGATGGCGGCGGTAACGACACCCTGGACTTCTCCGGTTTTACCCAGAACCAGAAGATCAACCTCAATGACGCGTCGTTCTCCGACGTCGGCGGCATGATCGGCAATATTTCCATTGCCAAGGGTGCCATTGTCGAGAACGCCATCGGCGGCTCGGGCAACGACCTGCTGATAGGCAACGCCGTGGCCAACGAGCTCAAGGGCGGTGCCGGCAACGACATCATCTACGGCGGTGGCGGTGCCGACAAACTCTGGGGCGGTGCCGGTTCCGACACCTTCATCTTCGCTGCCAGCAGCGATTCGACCCCGAGCAACCCCGACCGGATCATGGATTTCGTCAGCGGTCAGGACAAGATCGATCTGTCGGCAATGTCAGCCTTTGCCGTCAACAAGCTGCCGCTGCAGTTCGTTGATGCCTTCACCGGCCATGCCGGCGAAGCGGTGCTCAGCTTCGACCAGGCAAGCAACCTCGGTAGCCTGTCGATCGACTTCACCGGCAACAGCCTGTCTGATTTCCTGGTGACCACTGTAGGTCAGGCGGTCGCCACGGATATCGTGGTCTGATAGCAAACTGAAAGGGCGGCGCCGATGCGCCGCCTTTTCCGAGGCGTGCAGATGATGGTTTTGAAGCGAATAATCGCGCTCGGCGCGATTCCCCTGATGTTGATGACCGAGGTCGGTATGGCAAGCAGCCTGCAACTCCCCACGCCCGCGCAACTGGCCGGTGACTGGACGCTTTACCCTGAAAACGATCGGGCCGCGGGTTGTGAATTGCAACTGGATGCCGCGCAAACTCTGCACGGGGATCTTCAATGCGCCGAAGGGCTGATCGGGCAGCGCCCCAGCGGCTGGTTGCCGACCCCCGATACGCTGGCGTTGCTCGATGGCAGCGGCAGTGCACTGGTGCACTTCAACCGTTTTAAGCCAGGCATCTTCAAATGGATTTCACCGTCCAAAAAGATACTCTTGCTGGAACGTAAGAATAAAGAATAAAGCCTTGTAGGCGATTGCCGATTTTTCAGGGATAGAAAGGCGGACAATGAACAGGCCGACTAATAAAGCCGGTGCGCCCTTGTGGGCAGCGCTGGCAGATCACAAGTCCACGCTATTGAGTGTGGGTTGTTTTACCGCACTGATAAACCTGCTGATGCTGGTGCCCTCTATTTATATGCTGCAAGTGTATGACCGGGTACTCTCTTCGCAAAACGAAACCACCCTGTGGATGTTGACCCTGATGGTGGTCGGCTTCTTTATATTTATTGGTGCGCTGGAAGCGATCCGCAGTTTCATTGTTATCCGTGTTGGCAACCAGCTGGAGCAGGGCTTTAACCTCAACGTGTACCGGGCCGCCTTTGAACGCAACTTGCGCCACGGCGACGGGCAGGCCGGGCAAGCACTTAACGATCTGACGCAAGTGAGGCAGTTTGTCACCGGTCCTGCACTGTTTGCCTTCTTTGACGCACCCTGGTTTCCGATTTATCTGGCAGTAATCTTCCTTTTCAACGTCTGGTTAGGCGTCATGGCTTGCGCTGGGGCATTGTTGCTGATTGCCCTGGCGCTGCTCAACGAACGCTTGACCCATAAGCCGCTGGTCGAGGCCAGCGGTTTCCAGCAGCAGTCCACGCACCTTGCCAGCAGCCAGTTGCACAATGCCGAGAGCATTCAGGCCATGGGCATGCTCGGTGCCCTGCGCCAGCGCTGGTTCGCCTTGCACTCGCGCTTTCTGAACCTGCAGAACCAGGCAAGTGATACCTCGGCGGTGATCACCGCGGTCAGCAAGTCGCTCCGCCTGTGCCTGCAATCGCTGGTGCTGGGGCTGGGGGCCCTGCTGGTGATCGAGGGGCAGATGACCCCGGGCATGATGATCGCCGGCTCCATCCTCATGGGCCGGGTCCTGAGCCCTATCGACCAGCTGATTGCCGTGTGGAAGCAGTGGAGCGGCGCGCATATGGCCTACCAGCGCCTGGATGGCCTGCTGCGCACGTTTCCCGAGCCGCCGGCACCGATGGCCTTGCCGGCGCCAAGCGGGCGCCTGAGTGTCGAGCAGGTCAGTGCCGGGCCGCCAGGCAAGCGCGTGGCCACCTTGCAGCAGATCAGTTTCAACCTTGGCGCCGGCGAAGTACTGGGCGTACTCGGCACCTCCGGCTCGGGCAAGTCGACCCTGGCCAAGGTGCTGGTCGGCGTCTGGCCGACCCTGGCCGGTACAGTGCGCCTGGACGGTGCCGACCTGCACCGCTGGGACCGCGAAGCCCTGGGCCCGTACATCGGGTACCTGCCGCAGAACATCGAATTGC
Organism: Pseudomonas sp. 2835; assembly: GCF_050435905.1. Lineage (NCBI taxonomy): Bacteria > Pseudomonadati > Pseudomonadota > Gammaproteobacteria > Pseudomonadales > Pseudomonadaceae > Pseudomonas > Pseudomonas sp. 2835. Next base: position 303,112 of record NZ_JBNDLE010000004.1, on the reverse strand, counting down.
TGCGCGGCAGCATTGCCGAGAACATTGCCCGCTTTGCCGAGCTGGACGGCCTCAAGGTGGTCGAAGCCGCGCGCCAGGCCGGCGTGCACGAGTTGATCCTGCGCCTGCCGCAAGGCTATGACACGCGCCTGGGCGAAGACGGCGGCGATCTGTCCGGCGGGCAGAAGCAACGCATCGCCCTGGCCCGGGCCCTGTACGGCGGGCCGAGCCTGATCGTGCTCGATGAGCCCAATTCCAACCTCGACACCAGCGGCGAAGCGGCGCTGGCCTCCGCCATCGCCCAGATGAAAGCCCAGGGGCGCACCGTGGTGCTGGTTACGCACCGCTCGGCCGCCCTGGCCCAGGCGGATAAATTGCTGGTGCTCAGCGAGGGCCGGATGCAGGCCTTCGGGCCGGCCCATGAGGTCATGCAGGCCCTGAGCCGCGCCCAGGAACAGGCCCAGCGCCAGCCCGCGAATGCCGCATTGGCAACCGGAGGTGGCGCATGAGCCAGGTCGATAAAAGCCGCAGTGCGCGTTTTTATGTGCGCTTCGGTTGGCTGCTGACCCTGATAGGCTTTGGCGGATTCATTGCCTGGGCAACCCTGGCGCCGCTTGATCAAGGCATTGCCGTGCAGGGCACCGTGGTGGTCTCGGGCAAGCGCAAGGCGGTGCAATCCCTGGCCGGTGGCGTGGTCAGCCGCATTCTGGTCAGCGAGGGCCAGCTGGTTAAGCAGGGGCAGCCGTTGTTCCGTCTCGACCAGACCCAGGTCCAGGCCGATGTGCAATCGCTGCAAGCCCAGTACCGTTTGGCCTGGGCCAGCCTGGCGCGCTGGCAGAGCGAGCGCGACAACCTCGGCGCAATCATCTTTCCGCCGCAGCTTGCCAGCGACCCCGATCCGCAGCTGAGCCTGGTGCTGGAAAGCCAGCGCCAACTGTTCAGCAGCCGTCGTGATGCCCAGGCCCGCGAGCAGGCCGGGCTGACCGCCAGTATCGACGGCGCCGTGGCCCAGTTGGCCGGCATGCGCCGCGCCCGTGGCGACCTGCAGGCCCAGGCCGATTCGCTGCGTGAACAGTTGGAGAACCTCAAGCCGCTGGCCAGCCAGGGCTATATCCCGCGCAACCGCTTGCTCGAGTATCAGCGTCAGTTGTCTCAGGTCCAGCGCGACCTGGCGCAAAACAGCGGCGACAGCGCGCGGCTGGAGCAGGGCATCGTCGAATCGCGGCTGAACCTGCAGCAACGGCGCGAGGAGTATCAGAAAGAGGTGCGCAGCCAGTTGGCCGAGGCGCAACTGAAAAGCCTGACCCTCGAACAGCAACTGACCTCGGCCGGTTTCGACCTGCAGCACAGCGAGATTCTCGCCCCGGCCGACGGCATCGCGGTCAACCTTGGCGTGCATACCGAGGGTGCCGTGGTGCGCGCCGGCGAAACCTTGCTGGAGGTGGTACCCCAGGGCACCGCGCTTGAGGTGGAAGGGCGCCTGCCGGTCAACCTTGTGGATAAAGTCGCGGTGCAGCTGCCTGTGGATATCCTTTTCACCGCCTTCAACCAGAGCAGCACGCCGCGGGTCGCGGGTGAGGTGGCACTGATTTCCGCCGACCAGTTGCTCGACGACAAGACCGGCCAGCCGTACTACGTATTGCGCAGCACGGTCAGCGAACAGGCACTGGCGCGCCTTGACGGGCTGGTGATCAAGCCGGGCATGCCCGCCGAACTGTTCGTGCGTACCGGCGAGCGCTCGATGCTCAATTACCTGTTCAAACCCCTGCTCGACCGGGCAGGTACTGCGTTGACCGAACAATAAGGAAGCCCGTGCATGAAAAGCTTGATGACCGGGCTGCTGGCGGCGTTCGCCCTGACAACAGGGGCGGGCGCGCAGGCCATGGGGCCGTTTCAGGTGTATGAACAGGCGCTGCGCAAGGACCCGGTGTTCCTCGGCGCGCTCAAGGCCCGCGAAGCCGGGCAGGAAAACCGCGCCATCGGCCGCGCCGGCCTGCTGCCGAACCTGTCGTACAACTACAACAAGGGCCGCAACGATTCCAAGGCCCGCTACCTGGGCGATTCGCGGCGCGAGGATGAAGACCGCCACTACAACAGCTACGGCTCGACTTTCATCCTCCAGCAGCCGCTGCTCGACTACGAGGCCTACGCCAATTACCGCAAGGGCGTGGCCCAGGCGCTGTTCGCCGATGAAGAGTTTCGCGACAAGAGCCAGGAACTGCTGGTGCGGGTGATGACCAGCTACACCCAGGCGCTGTTCGCCGACGACCAGATCAGCATCAGTGTCGCCAGCAAGCAGGCTTATCGACAACAGTTTCAGCAGAACCAGCAACTGTTCCAGCAGGGCGAAGGCACCCGAACCGACATCCTCGAAGCCCAGGCCCGCTATGAGCTGGCCGACGCCGAGGAGATCCAGGCCCGTAACGACCAGGACGCCGCTTTGCGCGAGCTGGGGGCGCTGATCGGCGAGCCTTCGGCACGCATCGACGAACTGGCGCCGCTCAACGACGGCTTTGCCTTGCTGGCGCTGCAGCCAGCGACCTATGAGGCTTGGCATGAGCTGGCCCTGGCCAACAACCCGCAATTGGCGTCCCAGCGCCAGGCCCTGGAAGTGGCGGAGTACGAAGTGGAGCGCAACCGTGCCGGGCATTTGCCCAAGGTGACGGCTTACGCCACCTCACGGCAAATGCAGTCCGACAGCGGCAACACTTATAACCAGCGCTACGACACCAACACCATCGGCATCGAAGTCAGCCTGCCGTTGTTTGCCGGTGGCGGGGTGTCGGCGGCCACCCGCCAGGCCAGCCGCAACCTGGAGCAGGCCGAATACGAGCTGGACGGCAATACCCGCGCGACCCTGATCGAGCTGCGTCGCCAGTACAATGCCTGTCAGTCCGGCGTCAGCCGCTTGCGTGCCTATCAGCGGGCACTGACTTCGGCCGAGGCGCTGGTGCAATCGACCCGCCAGAGTGTGCTGGGGGGCGAGCGGGTCAACCTCGATGTGCTCAACGCCGAGCAGCAGCTGGCGACTACCCGCCGCGACCTGGCCCAGGTCCGCTACGACTATTTGCTGGCCTGGATCAAGCTGCATTACTACGCTGGGACCTTGCGCGAGGAGCACCTGGCGCGGGTCGATGAAGCCTTTGTGCGCCGTTAGGCAGTACCCAGGCGCACGGCGCGCTGGCGCTCAGCCAGGCCCCAGACCAGTAGCGCCAGGGCGCCGATACTCAGGCCGGCGATGACGATGCCGTCCCAGCCATAGTGCTGGAACAGCTGCGTGCCGAGCAGCGAACCGAGGGCGCCGCCGATGAAGTAGCAGGTGATGTAGCCGGCATTCAGGCGGTTGCGGGCTTCCGGGCGCAGGACAATCACCGCGTTCTGGTTGCTCACGTGCACCAGCTGCACCGCCAGGTCGAGCAACAGCACGCCAATCAGCAAGGCCGCCAGCGACGACTGCGCAAAGGCCAGCGGTACCCACGAAAAAAGCAGTACCAGTAAGCCGACCGTGGTGCCCAGCGGGCCTTTGCCACGGTCGGCCAGGCGCCCGGCCCAGTTGGCCGACAGGGCGCCGGCGGCACCGGCCAGGCCGAACAGGCCGATCACTGCGTCGGAATAGTGGTAAGGCTCGGCCGACAGCAGAAACGCCAGCGGCGTCCAGAACAAGGCGAACAGGCTGAACGACAACAGCCCCAGCAATGAGCGCAAGCGCAAGATCGGCTCGTCGACGAACAGGCGGAACACCGAGCCGAGCAACGCCGGATAGCTGAGCCCGGCGTGCTGATGGCGCTCGGGCAGGGCGCGGAACAGGGCGATCGCCGACAGCCCCATCAATGCCGCGGCCAGCAGGTAGATGCTGCGCCAGCTGCCCAGTTCAGCCATGAAACCGGCAGCCGTGCGCGCCAGGAGGATGCCCAGCAGCAGCCCGCTCATCAGCGTGCCGACTACCCGCCCGCGTTGGGCAGGGTCACTCAGGCCCGCAGCCATCGGCACCAGGACCTGGGCAACCACCGAAAACAGGCCGGTGAGGGTGGTGCCGATCAGCAGCCACGCCAGGCTTGGTGAAAAGGCGCTGATCAGCAGGCCCAGGGTGCTGATGGCAATCATGCTGACGATCAGCTTGCGTTGTTCGAACAGGTCGCCCAGCGGTGCCAGCAGCAACAGGCCGGCACCGTAGCTCAGCTGTGCGGCCATGACGATGGCCCCGGCGCTGGCGGTAGTCAGGCCGAAATGCTCGGCGATGCTGTGCAGCAGGGGTTGTGCGTAATAGTTGCTGGCGACCGCGAGGCCTGTGGCAGTGGCCATCAGCAGAATCAGGCCGCGGCTCAGGGGGTGGGTGGCAGAGGTCATGGACCGTCTCTAATCAGTGGCAGTTGGAGGTGACAGTATGGGAAATGCGCTAGCATGACGCCAATGTATCGTTTTCATTCTATCCATCTTGGAAATAGATCGATCCATGAATCTCAAGCAGATTGAATATGCCCTGGCGGTGGTCGACACCGGCAGCTTCACCCGCGCCGCCGAGCGCTGCCATGTGGTGCAGTCGGCCTTGAGCCATCAGATTGCCCGGCTGGAGGAGACCCTCGGCGTCAGCCTGTTCGAGCGTAGCTCGCGGCGTGTGCGCCTGACGCCTGCGGGCGAGGCTTTCGTGCAGAGCGCACGGCCAGCGCTGGAAGCGACCCGGCGGATTGCCGAGGATGTTGCCGCCGCCTGCGGCGAAGTGCGCGGGCAATTGTCCATCGGCGAAATCACCTCGCTGACCGAACTGGACCTGGTCGATGTGCTGGCAGATTTTCATGCCCGGCATCCGCTGGTGGATATTCGCTGGCTGATGGCCAAGAGTGAGTTGTTGATCGCCGATGTGCGCGAACGGCGCCTGGACGTGGGTTTTATCGGCATCTGGCCGGGTGAGCGGCTGGAAGGTGTCGAATACCGCCTGCTGGCTGAAGAAAAGCTGGTGGCGGTGATGGCCGCCGAGCATCCATTGGCGGGTGCGGCGCGGTTGTCCCTGGCCGATCTCGAAGCCCAGCCACTGGTGGATTTTCCTGCCGGGACGGGGGCTCGCCGGCAAACCGACGAAGCCTTCGCTGCCGCCGGGGTGCGCCATCGGGTGCAGTTCGAAATGACCAATATCCGCCTGGTGGAAAAGTTCGCCAAACGCGGCCTGGCGATTGGCCTGGTACCGGCGCGGATTGCCAACAGCTTCAGTGGTGTGGCGTCGGTAGCGGTCGAGGATGCGCCGGTGCGTCACGTTTATGCGATCTGGTCGACGCACCCGACCCCGGCCGCCAGGGCTTTTGTCCAGTTGATTGAACAGCGCCTGGCGGGCAGGGACGGTCATTGACCTGCCTCAGGCAGCGAAGCCGCCATCGATGCTCAGGCTGGCGCCGGTAATGTAGGCCGCCTCCGGGCCTGCCAGGTAGGCAACGAAGCTGGCGATTTCCTCGACATGGCCGTAGCGCCCCACCGCCATCAAGCCCATCAGGCTTTCGGCGAACTCGCCCTGGGCCGGGTTCATGTCGGTGTCCACCGGGCCCGGTTGAACGTTGTTGATGGTGATGCCCAGGGGCCCGAGGTCGCGGGCCAGGCCGCGGGTCAGGCCGACCAGCGCCGACTTGCTCATGGCATAGGGGCCGCCGCCGGCGAAGGGCATGCGCTCGGCATTGGTGCTACCGATGTTGATGATCCGCCCGCCCTGGCCCATGTGCCGGGCCGCCGCCTGGGTGGCGACGAAAACGCTGCGCACATTGACTGCCAGGGTGCGGTCGAAGTCTTCCAGGCTGAAATCCGCCAATGGCCCGACGGCCAGTACCCCGGCATTGTTGACCAGGATATCCAGGCCACCGAAGGCCTCGACGGTGCTAGCCACGGCCTGCTGCACGGCGCTGGCATCGGCGCTATCGGCCTTGATCGCCAGGGCCTTGCCGCCGGCGGCAATGATGCTCTGCTGCAAGGCATCGGCCTGGGCTGTGGCGTTGGCGTAGGTGAAGGCGACACTGGCGCCTTCGGCGGCCAGGCGTTTGACGATGGCGGCGCCGATACCGCGTGAACCGCCCTGGATCAGGGCTACTTTACCGTTGAGGCTGGATTGGGTCGACATGCTGTGCTCCCGAAAGAACAAGGCCGGATGCCTTGGATGGGGGTAAGTATCGGCCGCTGATTACCCTCTCGGTAGCCAGTAATCGCTATAGTCTGTGTAAACCATAAGTATGGAATCGCCGCGATGGAGTCGTTCAGCAGTATCGAGTGTTTTGTCCGCAGCGCCGAAGTTGGCAGCTTTGCCGAAGCCGCGCGGCGCTTGAGCCTGACTCCGGCGGCGGTGGGCAAGAACGTCGCACGTCTGGAGGCGCGCCTGGGCGTGCGCTTGTTCCAGCGCAGCACCCGGCGCCTGACCCTGACCGAGGCCGGGCAGCGCTTTCTCAGTGAAGTGGCGGCCAGTTTCCAGACCATCCAGTACGCCGTGGCTAACCTTGCCAGTGCCGAAGGGCAGCCGGCCGGTACCTTGAAAGTGAGCATGGGCACGGTGTTTGGCCGCCTGTATATCGTGCCGCTGCTGGCCGAGTTCTTGCGACGTTACCCGGCGATCAGCCCGGATTGGCATTTTGATAACCGTCAGGTCGACCTGATCGGCCAGGGTTTTGATGCGGCGATTGGCGGCGGCTTCGATCTGCCGCAAGGTGTTGTGGCGCGCAAGCTGACCCCCGCGCACCGGATTCTGGTAGCAGCGCCGGCCTATCTGCTGGAGCATCCGCCGATCACTCAACCGGCTGATTTGCACGAGCTCGATGGCATCCTCATTCGCTCACCGCAGACCGGGCGCGTGCGTTCCTGGCCGTTGACCAGCCGCGAGCGGGAACAAAGCCCGTTGAACATGCGTTTGCGTATGACCATGAGTGATTCGGAGGCCGCCTGCGCGGCAGCGGAGCAGGGCCTGGGCGTGGCACTGGTGAGCATGCCGTTTGCCGTGCCTTACCTGCAGGCCGGCCGGCTGCTGCGGGTGTTGCCGGACTGGTATGTGGACGACGGCGATATCTCGCTGTACTACGCCGAGCACAAACTGCTGCCAGGCAAGACCCGGGCCTTTGTCGATTTTGTCATCGAGCAGTTTTCCCGGCAGGGGTTGGCACAGCGCTTTGATGCGTTGGGCGCTTTATGAGGGGGCTGCTGTGTGTAAGGGCTCCTGCAGACCCCACACTGGATCAGGGCACGCCGAGCCTGTGGGAGCTGGCCTTGCCAGCGATGGAAGGCGCAGCCTTCCTGATCACAGAACCTTGAGGATGTAGTAACGCTGGGGCACCCCACCAAGCACCAGATTGACTTCATCCTCTTCGACCTTGCCAAGCAAACTCTGGCCCAGGGGCGAGCGCGGGGTGATCACCGTCACCAGTTGCTCGCCCTGGCCAATCTTCAGTCCCGCGCCTTCGGGGCCGAGGAACAACTGCTGGCAACTGCCGTTCTCGGCCTCGAGGGTCACCAGGTTGCTGACCTGGATGCCGCGCTGCGGGTCATAGTCGCGCAGCTTCAACTGCTGGTACGCCGCCCGCGCCTGGCGGATCTCCTCCATGCGCCGGGCTTGCCCGGTGGCCAGGTACGAGGCCTCCAGGCCCAGGGTGTCGTACTTGTTCTCGGCGATGTTCTCTTCGGCGGTGGCCGCTTCATAGGCGGTTTGCGCCGCGCGCTGGGCGACGTCCAGGTCGAAGGTCAGGGTATCGATGATGCGTTGCAGCAGGTCGGCTTTGTTCATGGTGTCAGTTGCAAAATTCCAGGACATGGGCGCGACTTTTTTCCGTAGGCAGGTTGCGGTTCTGCTGCAGCCAGAACTGGCACTTGGGGTTGGACAGGTTGCGCATGCTGCCTTGCGCCTGCTCTTCGGCCTGTTGTACTTGCTGGTTGCGCAGGATCTGCTTGTACTGATCGAACATCTGCTGTTGCGGGTCTGCCGCCGCTGGGGGCGCCGGGGCAATGGCGGGCGGCGCAAGCACCTGTTCGATCGGCGGCACGGTCGCTGGCAGCAAGCGCCCGGCCAGCCACAGGCTCAGGGCGATGGCCGCGGCGCCAAGCCACAGGCCCAGGGCAATGCACAGGATCAGTTGCAGCGGCTTGAGGGTGATCTTCAGTTCGCGAGGGCGGGGCATGATGGCCTCCTGGCCAGGACACGGACGGTCATTGTCGCATGGTGCAGCAGGTTTTTTACCTTCCACGCTTTTGTCTGCGATGATTTACCCGGACAATCGGCGCTTTTTCCAAGGGGCCAGCGATGAAAGCGCACTGGGACATCTTCTGTTGTGTCGTCGACAACTACGGCGACATCGGCGTGACCTGGCGCCTGGCCCGGCAATTGGTGGCCGAGCAGGGGCTGGCGGTGCGCTTGTGGGTGGATGACCTTACGGCATTCGTGCGCATCTGCCCCGGGGCCCGGGCCGATGCCATTCAGCAATGGCAGCAGGGCGTCGATGTGCGCCAATGGCCCGCTGAGTGGCAGGACACGCCGGTAGCGGAGGTGGTGATTGGCGCGTTCGCCTGTCAGTTGCCTCCCGCTTATGTGCAAGCGATGCTCGAACAGCCCCGTGCGCCGTTGTGGCTGAACCTGGATTATCTCAGCGCCGAAGACTGGGTCGAAGGCTGCCATGGTTTGCCTTCGCCCCAGGCCAATGGCTTGCGCAAGGTGTTTTTCTTTCCGGGCTTCACCCGCAAAACCGGCGGCTTGCTGCGTGAGGCGAACCTGTTGGCACAACGCGACGCGCTTGCGCGCGACCCGGCCGCACGCAATGCATTTCTGCAGGGGCTGGGCGTGACACCTGAGGCTAACGCCCGGCTGATTTCGCTATTCGCCTACGAAAACCCCGGCGTGGCCAGCTGGCTGGAGGCCCTGGCTGGCGATAGCCGGGCCAACCACCTGTTGGTGCCGGAAGGCCGGGTACTGGGCAATGTGCAGGCCTGGCTCGGCGAGCCGCTGTGCGTCGGCAGTGTTGCCCGGCGCGGTGCGCTGACCGTGCAGATCCTGCCGTTCGTCAGCCAGGACGATTACGACCGGCTGCTGTGGAGCTGCGATTTCAATGCAGTGCGCGGTGAAGATTCCTTCGTCCGTGCGCAATGGGCCGCCCGGCCTCTGCTCTGGCATATTTATGTGCAGGAAGAGTATGCCCACTGGGAAAAGCTCGAAGCGTTTCTGGATCTGTACATCCAGGGCTTGAGTGCGGCGGCAGGCGACGCGCTGGTGCAGTTGTGGCGCGCCTGGAACATGGATTGCGACATGGGCCAGGCCTGGCGGCAGGTGCTGGCGCACTGGGACGAACTGGACCAGCACGCCCGCCGCTGGAGCGCTGTGCAGGCCGCTCAGCCGGACCTTGCCACGGCGCTGGTACAGTTTTACCGAAATTGGCTATGATATGCGGCCTCGATTTTTGTAAATCCATCCAAATTCGGATATATCGCAATGAAAACTGGTAAAGAACTGAAACCCGGTACCGTGATCCGTATCGACAACGATCCATGGCTGGTTCAGAAGGCTGAGTTCACCAAGTCGGGCCGTAACAGCGCGATCATGAAAACCAAGCTGAAGAACCTGCTGACCGGCTACAAGACTGAAACCGTCTACTCGGCCGACGACAAGCTGGACGACGTTATCCTGGATCGCAAAGAAGCGACCCTGTCGTTCATCAACGGCGACACCTACACCTTCATGGATACCACTGACTACACCATGTACGAGCTGAACGCCGAAGACATCGAGGCCGTTCTGCCGTTCATCGAAGAAGGCATGGAAGACGTCTGCGAAGCCGTGTTCTTCGAAGAGCGCCTGGTTTCGGTTGACCTGCCAACCACCATCGTGCGTCAGGTTGACTACACCGAAGGTTCCGCTCGCGGCGACACTTCGGGCAAGGTCATGAAGCCTGCCAAGCTGAAGAACGGCACCGAGCTGAGCGTTGCTGACTTCATCGAAATCGGCGACTGGATCGAGATCGATACTCGCGAAGGCGGCTCCTACAAGGGCCGTGCCAAGGTTTAAGCCTGGCAGTCCTGCGCAATCGAAAAACCCGGCCTTGGCCGGGTTTTTTTATGCCTGGTGTTTTATCACTCAGACAGTGACATGCAAGCGTACATCAACGTTGCCACGGGTGGCATTGGAGTACGGGCACACCTGGTGAGCGGCGTCGACCAGTGCTTGTGCCTCAGCCTGGTCCAGGCCCGGCAGGTTGATGTTCAGGTCGATATCCAGACCGAAGCCACCCGGAATCTGGCCGATGCCGACTTTGGCGGTGATCGAGCTGTCAGCGGGCAGGGCCTTCTTCTGCTGGCCGGCGACAAATTTCAGGGCGCCGATAAAGCAAGCCGAGTAACCGGCGGCAAACAGCTGTTCGGGGTTGGTGCCGTCTCCACCAGCGCCGCCCAGTTCCTTGGGGGTGCTCAGCTTGACTTCCAGCTTGCCGTCGCTGGAGCGCGAACCGCCGTCGCGACCTCCGGTGGATGTGGCTTGGGCAATGTACAGCGGAGTGACCTTTTGCATGATGAGCCTCGCGTGTGAGTTGCGCCGCGGCGCTGAGTGGGTACGGAAATTAAATTAGCGCGCAATTATTTAGCGCGCAAGATAATTTTCGGCTGACTTACGAACGGTCATTTCCCAGCATAGCCCTCAGAGGCTTTTTTGCAGGTTGGCGCGCAGTTCCAGCAAGTCGGCCTGAAGCTGTTGCAGGCGTTCGAGGTTCTCGCCGCTGGCGGCGAGGATGCAGTGCGGCACATCTTTGGCCCGGACTTGCAAGGCGCGGCCCTGATCACTCAATTGCACCAGTACCACCCGTTCATCCTCACGGCTGCGGGTGCGCTTGAGCAGGCCTTCGGCTTCAAGGCGCTTAAGCAAAGGGGTTAGCGAGCCCGGATCAGTAAGCAGGCGATGGCTGATTTCGCCGACCGTCAAACCGTCCTGTTCCCACAGCACCAGCATCGCCAGGTACTGTGGATACGTCAGCCCGAGCTTGTGCAGCAGCGGCTTGTAGACCTTGGTCATCAGCAGCGAAGTCGAGTGCAGGGCAAAGCACACCTGGTTGTCCAGGCGCAGTTCGTCGCAGGGATCAGGCGCTTTCGGGTCGGCGTTCATGCACATCCTTTAATTCGTTAAGTCCTTTAAATTTAGCACGCAGGTCATTAGCGCACTTATTGCCAGCGCAGCTCGCTTTGCAGCGCCAGGTCCCACGGCGGGATCGGGCTGAAGCGGCTCTTGAGGAATTCGAGCAGCAAACGGCTGCGAGAGTTCGTTTCATGTTCCAGGCGCAGGGCATAGATGCCGCTGCTTTCGGCGGCGGGCAGGCCGTTGTCACAGAATAGCGGCAGCAATTCGCCGCGCAGCAGGTATTCGCTGATCAGCCAGGTGGGCAGGTGGGCGATGCCCAGCCCGGCCAGGGCGCCGAACAGCAGGGTTTCGGCATTGTTGGCACTCATGCGCATGCGAGTCGGGCGGTACAGGCGCATCTGCCCGTCGACCGCGAAGCGCCAGGCAAAGGGCGGGGCCAGGCCATCCCAGTCCAGGCCGTCGTGTTCGGGCAGTTCTGCGGGGCTCGCGGGGATGCCGCGCTGTGCCAGGTACGCGGGGCTGGCGCAGGCAATGCGTACCATGTAGGCCAGCGGTGTAGCCACCAGGCGGGTGTCGGCCAGAGGGCCTGCGCGCAGCACCAGGTCGACTTCGCCCAGGTGCGAGCCGTGCAGGTCGACGAAGCTGTCGATCAGCCGCAGTTGCACGTCCAGCCCAGGATAGGCGACGAGGAAATCGGCGATGGCCGGGGCCAGGTGGCGGCGACCGAACGCGGCCGGGGCGTCGATGCGGATCAGGCCTTCCGGGGCGTTGCTCAGCGATACAGCCTCGGCGCGCGCCAGGCGCAGCTCTTCGACGATTCGCCGGGCGCGCTCGGCAAAGGCATTGCCCGCCGGCGTCGGCCTTACCGCATGGGTACTGCGCACGAACAGGCGGCTGCCGACTGCGCTTTCCAGGCTGTCGATACGCCGCGCCACCGCTGAAGGCGTCAACGGATGGCGCCGGGCAGTGGCGGAGAAGCTGCCGGTTTCCAGCACATCGAGAAACAGGCTGAGTTGTTCGGTCAGGGCGTCAGGGTTCATGCGGCAGATCTGCTTGTGCGTTATTGGCATAGCCATTGTGCGTTGCTGTGCGTTTCCCCGCTAGCGCCAGCTCGGTAGCATGCAACGCTTGGCACTTCAGAGAGACAGCAATGATTGAGTGGGCGATATACATAGCGCTGGGCGCGGCACTGGGCACAGTGGGCGGGTTGTTCGGCATTGGCGGCGGGCTGATCGCGATTCCGGCCCTGGGGGTACTGTTCGGCCTTGACCAGCAACTGGCCCAAGGCACGGCGCTGGTGATGGTGGTGCCCAACGTGCTGCTGGCGCTGTGGCGGTATCACCAGCGCAATCGCATCGAACTCAGGCACGCCTTGCCGCTGGCGGCGAGCAGTTTTGTGTTTGCCTGGCTCGGTTCGATCTGGGCGGTGGGCGTCGATGCCCAGGCCATGCGCTTTGGCTTTGTGTTGTTTCTGGTGGCGCTGGCGGCCTGGAACCTGGCGCGGATGTTCATGCGCACAGCGCAGCCGTCCAGCGAGCTGCGCCAGCCCTGGCCGTGGCTGGGTGTGCTGGGCAGCGGCGCCGGGGTGCTGGGCGGCTTGTTCGGGGTCGGTGGGGCGGTGGTGGCAACACCGGTGCTGACCAGCGTGTTCGGCACCACCCAGGTGGTTGCCCAGGGCTTGTCGCTGGCGTTGGCGGCCCCCAGTACTGCGGTCACCTTGCTGACCTACGGCGTGCATCAACATGTGCAGTGGGGCATGGGCATCCCGCTGGCCATCGGTGGCCTGCTGAGCATCAGTTGGGGGGTGAAACTGGCTCACGCCCTGCCGGAAAAAGCCCTGCGTTCGCTGTTCTGCGGCTTTCTGGTGCTCTGCGCGGTAATGCTCGCGTTCAAGATCTGAAGCCTTCGATGATGTAGTCGGCCAGGCAGTCGGTCATTTCCGACTGCGTGGTGCGATTGCGCAGCAGCATGATGCTGGCGGTGGGCAGTGGAGGCAGGCCTTCGGCCTCGCCGATGATCTGCAAGTCGCTGGTGATCAGGCTTTGCAACTGCGCGGTGACAGCCAGGCCGGCGCTGACCACGGCCATGATCGCCGCGGTGCTGGCGCTGGTGTAGGCGATCCGGTACTCCTTTTCGATAGCATCCAGGGCGTTGCAGGCCCAGGTCCGGCAATAGCAATCACAATTGAACATCGCCAGTGGCAGGGGGCTGTGCTCATGCGGGCAGAACCCCTGGGCCTGCACCCACACGGCGCGCTCGCGGCGCAGCAACTGGCCGATTTCGTTGCCCGGTTCACGGGTGACGATGGTCAAGTCCAGGTCCTGGCGTTGCATCAACTGCCGCGAACTTTCGCAGTGCACCTCGACCTGAACCAGCGGATAGGCCTGGGCGAAGCTTGAGAGGATGCCCGGCAAAAAACGCATGGCGTAGTCGTCCGGCGTACCGATGCGCACCACCCCGACCATGTGCGGCATGCGCAGGGTATTGAATACCTCGCCGTGCAGCTTGAGGATGCGCCGGGCATAGCCCAGCAGTACCTGGCCCTCGGCTGTCAGGCGCACCTGGCGGCCATCGCGCTCGAACAGCTGGCGCTGGATGATGTCCTCTTCCAGACGCTTCATCTGCATGCTCACCGCCGACTGGGTACGGTTGACCACTTCGCCGGCACGGGTGAAGCCGCCGTGTTCGGCAATGGCGACAAAGGTGCGCAGCACGTCGGAATCGATACTCTGGTACTGGGACAAGGCATCAATCTCCTAGATGTATTACATAAGAAACATTCGTTGGATTGATCTTATGCCGGACCTGACACTGTCGTCATCCCAACAGGAGGGTAAGACGATGAAAGGTCAGAAGTCGCTTGTTCTGCAGTACTCAACGTCCCGGCACAGCTGGTTTTACTACCTCGGCCAAGGCTTCAGTCAGCAACTGATGCGCTGGCGCCAACTGCATCGCGAACGTCGTGAACTGGCGCGCCTGAGCGATGCGGCGCTGGACGATATCGGCCTGAGCCGCGCGGATATCCTGCGCGAGGTGGAGCGCCCGTTCTGGGATGATCCGCTGAAAAAATGAGTCGCGTCATGGAGGTGCCACGACTAGTGTAAGTGGGCTTGTTCACAAGGAGCCGGGCATGCCCACCACACAGTCCCTTTCCCTGGCCCAGGCGCGCCGCCTGGCATTGTCTGCACAAGGCTTCAACAACCGGCCGGCGAGCACCTCGAACGGTGCCGCGCAACTGAGCCGGATGATCGAGCGCCTGGGTGTGGTGCAGATCGATTCGGTCAATGCCCTGGTGCGTTCGCACTACCTTCCACTGTTTTCCCGTCTTGGCAATTATCCACAGGCGCTGCTCGATCAGCTGGCCTGGGGGCGCATCCGTCAGCGCAAACTCTTCGAATACTGGGGGCATGAAGCCTCGCTATTGCCGCTGCAGCTGTATCCGCTGCTGCGCTGGCGCATGGAGCGTGCGCGCCAGGGCCAGGGGATTTATCAACAGCTGGCGCGTTTTGGCCGTGAACAGCAGGCAACCATTGCCCGGGTGCTGGCGGCGGTGACCGAGCAGGGCGCCCTCGGCGCTGGCAGCCTGTCCACCCGCCAGGAGCGCGCCGGGCCCTGGTGGGACTGGAGCGCGGAAAAGCACGCGCTGGAATGGCTGTTTGCCGCGGGGTTGGTCAATGTCGCCGGGCGCCGCGGTTTCGAGCGCCTCTACGATCTGCCCGAGCGGGTGCTGCCGGCTGCATTGCTTGCGCAACCGCCACTGCAGGAGGCCGACGCTCAGCGTGGGCTTCTATTGCATGCCGCACAGGCGCTGGGCGTGGCCACCGAGAAAGACCTGCGCGACTACTTTCGCCTGGCCCCCGGTGACAGCCGGGCACGGCTGGCTGAACTGGTCGAGGAGGGCAAGTTGCAAGCCTGTGCGGTGCAGGGCTGGAGGCAAGCGGCGTATTGCCTGAATGCGCCACGGGTGCCGCGCAAGGTCAGCAGTAGCGCCTTGCTTTCGCCCTTTGACTCGCTGGTCTGGGAGCGTGAGCGCACCGAGCGGCTGTTTGATTTTCGTTACCGTCTGGAGATCTACACCCCGGCGCACAAGCGCGTGTACGGCTATTACGTGCTGCCGTTCCTGCACAACGAACGCATTGCCGCGCGGGTCGATCTGCGTGCCGAACGGGCCAATGATCGTCTGGCAGTACACGCGGTGCATGAAGAGACCAAGGGACTGGATGAAGCGGGCATGCAGGCCCTGGCTGACAGCCTGCAGGGCATGGCCGCCTGGTTGGGCCTGGCCAGGGTGCAGTTGAACTGCCCACGGGCCAGCGCCGCACGTTTGCGCGTGGCGCTGGCCCGCAGCCTGCCTAGCGACGTACTTGCTTGAGGGTTTCGGCGATAAGGAAAGCCAGCTCCAGCGACTGATCGGCGTTCATCCGCGGGTCGCAATGGGTGTGGTAGCGGTCGGAGAGGGCGTCCTCGGTGATGGGGCGCGCGCCGCCGATGCATTCGGTGACGTTCTGCCCGGTCATCTCGATATGGATGCCGCCTGCATGGCTGCCCTCGGCCTGGTGCACCTGGAAGAACTGCTTGACCTCGCTCAGGATCTGGGCGAAATCGCGGGTCTTGTAGCCGCTGCTGGCCTTGATGGTGTTGCCGTGCATCGGATCGGAACTCCACAGCACCTTGCGGCCTTCGCGCTCGACGCTGCGGATCAGTGCCGGCAAGTGCTCGCCGACTTTGTCGGCGCCCATGCGCACGATCAGGTTGAGTCGGCCGGGGTCGTTGTCCGAGTTGAGCACATCGATCAGGCGGATCAGCTCTTCGGTGTTCATGCTCGGCCCGACCTTGACCCCGATCGGGTTGTTGACCCCGCGCAGGAATTCGACGTGAGCGCCGTCGAGCTGACGAGTGCGGTCGCCGATCCAGAGCATGTGCGCCGAGCAGTCGTAATAGTCGTTGGTCAGGCTGTCGCGGCGCACAAAGGCTTCTTCGTAGTTCAGCAGCAGCGCCTCGTGGGCGGTGAAGAAGCTGGTTTCACGCAGCTGGGGCGAGCTGTCCATGCCGCAGGCGCGCATGAACGCCAGAGTCTCGTCGATGCGGTCGGCCAGTTGGCTGTATTTTTCCGCCAGCGCCGAGTTGGCGATGAAGTCCAGGTTCCACTTGTGCACCTGATGCAGGTCGGCAAAACCGCCCTGGGCAAAGGCGCGCAGCAGGTTGAGGCTGGCCGTGGACTGGTGGTAGGCCTGCAGCAGGCGCTCGGGGTCTGGAATCCGGCTTTTCTCGTCGAAGCCGATGCCATTGACGATGTCGCCACGATAAGCCGGCAGGGTGACGCCGCCAATGGTTTCATCACCTGCCGAGCGCGGCTTGGCGAATTGCCCGGCCATGCGTCCGATCTTGACCACCGGGCAGCCGGCGGCGAAGGTCATGACGATGGCCATTTGCAACAGGACCTTGAAGGTGTCGCGAATCTTGGCTGCCGAAAACTCGGCGAAACTTTCGGCGCAATCGCCGCCCTGGAGCAAGAAGGCCCGGCCCTGGGTGACTTCGGCAAACTGGCGGCGCAGTTCCCGCGCTTCACCGGCGAACACCAGCGGCGGATAGCTGGCCAGGGTCTGCTCGACCTTGAGCAGATGGGCGGCATCGGGGTAGCTCGGTTGTTGCTGGATCGGCAGGGCGCGCCAGCTGTCAGGACTCCAGGGATGGTTCATTGCAGGCTCGATCTGGTCGGAAAAGGGCTGTCTGCCATGTTAACAGGTGGCGCATGCCTTGTTGCACTGGCGCTATTGACAGACAATGGCGGTTTTTTGCGCAGTACTGCGGTGCCTGCCGGGAGACAGCATGACAGTGGAACGGGTAGAGCGACTGCTGGCCCAGGTGCAGGACCAGTACGGCACCATCAGCGTGCTGGAAGTTGACGACTATCGCTTTCTCGAATTTGGCGAGGCGATCGAACAGAGCTGCGTGTTCACCGCAGACCCGAGCTGGCTGGAGTATGACTACACCCGAGCCATGCTGATCGGCGCGCTGGCGCATGCCGAGCCCGAGAGCGCGCTGTTTCTGGGGCTCGGTGCCGGCACCCTGACCCAGGCCTGCCTGAAGTTCCTGCCGCTGGAAGACGTCGAAGCCATCGAGTTGCGCCCGGATGTACCGCGCCTGGCCATCGAGTACATGGGCCTGGATGACGATCCTCGCCTTTATATCCGCATCGGTGATGCCATGGAATTGCTGGAGACCGCCGAGCCTGCCGACCTGATCTTCGTCGACCTGTACACCGACCATGGCCCGGGTGTCGCGCACCTGGCCTGGACGTTTCTGGAAAACTGCCAGAAGCGCCTCAACCCCGGCGGCTGGCTGGTGATCAACCAGTGGGCCAGCGATGACGGCAAGCCACTGGGTGCGGCGTTGCTGCGTGGCCTTTACCATCGCCACTATTGGGAGCTGCCGGTCAAGGAGGGCAATGTGATCCTCATGGTCCCGGCGGACCTCGACCAGCAACTCGATCTGCCTGGCCTGACCGCACGGGCCGAGGCGCTGGCGCCACAGCTGGGCTACTCGTTGCAACCGCTGATCGGCGCGATCCGCCCGGCGTCCTGAGGCGCGTCACTGTGTCACTGGCGGAAAATCGATTCAGCCGCCAGTGTCGTCAACTTTCCGGGCCCGCCGCCGCGTGGCCTGGCACTGGTGTGTTGCATTAAAAAAATCTCCCGTGAATGGCGAATTCAGGTATAGTACGCGCCGGTCTTTCACCGGACCTCGTTTAAGGTAGTGCAATTCCCCGAAGCCAGCTTCGGCTGCGCGTCCGCACCGCGGACTCTCCTTGACGTTCCTTTTTTCTTCAATCGTTTTCGCAAATCCCCGCCGACAAAGCTGCCAGGGTGACCTTCGGGTCTTACAAGGCATGTGCAGCTTTGGAGCATGGGTCTTTGCGGATGCACTTAGAGGCAGACCCATGACCCAGGAAACCGGCGGCTTCGCCGCTCTCGAACTTCATCCGAGCATTGTTGCTGCAGTGCTGGCTACCGGCTACGAAGAGCCGTCCGCCATTCAGCAGCAATCGATCCCGATTATTCTCGCTGGTCACGACATGATCGGTCAGGCGCAGACCGGCACCGGTAAAACCGCTGCCTTCGCTCTGCCAATCCTGCACCGCATCGACCCGAGCAAGCGCGAGCCGCAAGCCCTGATCCTGGCGCCAACCCGTGAGTTGGCGCTGCAAGTAGCCACCGCTTTCGAAACCTACGCCAAGCAAATGCCGGGCGTAACCGTGGTGGCTGTATACGGTGGTGCCCCGATGGGCCCACAACTGAAAGCTATCCGTAACGGCGCGCAAATCGTCGTTGCTACCCCGGGCCGTCTGTGCGATCACCTGCGTCGCGACGAGAAAGTCCTGGCGACCGTCAACCACCTGGTGCTCGACGAAGCCGACGAAATGCTCAAGCTGGGCTTCATGGATGACCTCGAAGTCATCTTCAAGGCCATGCCGGAAAGCCGTCAGACCGTACTGTTCTCGGCCACCCTGCCTGCATCCATCCGTGCTATCGCCGAGCGTCACCTGCGCGAGCCGAAGCACGTCAAGATCCAGAGCAAGACCCAGACCGTTACCGCTATCGAACAAGCCCACCTGATGGTCCACGCCGACCAGAAGGTTTCCGCTGTCCTGCGTTTGCTGGAAGTGGAAGAGTTCGACGCGCTGATCGCCTTCGTGCGTACCAAGCAAGCCACCCTGGACCTGGCCAGCGCCCTGGAAGCCAAAGGCTACAAAGCCGCTGCGCTGAACGGTGACATTGCCCAGAACCAGCGTGAGCGCGTCATCGACTCGCTCAAAGATGGCCGCCTGGACATCGTCGTCGCTACTGACGTCGCTGCCCGTGGTCTGGACGTACCGCGCATCACTCACGTGTTCAACGTTGACATGCCGTACGACCCGGAGTCCTACGTTCACCGTATCGGCCGTACCGGCCGTGCTGGTCGCGAAGGCCGTGCGCTGCTGCTGGTTACCCCGCGCGAGCGTCGCATGCTGCAGGTGATCGAGCGTGTTACCGGTCAGAAGGTTGCCGAAGTTCGCCTGCCGAACGCCCAGGCCGTTCTTGATGCACGCATCAAGAAGCTGACCAACAGCCTGGCGCCGCTGGTTGCTGATGCCGAGTCGACCCACGGTGATCTGCTCGATCGCCTGACCGCCGACATCGGTTGCAGCCCGCGTGCCCTGGCCGCTGCCCTGCTGCGCAAGGCTACCAACGGTCAGGCCCTGACCCTGGAAGCCGTCGAGAAAGAGCAGCCGCTGGTTCCGACCTACACCCCGCGTGAGCGCACTGGCGATCGTCCAGAGCGTGGCGAGCGTGAGCGTCGTGCACCCATGCCGCTGGGCGAAGGTCGTGCCCGTTGCCGTACCGCGCTGGGCGCGCGTGACGGTATCGCCGCCAAGAACCTGCTGGGCGCCATCCTCAACGAAGGCGGCCTGGCCCGCGAAGCCATCGGCCGCATCCAGGTGCGCGACAGCTTCAGCCTGGTCGAGCTGCCGGAGGAAGGTCTGGAGCGTCTGCTGACCAAGCTCAAGGACACCCGTGTTGCCGGTAAGCAGCTGAAGCTGCGCCGTTACCGCGAAGACTGATCCGCGAGCGATAAAAAAATCCCCGACTGAGTCGGGGATTTTTTTTGCCTGTACGAGGTGATGCGTTGGCTGGGCTGGCCTCATCGCGGGTCAAGCGACAGGATCAGTCGAACCGGTAAATATCCATCCCCAACGCCCCCAACGTAAAGCCTTGATGGGCAATCCCGAACTGCCCGCCCGCACCCCGGGCAAAATACAGTGGCAACAGGTGCTCGTCACTCGGATGGTTACGCACTGCAAACGGCGCCTGCTGGCGGTAGTCGTGCAGGGCAGGGGTGTCGGCGGCTG
The DNA here is from genome assembly GCF_050435905.1 of Pseudomonas sp. 2835. Classification (NCBI taxonomy): domain Bacteria; kingdom Pseudomonadati; phylum Pseudomonadota; class Gammaproteobacteria; order Pseudomonadales; family Pseudomonadaceae; genus Pseudomonas; species Pseudomonas sp. 2835. The sequence continues at coordinate 283,178 of NZ_JBNDLE010000004.1, read as the reverse complement.
CCAGTTTGTCGATCATCCAGTTGCGAAACGCCAGGGCCCAGGGCTCGACGCTTTCCGGGCCGGCCTGCCAGTCCAGCTCGCGAAGGTTGTGGGTAATGCTGCCTGAGCCGATCAGCAGGATGTCTTGCTCGCGCAATTGCGCCAGCGCCTTGCCCACCTGTTCCTGCAACTGCGGACCCATCTGGCTGGGCAGGGAGACCTGTACCACAGGGATGTCGGCCGCCGGGTACATCAGCGACAGCGGCACCCACACGCCATGATCAAACGGGCGCTTGGGGTCGAGACGCGCGGGTAGTCCGGCGTCGCACAGCAGGCCCATTAACCGCTCGGCCAGCGCCGGTTCGCCAGGGGCGGGGTACTGCACGGCATACAGGGCGGGAGGAAAGCCGCCGAAGTCATGCCAGGTTTCTGGGTGCGGGTGGCTGCAGACCCACAGTTCGCGGCTCTCCCAGTGTGCTGAAACCACCACGATAGCCTTGGGCCGCGGCAGTTCTGCAGCCAGGCGCGCCAGGGCCGGGCCGCTGGCGCCAGGCTCGAGGGCGAGCATGGGCGAGCCATGAGAAATAAACAGGCTGGGCAGCATGGAAAGAGTCCTGACGGTTAAGATGGACCCATCTTCGGGCAGATCATTGATCTGATTCCAATATAAGTTTTCGCATAATCTGATCGAATAATTCGAGGTATGCCATGCAGGCAGAGTTCTGGCACAAACGCTGGGCAGACAACCAGATCGGCTTTCATCAGCAGCAGGTCAACAGCGACCTGCAACAGCATTGGCCCACCCTCGGCCTGGCGCCCGGCAGCAAGGTCCTGGTGCCCTTGTGCGGCAAAAGCCTCGACCTGGCCTGGCTAGCAGGGCAGGGCCATCAAGTGCTGGGTATCGAGCTGTCACAGCGTGCGGTGGAAGACTTCTTCAACGAACAGCAGTTGCAGCCCGAAATCGGCCAGCAGGGCGCGTTCAAGACCTATCGCAGTGGCAACCTGCAGCTGTGGTGTGGTGATTTCTTCGCCCTGAGCGCCGAGGATGTCGCCGATTGCACAGCGCTGTATGACCGGGCCGCAGTCATTGCCCTGCCGCCTGCGTTGCGCCAGCGCTATGCCGCGCTGCTTGGCGGCTATCTCGCACCAGGGTGCCAGGGGCTGTTGATCACCATGGATTATGACCAGGCGCTGCTGCCGGGCCCGCCCTTTGCCGTGGTCGATGCAGAGGTGCGGCAGCTGTTCGCTGACTGGCAGCCGCTGGTGCTTGAGGCGCGGGATATTCTTGCCCAAAGCCCCAAGTTCGTTCAGGCCGGGGTGGCGGAGCTGTTCGAGCGGGTGTACCGCCTGCAGCGCTGAAATGCAAAAGGGCGACCAAAGTCGCCCTTTTTTATTGCTGCTACCGATCAGCCCCGACGGCGCAGGGCTTCGATGCGGTCTTCCAGCGGCGGGTGGCTCATCAGCAAGCCGGCCAGGCCCTGCTTGAGGCCGCCGTTGATACCGAAGGCGTTCAGGGTGTCGGGCATATGCACCGGCACACCTTGTTCCGAGCGCAGGCGCTGCAGGGCGCCGATCATCGCGTTGGTGCCGGCCAGGCGGGCACCGGCTTCGTCGGCGCGGAACTCGCGTTTGCGCGAGAACCACATGACGATGATGCTGGCCAGGATACCCAGCACCAGTTCGGCGACGATGGTCGCGATGTAGTAGGCGATGCCCTGGCCTTCTTCGTTCTTGAAGATCACCTTGTCGACAAAATTGCCGATGATGCGGGCAAAGAACATCACGAAGGTGTTGACCACGCCTTGCACCAGGGCGAGGGTGACCATGTCGCCGTTGGCCACGTGGCCGATCTCGTGGGCCAGCACCGCGCGCACTTCATCGGGCGAGAAGCGCTCGAGCAGGCCCTGGCTGACCGCTACCAGGGCATCATTACGGTTCCAGCCGGTGGCGAAGGCGTTGGCCTCGTAGGCCGGGAAGATACCCACTTCCGGCATCTTGATGCCGGCTTCGCGGGACAGCTCTTCGACGGTCTGCAGCAGCCATTGTTCATGGCGGGTGCGCGGTTGGCTGATGATCTGGGTGCCGGTGCTCATCTTCGCCATCCACTTGGAGATGAACAGCGAGATCAGCGAGCCGGCAAAACCGAACACCGCGCAGAAAATCAGCAGCTGGTCGAGTTTCAGATCAACCCCGTTGGCCGCCATGAACCCGTTGAAGCCAAACAGGCTCAGGGTAATGCTGGCAATCAGCACAACCGCGAGGTTGGTGGCCACAAACAGTAAGATGCGCATCATGGTTGTTACGTTCTCCTGACGGATAAAAGTGTCACGTATGCGGGGTATATAAGGTGCGCGCTGCAGTGATTCAACCGGGCGACTATTTCAAACTGTGTACTTGCCTTTATTACAGACGAATTCCAGCAACCCGCACGCCAGAGCGGCGGGTGATGTGAGGGCTGAATGCAGGGTCTGTAAGGTCTGCGCCGAGAGCGGCGCAGACGTTTCGACATGAACAGTAGGTTACTGCTGATATGTCTTCAGGAAGTTTCCGATACGGCCAATGGCCTGCTCTAGGTCGTCGACCCGTGGCAGGGTCACGACGCGGAAGTGGTCAGGCCACGGCCAGTTGAAGGCGGTACCCTGGACGATCAGCAGCTTTTCCGAGAGCAGCAGGTCGAGGACGAACTTCTCGTCGTTGTGAATCGGGCAGACTTTCGGATCAATGCGCGGGAACGCATACAGCGCGCCCATCGGCTTGACGCAGCTGACCCCGGGGATGCTGTTGAGCAGCTCCCAGGTGCGGTTGCGCTGCTCGAGCAGGCGCCCTTGTGGCAGCACCAGGTCGTTGATGCTCTGGTAGCCACCCAGGGCAGTCTGGATCGCGTGCTGGCTCGGCACGTTGGCACACAGGCGCATGTTGGCCAGCATGTCGATACCTTCGATGTAGCTTTGGGCATGATGCTTGGGCCCGGAGATGGCCAGCCAGCCGGAGCGGAAACCCGCCACCCGGTAGGACTTGGACAGGCCGTTGAAGGTCAGGCACAGCAGGTCCGGGGCCAGCGAGGCGGTGCTGATGTGCACGGCTTCGTCGTAGAGGATCTTGTCGTAGATCTCGTCGGAGAACACCACCAGGTTGTGTTGGCGGGCCAGCTCGAGCATGCCCAGCAGCAGTTCGCGCGAATACACCGCGCCGGTCGGGTTGTTCGGGTTGATGATCACCAGGGCCTTGGTGTTGGAGGTAATCTTGGCCTTGATGTCGTCCAGGTCCGGGAACCAGTCGGCCTGCTCGTCGCACAGATAATGCACCGGGTTGCCGCCGGCCAGGCTGACGGCGGCGGTCCACAGCGGGTAGTCCGGGGCCGGGATCAGCACTTCATCGCCATTGTTGAGCAGCGCCTGCATCGACATCACGATCAACTCGGAGACGCCGTTGCCCAGGTAGATGTCTTCGATACCGACACCTTCGACCTGTTTTTGCTGGTAGTACTGCATCACCGCCTTGCGCGCGCTGAACAGGCCTTTGGAGTCGCTGTAGCCCTGGGCGGTCGGCAGGTTGCGGATCACATCCTGGAGGATCTCGTCCGGCGCCTCGAAACCAAAGGGCGCCGGGTTGCCGATGTTCAGCTTGAGGATGCGATGGCCTTCCTCTTCCAGGCGTTTGGCGTGCTTGAGCACTGGGCCGCGAATGTCATAGCAGACATTGGCGAGCTTGTTCGATTTGCTGACCTGCATGATGTGATCCCGATTAGAAAAGATCGCCGCGCATTGCGCTGTGAAAACGTTTGAAATGCGTATGACGCGGGTGCCAGACTGATGTCTGATGAGGCGCAATAATATACGTGCCGCCCGCCCTGTGGAAAAGCCATGGAGCGGGGTTTTTGGACAGATGAGGCCTGATGATGGAAAAACTCGAGAAAACCCTGGAAGAATGGCGCGCCATGCTCGACCCCGAGCAGTACAGCGTGTGCCGCCTGAAGGGCACCGAGCGGCCGTTCAGCGGCAAGTACAATGGCACCAAGACCGACGGCGTCTACCATTGCATCTGCTGTAACGAGGCGCTGTTCGATTCGACCGCAAAATTTGATTCCGGGTGCGGCTGGCCGAGCTTCTATGAGCCGATTGCCGACAACGCAATGGTCGAGATTCGCGACACTTCCCACGGCATGATCCGCACCGAGGTCACCTGCGCCAAGTGCGACGCCCACCTGGGCCACGTATTTCCCGACGGTCCGCCGCCGACCGGGCTACGCTACTGCATCAACTCGGTCTGCCTGGACCTGGTACCACGCTGACAAAGGAGCAAGGTCATGGCCGACGCAATGCTGAAGATTCCATGCATTACCCTGACCGGTGAGCAAAAAGCCCTGGCCGATTACCCGGCCAAGGCAGTGCTGGTGGTCAACACCGCCAGCCAGTGCGGATTTACCCCGCAATACAAGGGCCTTGAGCAGCTCTGGCAGCGTTACCGCGAGCGGGGGCTGGTGGTCCTGGGCTTTCCCTGCAACCAGTTCGGCAAGCAGGAGCCGGGCGATGCGCGCGAGATTGCGCAGTTCTGCGAGCTCAACTTCGGCGTCAGCTTCCCGTTGTTTCGCAAGATCGAGGTCAACGGCAACGGCGCCCATCCGCTGTTCGTCGAGCTGAAAAAACGCGCGCCCGGCTTGTTCGGTTCGCAAGGGATCAAGTGGAACTTCACCAAGTTCCTGCTCGATCCGGCCACTGGCAAGGTCACCCGCTACGCGCCGAGCACCAAGCCGGGTGCATTGACCAGTCCTATCGAGAAACTGCTCAGGTAGCCGTCAGCGGCACCCAGTGATCGATCAGCGCCAGCAGCTCTTCGCGGCGAAACGGCTTGGCCAGGTAGTCGCTCATTCCCGCTGCCCGGCAACGCTCGCGTTCTTCGGGCATGGCGTTGGCGGTCAGGGCGACGATCGGCATGTCGGGCCAGCGCCCGCTCTGGCGGATCCGCCGGCTGGCTTCATAACCATCCATCACCGGCATGTTGCAGTCCATCAGCACCAGGTCGAACGGCGCCTGCTCCAGTTGCTCGAGCGCGTCGGCGCCATGGGCGGCGACGCTGACCTCGCAGCCAAGTTTGGCCAGCATGCCCTTGGCCACCAACTGGTTTACCGGGTTGTCCTCGACCAGCAGGATGCGCGCGCGGCGTTCGCTGTGCGGGGCGCCACCTAGCGGTAGCTGGTTGATGTTGTCGGCGCCGTGCAGGGTGCGCCTCAGGGTCTGGTACAGGGCATTGCGGGCCAGTGGCCGGGCCTGCTGCTGCAGCGGTGCCAGGTGCGCTGCTTGTTCGCCGGGCAGGAAGTTGCCGTAGGCGGTGACCAACAGGATCGGCGCGCTGATCTGCGGGCGCAGGCTGAACAGGCAATCCAGGTCGTCGGTGATCAGCAGGTCCGGAGTCGTTTGCTTGAGTTGCTCCGGGGTGTCGTAGCGCTGGTAGTCCAGGCCCCAGCCCGGCAGAAGTGTTTGCAACAGTTCGGCCAGGCCGCTGCTGGCGTTGCTGATGGCGGCAACGCTGCCGCGCAGGGGGGGTGCCGGTACCGCCGCGGTATGGCTGGGCAGTGGCAGCTCAGCGCTGAACTGGCTGCCAAAACCGGCTTCCGAGCTGATGCTCAGGCGCCCTTGCATGGCTTCGCAGAGGTTGTTGGTCAACGCCAGGCCCAGGCCGGTGCCGCCATATTGGCGAGTGATACCGGCGCCGGCCTGGGTGAACGGCTGGAAGATCCGCACCTGGGCTTCGCTGGGGATGCCGATGCCGGTATCGCAGACATCCAGGCGAACGCCGCCGGCGTAGCAACTCAGGCGCACATCGACGCGGCCGAAGCGGGTGAACTTCAGGGCGTTGGACAGCAGGTTGCTGACAATTTGCCGGACCCGGGTGGGGTCGCCGAGCACCATCGAGGGAAACTGCGGGTCGATCAGGCAGGTCAGTTCTACGCTCGGCGCCGCGTTCTGCGACAGCAGGTTGGCGGTGTCTTCGACCAGCGCACCGAGGTCGAAGGGAATGCGTTCAAGCTCCAGTTGCCCGGCATCGAACTTGGACAGGTCGAGAATATCGTTGAGCAGCTCGACCAGCACCTTGCCCGAGTCGTGGGCAATCGACAGTTGCTGGCGCTGTTCGGCATTGAGCGGGCTGTCCAGCGACAGCGCGATCATCCCCAGCAGGCCATTGAGCGGGGTGCGAATCTCATGGCTCATGTTGGCCAGAAAGGCAGCCCGGGCCTGGGCCATGTCCAGGGCGCGGCGCCGGGCGTCTTCGAGTTCTTCGTTGGACTGGCTGAGGCGGGTATTGCTGGCCTTGAGCTCATTGGTGCGCGCCGAGACGATGTTCTCCAGTTCGTTGAGGTAGTCGGTCAGGCGGTTCTCGGCGTTGCGCCGTTGCTGGATCTCGGTGGCCATGCTGACGAACTGCTGATTGGCGACCTTGACCAGCACGCCGATCTCGTCGTGCTCGTGGCCTGGCGGGAACGACAGTTTTGACTGTGCCGGGTTGCGCGAGTCGCTGTTGCTCAGGGCGCTGATCACCCGTACCAGCGGCTGGGTCAGCATGATGTAGAACAGGGCGAGAAGAATCCCGGTAAGGACCAGGCTGCGCACGAAACCATTGAGCAGGGTGACCTCTGCGCGCTTGAGAAAGCGGCTGCCGAAGGCAAAGGTGTCGACGTCCAGGTACAGGGTGCCCAGGTACTCGTCGGGCATGTGACTGAGAAACAGTTGGTCCTGGAACTGGCGCGACTCACCGAAGAGGAAGTCGCTGATCAGCCGGTAACTGCTTTCCTGGCGTGGGCGTTGAACATCGGCGAGGACGGTTTCATTGTTGTCGATCAGCCAGGCGCGGGTGATCGCCGGCGATTGCAGCAGGCCGCGGGTCAGTTCCTGGGCAAGCTCGGCATCGATGTTGTAGGCGATGCGTGAGGCCGGGTTATGGCTGATTTGCAGTAACGCCTGCATCTCGCGGTTGATGGAGGCGTCTTCACTGGCATAATCGATACCGATCTGGATGAGACTGAGCAATGTACCCAGGATGAAGCCGACCAGGACCGTCAGCCGGGCTTGCTTGTAGGACAGGCGATTGGTGAACTTGATATCCATGAGTCCCGAGCCAGTTTCACGTTCCGTGCGCTGCGCAAGCATAGCCGATCAGTCCCGGCTGCTGGCACGCCCTGTCACACATTCAGCTGTGCTTTTGTCCTTGCATCTGTCTTGAGGAATTCTTGTGGACTCTCGTTTGAATGCTTTTCTGGAACGCGCCGAAACCGTACTTGCGCGTCTTGAACCCTTGTTGCCGGCACCTCGGCCAAACATTGACTGGTCGCAGTGCCTGGCTGCGCGCTGGCAGCGCGATGGCCGCAGCGGCTATCTGTTGCCGCTGGAAGTCAGCCTCGACATGCGCCTGTCCGATCTGATCGGTGTCGATCAGCAGCGTGAGCAGCTGGGGCGCAACACCCGTCAGTTCCTCGATGGCATGCCGGCCAACCACGCGCTGCTGTGGGGATCACGCGGTACCGGCAAGTCGTCGCTGGTGCGCGCGCTGTTGGCCGAGCATGCCGAAGCCGGCCTGCGCCTGATCGAAATCGAGCGCGATCACCTGGCCGACCTGCCGCGTGTGGTCGAGCAACTGCAGAAGTTGCCGCAACGCTTCGTGCTGTTTTGCGATGATCTCTCGTTCGAAGCCGGAGAGGGCGACTACCGGGTGCTCAAGAGCGTGCTCGACGGCTCGCTCGAACAGGCGCCGGACAACGTACTGCTGTATGCCACCTCGAACCGCCGCCACCTGGTGCCGGAAAAACAGAGCGACAACGAAAACTGGAAGATGGTCGACGGTGAACTGCATCCCAATGAAGCGGTGGAGGACAAGATTGCCTTGTCTGACCGTTTCGGCCTGTGGCTGTCGTTCTACCCCTTCACTCAGGAGCATTTCCTCAACGTTGTCGAGCATTGGATTACTCAGCTGGCGCAACGCGCTGGGCTGGTCTGGAGCCGTGATGAGCAGCTGGACATTCTCGCCGTGCGCTGGGCAACCGGTCGCGGCAACCGTAACGGCCGTTGTGCCTACCAGTTCGCCCGTTATTGGGTGGGGCTGAAACTGTTGGAGCAAAAACCATGATCGACCTCAACGCTACCGGTGCCGGCCTTGAAGGCTACGGCCTGCTGGCGGCACAGCTGGAAGCCCTGCTTGCCGATGAGCGCGACTTCATCGCCAACGCCGCGCAGTTTTCTGCGTTTCTCTATAGTCAGGTCGAAGACTTGAACTGGGCCGGCTTCTACCTCAATCGCAATGAGCAACTGGTGCTGGGGCCGTTCCAGGGGCAGGTGGCGTGCGTGCGTATCCCGTTCGGGCGTGGTGTGTGCGGGGCGGCTGCGGCCAGCCGGGAAACCCAGCGGGTGGAAGATGTGCACGCGTTTGCCGGGCACATTGCCTGCGACAGCGCATCGAACAGCGAGCTGGTGATTCCGCTGGTCAAGGCCGGGCGTTTGATTGGCGTGCTGGACCTCGACAGCCCGAAGCTGGCGCGTTTCAGTGAAGTGGATCAGGCGGGGCTGGAGCGATTAGCGGGGATCTTTCTGCGTTTGACCGATTGCTGACGAGCGCTTTGCGCTCGATCGCTGGCAAGGCCAGCTCCCATGTACACCAACCTTGTGGGAGCCGGCCTTGCTGGCGATCGGGTCAACCAGAACTCAGTCGTAGATGACTTTCTTCTTCCAGTCTTCGGTGGTGTCGGTCTTCAGGCCTTCGGTCAGGGCGTTGGTTTCGTCCTCGGCCGGTTCCAGTTGGCTCAGCACCTGGGCATTGGCGCGGGCCAGCAGCTTCTCCATGTATTCCAGCTGCTCGCGGTAAATTGCCGGGTCAGGCTGCTTGCGCAAGTATTGCACGCCACGCTCGAAGGCCAGGCGAGCGTGCCCCGGCTGGTTCTGTTGCAGCGCCTGCTGGCCGAGGTTGTTGAAGAACTCGATGTGCAGCAGCACCAGGATGTGGCGGATTTCCTTGACCCAGTACTTGGCCTCGTTGGTCGGCAGGAAGCCTTCCTGGGCGGCGCGGGTAATCTGGTTGTGCATGCCTTCCAGTAAAAAGCGCACATCCTTGGCCCGGGCTTCAGTCTGGATCGGCATCGGCGGGTTGTTCACCGGCAGCGCCTCACCTTTGGCAATCAGCCCTTCGAGTTCGGCGATCCGTGCCCGGATGTCGCGGCTGTGCTTGTCCAGGGCCAGTTGGCGCTGGTTGAGGTTGAGCTCCAGGCGGGTCAGCAGCAATTTCAGGGCCGGGGTCATCAACTGGCCAGGGAAGGTTTCGGTGATTTCGCCACAACGGCGCAAACGTTCGGCCAGCTCGATCTTCAGCCGGGCACGCTCGAGCTTGTTGTTCTCGACCACGTTGTTCAGGTAGCCGATCACGATCAATAACGCGATCCCCGCTACTATAAGCAGGGTGATCAGAAGTGGTGTCACCGTTAACGCCTCATACAGGATGATTTACTGTTTGAGTGTAGTGGCTAAGCTTTTAGCCGGATAGAGCTGTTTGGCGGTTGCCGGGGGCGTTTGATGGCCTTTTGCTGGTAGATTGCCGTGGCTGCTGGGCCGAAGGCGGGTAGGGTGTCAGAAAATAATCGCCAAGCCTCAGGCGCGCGTTGCCCCGGCAGAAGGCTGCAAAGCGCCGGGAAGTCATTGATTTAAATAAATTTATATAGAGGGGTTGACGGCTTATCAAAGCATCCCTAGAATGCGCGCCACTTGCAGCGTAAAGCACACAGCGAAACGCAGCAGGGAGTGAATGTTGTAGTGTGTCCCCTTCGTCTAGTGGCCTAGGACACCGCCCTTTCACGGCGGTAACAGGGGTTCGAGTCCCCTAGGGGACGCCAATGCGGGAATAGCTCAGTTGGTAGAGCACGACCTTGCCAAGGTCGGGGTCGCGAGTTCGAGTCTCGTTTCCCGCTCCAGTTTACAAAGGCTTTGCTTAACGGCAGGGCTTGTAAAAACCCAGCGTCAGATCTTCATGGTTTGAGTTGGTAACTGAAGCATGCATTGCATGTTTCGGGCGTAGTCCCCTTCGTCTAGTGGCCTAGGACACCGCCCTTTCACGGCGGTAACAGGGGTTCGAGTCCCCTAGGGGACGCCATTTTTGCGGGAATAGCTCAGTTGGTAGAGCACGACCTTGCCAAGGTCGGGGTCGCGAGTTCGAGTCTCGTTTCCCGCTCCAAATATGGTGCTCCAGCGTTTGATAACGCTGTAGTGATGGAACAAGGGCATTAGTGCTTGTTCTTGCCGGTTCAGCCGGTCGCTACAAGATTTGCGGGAATAGCTCAGTTGGTAGAGCACGACCTTGCCAAGGTCGGGGTCGCGAGTTCGAGTCTCGTTTCCCGCTCCAAATAAAGAAACGCCGTTCGTTTGAACGGCGTTTTTTTTCGTCTCGATTTTTTAGCCGCTGTGTGTGGGCGGCAGGGCTGTTGTCAGCCCTGCGCAGCTTCATCGCTTAATGCTTGCTGTCGTCGTCCGACATGCTCAGCAGCTGTTTTTCCTGGTTCCAGTCAAAGGGTTCATCATTCTGCTCGGCCTCGAAGCGGCGCTCCTCCAGTTCCTGGTACATGTCCAGTTCGTTCTCCGGCATGAAGTGCAGGCAGTCGCCGCCAAAGAACCACAGCAGGTCGCGCGGTACCAGGTGCGCGACCTGTGGATAACGCTGGATGACCTGGCACATCAGGTCCTGGCCAAGATAGGTACTTTCCGGGTCGACGGGCAGTTGCAGCATCAGATCGTCGAAGCGCTCCAGAAACAGCGCGTGGCTTTCTTCCGGCACCTGCTCGGCTTCGCCCAGGGCAACCAGGATGGTGCGCAGGTGGGTGAGCAGGGCGAGATGGTATTCCAGGCGATCGGTAGCCATGCGGGCAGTCCTCTTGAGCAAAAACGGGCGCGGGAGTATACGGCTCCCGGCGCCCGATGTCCCGGCCCTTAGCGAATCTTGCCGTCGGCCGGTAGCAGTTGCTCCTTGTCAAAGGCATCGACATCGATCACCCGCCGGCGTGCCGACTCAGCGGCATGCAGGCTTTGCGCCTCGTTAGCCTGCAGTACACCGGCATGCACGGCGGCGTCGATTGGCGACTCGCCCGGCGCGGGAGCAACCTGACCACTCTTGACGGCCTGGTGCAGTTTTTTGCGCAGCGGCTCGCCGGCGCTGAGTTGATCGTAGGCCTGTTGCAGGGCGGCGACCGGGTCGCCGTCTGCTTGCGGCCGATAACAACCGGCAAGCAGCTCCTCGAGGGCCGGGTCGCCCTTGGCGCGGCCGACCAGTTCGGCAATCTCGGCGTCCAGTTCATCGCTTGGGCCGGTATGCCGGCGGCCGAAGGGGAATACCACCAGGCGCAGGGCGCAGCCGAGGAAGCGGTTGGGGAAATTGTCGAGCAGGCGGTCCAGGGCCTTTTCGGCCTGGCCGAGACTCTCTTCCATGGCCCAACGCAGCAGCGGTCGCAGGTGCTCGGGCGAGTTCAGGTCGTAGTAGCGCTTAAGCGCCGCCGAGCCCAGGTACAGGTGGCTGAGAACATCGCCCAGGCGGGCTGACAGGCGCTCTCGGCGTTTGAGCTCACCGCCCAGGAGCATCATGCACAGGTCGGCAAGCAGGGCGAAGGCTGCGGCCTGGCGGTTGAGGGCGCGGAAGTAGCCTTGGCTCAAAGCGTCGCCCGGGACCTTCTCGAAATGGCCCAGGCCCAGGCCGAGCACCAGGGTGCTGGCGGCGTTACCTACGGCAAAACCAATATGCTGCATCAGCAGGTGATCGAATTCCTTGAGCGCCTGGTCGTGATCCTCGCGACCGGCCAGGGCCATCTCCTTGAGCACGAACGGATGGCAGCGAATCGCGCCCTGGCCGAAGATCATCAGGTTGCGCGAGAGGATGTTGGCGCCCTCGACGGTGATGAAGATCGGCGCGCCTTGCCAATTGCGCCCCAGGTAGTTGTTCGGGCCCATGATGATGCCCTTGCCGCCGTGCACGTCCATGGCGTGCTGGATGCATTCGCGCCCGCGTTCGGTGAGGTGGTACTTGAGAATCGCCGACAGCACCGAGGGTTTTTCACCCAGGTCCACGGCCTTGGCGGTGAGCAGGCGCGCGCTGTCCATCAGGAAGGCGTTGCCGCCAATGCGGGCGAGAGATTCCTGGATACCTTCGAAGGCCGCCAGCGGCACATTGAACTGCTCACGGATGCGCGCGTACTGGCCGGTGACCAGGCTGGTGTACTTGGCCGCGCCGGTACCCACGGCCGGCAGGGAAATCGAACGGCCCACCGACAGGCAATTCATCAGCATCATCCAGCCCTTGCCGAGCATGTCCTGACCGCCGATGAGAAAGTCCAGCGGCACGAACACGTCCTTGCCGCTGTTGGGGCCGTTCATGAAGGCTGCGCCCAAGGGCAGGTGACGCTTGCCGATCTCGACGCCGGGGGTGTCGGTGGGAATCAGCGCGAGGCTAATGCCCAGTTCTTCTTTATCGCCGAGCAGGTGCTCGGGGTCGTAGGCCTTGAACGCGAGGCCCAGCAGGGTAGCGACCGGGCCGAGGGTGATGTAACGCTTTTCCCAGTTCAGGCGCAGGCCAATGACTTCTTCGCCTTGCCACTGACCTTTACAGATAACCCCGGTATCGGGCATGGCCCCGGCATCGGAGCCAGCCAGTGGGCCGGTGAGGGCAAAGCAGGGGATCTCGTCCCCACGGGCCAGGCGTGGCAGGTAGTGATTGCGTTGCTCGTCGGTGCCGTAGTGCAGCAGCAGTTCGGCCGGGCCGAGGGAATTGGGCACCATCACGGTCGAGGCGAGGTCGCCGCTGCGGGTCGCCAGCTTCATCGCCACCTGCGAGTGGGCGTAGGCCGAAAAGCCCTTGCCGCCGTATTCCTTGGGAATGATCAGGGCAAAGAAGCCGTGGTTCTTGATGTGCTCCCAGGCCGCAGGCGGCAGGTCCAGGTCCTGGCCGATCTGCCAGTCGCTGACCATGGCGCAGAGTTCTTCGGTAGGGCCATCGATGAACGCCTGCTCTTCTTCGGTAAGTTCGGCTTTGGAGTAGCCGAGCAAGGTGTTCCAGTCCGGACGGCCGCTGAACAGTTCGCCGTCCCACCACACGGTGCCAGCGTCGATGGCTTCGCGTTCGGTCTGCGACATCGGCGGCAGGGTGCGCTGGAACCAGCCGAACAAGGGCGCGGTGAGCATTTTGCGGCGCAAATCCGGGAGCAGCAGGGGAGCGGCGACTGCGGCCAGCAGCAGCCAGAAAATCGTCAGCAGCCAGCCTGGGGCGTGGCTGAAAATGCCCATCGCCAGCAGGTACAGGGCAACGATGCCCAACGCCGGCAGGGCGGCGATTCGACGATGGGCCAGGTAGGCCACGCCGATCACCAGGACCACTAACCACAACAGCAACATAGGAATTCCTCCGTGAAACATCGGGGCATTTCGCCATCCATCGAAGCTTAGACCGCATCCGCTAAACGGCTTGTCTGAACAGTGACAGGACATGACCTCAGGAGTTCGCCTGCAAGCCAAACGATTGCCAGCGCGATTGCCTGGAGTAGACTGGACGACCAGCCAAATCATCAGGGAAACGACATGCTCAAGATCTGGGGCAGGAAGAACTCGTCGAATGTCAGGAAAGCATTATGGTGCGCAGAAGAGCTTGGTCTTGAGTATGAGTCGATCGATGCCGGTGGTGCCTTCGGCCTGGTTAACGAGCCGCAGTACCGGGCGCTGAACCCCAACGGCCTGGTGCCGATGATCGAGGACGACGGCCTGGTGCTGTGGGAGTCCAATGCCATTGTGCGCTACCTGTCTGCGCAGTACGGCAGCGAGTCGGGTTGGTATGAGCAGGACGCGCGCAAGCGTGCCGAGGCCGACAAGTGGATGGACTGGGTCACTTCCTCCCTGGCTACGCCGTTCCGGCCGTTGTTCTGGGGCATTTTGCGCACGCCTGCCGAGCAGCAGGACTGGGTGGCAATCAATGCCGCACACAAGACCTGCGCGCAGTTGCTGTCGATCGCCGACCAGGCCCTGGCGCACAGGCCTTACCTGTCCGGAGACAACCTGGGCATGGGCGATATCCCCCTGGGCTGCTTTGCCTACGCCTGGTTCGAGATGCCCATCGAGCGCCCCGAGATGCGCCACCTGCGTGCCTGGTATGAGCGCCTGCAGGAGCGTCCGGCCTATCAGGCAGCGGTAATGTCGGCGCTGACCTGATCGGCTGTTGCCGGGTAATGCGGTCAATCTGATAGTTATTATCGATACTCATGACTGTACTTGTCCGGTCTGCACAAGCACCATGTTCATATTCACTGCGGCCGGCTTTGCCCGGCCGCGTCTAGAACCTTCCACACTGGTACGCGACCCGCTATGAGTTCTGCTCTGTCCATAAGGCAGCTAACCAAAACCTACGGCAACGGTTTCCAGGCCCTCAAGGGCATTGACCTGGATGTCGCCGAAGGTGACTTCTTCGCCTTGCTCGGCCCCAACGGCGCCGGCAAATCCACCACCATCGGCATCCTCTCGACCCTGGTCAACAAGACCAGCGGCAGCGTCAACATCTTTGGCCACGACCTCGATCGCCAGCCCGCCGCGCTCAAGCGCTGCATCGGCGTGGTGCCGCAAGAGTTCAACTTCAACCAGTTTGAAAAGACCTTCGATATCGTCGTCACCCAGGCCGGTTACTACGGTATCCCGGCCAAGGTTGCCAAGGAGCGGGCCGAGCAGTACCTGACCCAGCTCGGCCTGTGGGACAAGCGCGATGTACCGTCGCGCTCGCTGTCCGGCGGCATGAAGCGCCGCTTGATGATCGCCCGCGCCTTGATCCACGAGCCGCGCCTGCTGATCCTCGACGAGCCGACCGCGGGCGTCGACATCGAGCTGCGTCGTTCGATGTGGAGCTTTTTGACCGAGCTCAACCAGAAAGGCATCACCATCATCCTCACCACCCATTACCTGGAGGAGGCTGAGCAGCTGTGCCGCCACATCGGCATCATCGACCACGGCACCATCGTCGAGAACACCAGCATGCGCGCGTTGCTCAGCAAGCTGCATGTCGAGACCTTCCTGCTCGATCTAAAGCAGGACCTGCCCCAGGCGCCAAACCTGGTCGGGTACCCGTGCCGTTTGATCACCCCGCACACCCTGGAAGTGCAAGTCGACAAGGAAGTGGGCATCACCGCGCTGTTCGGCCAACTGGCGTTGCAGAACATCGAGGTGCAGAGCCTGCGCAACAAGACCAATCGTCTCGAGGAGCTGTTCGTGTCCCTGGTTGAGAAAAACCTGGCAAAGGTGGCGGTATGAGTTCGGAACTGAGCGCCAACCTGGTCGCCCTCAATACCATCGTTTACCGCGAAGTACGCCGTTTTACCCGGATCTGGCCGCAGACCCTGCTGCCCCCGGCGATCACCATGGTCCTGTACTTCGTGATCTTCGGTAACCTGATCGGCAGGCAGATCGGCGACATGGGCGGCTTCACCTATATGGAGTACATCGTCCCGGGGCTGATCATGATGTCGGTGATCACCAACTCCTATGGCAACGTGGTATCGAGCTTCTTTGGCAGCAAGTTCCAGCGTTCGATAGAGGAACTGATGGTGTCGCCGGTATCACCGCACACCATCCTCGTCGGCTACACCCTGGGCGGTGTGTTGCGCGGTTTGGCGGTGGGGGTGATTGTCACCTTGCTGTCGTTGTTCTTCACCGACCTGCAGGTCCATCACCTGGGCGTGACCATTGTCGTGGTGTTGCTGACGGCGACGATCTTCTCGTTGCTGGGCTTCATCAACGCCGTGTTCGCTCGCAACTTCGATGACATCTCGATCATCCCGACCTTCGTGCTGACACCGCTGACCTACCTGGGCGGGGTGTTCTACTCGATTACCCTGTTGCCGCCGTTCTGGCAGACCGTGTCGATGGCCAACCCGGTGCTGCACATGGTCAACTCGTTCCGCTACGGCATTCTCGGGGTGTCGGATATCCGCATCGGCGTCGCCATCAGCTTCATGCTGGTCGCCACGGCAGTCCTGTATATCGGCTGTGCGCGGTTACTGGTCAGTGGGCGAGGAATGCGCACCTGATTGCTTGACCTTGCGTCGGCGCCACTGCCTGCCGACCCACCAGCGCCAGTAGAGCATGGTCAGGCAGTAGGCGAGGGCGCCAAGCAACACGCCGCACACCACCGAGCCCAGCAGGAACGGCTGCCACAGGGTCGATAGCTGGTCGGTGATCCACTCGAAGGTCAGTTCTTCAGGCAGGGTGCGCGGCGGGATTTGCATCAGCCAGGCGCCCATCTGGTAGGTGCAGAAGAATACCGGCGGCATGGTGATCGGGTTGGTCAGCCACACCAGGCTGACTGCGATTGGCATGTTGCCGCGCACCATGATCGCCAGGCTTGCGGCCAGCAGCATCTGCATCGGAATCGGAATGAAGGCGGCGAACAGTCCGACGGCCATGGCGCGCGCAACCGAATGCCGGTTGAGGTGCCAGAGGTTGGGGTCATGCAACAGCCGGCCGAGAAAGCGTAAGGATTTGTGTTCCCTGATGCTGGTCGGATCGGGCATGTAGCGTTTGAAGAGACGACGCGGCATGTGGGGTCTCGGCAATCTGAAGGGTGCCAGTATGCACGGATTCTAAAAATGCCTTGTTCAGACTTTGTGACAATTATTTAGCGAGACCTCGCCGTCACTGATCTAAGCCTCAGGGGGTGGTTTACTTCTGGAGCTTCACGCTTATGCGCACAGGGATGTTGGCGCTTGCACTCGGGCTGATCAGCCTCGGGTTCCTGCCGGCTTTGCCGTCCGTCTGGACACTTGTCCTGCTGGCGTTTACCGGACTTTGCTGCCTGCCTTCGCGGCTGTGGCCAGTGGGGCTGTTTCTGTTGGGGCTGAGCTGGGCGTGCGTCTCGGCGCAATGGGCATTGGATGAGCGCCTGGCAGCGCAGTTCGATGGTCGTACCCTGTGGATAGAAGGCCGGGTCACCGGTTTGCCGGAGCAGGGCGCGCGCTCAGTGAGGTTCGAATTGAGCGACGCCGCGTCGCGTCGCGGGCAGTTGCCAAAGCGCATGCAGCTCAGCTGGTTCGGCGGCCCGGCGCTCAACAGCGGTGAAGATTGGCGCTTGGCCGTCAGCCTCAAACGCCCCGCTGGCTTGCTCAATCCTCATGGCCCGGACCAGGAGGCCAGCCTGTTGGCCCGGCGTATCGGCGCAACCGGCAGCGTCAAGGCCGGCGAACGCCTGCAGCCGGCGACTGCGGCTTGGCGGGATGGCTTGCGCCAGCGCTTGATGAGCGTCGATGCCCAGGGCCGGGAGGCGGCGCTGGTAGCCTTGATACTGGGCGATGGCGGCGGGCTGGCGCGCCAGGACTGGCAAGCGCTGCAGGACACCGGCACGGTGCACTTGCTGGTGATTTCCGGCCAGCATGTGGGCCTGCTGGCCGGGCTGGTGTACGCCGTGATTGCCGGCCTGGCACGCCTGGGCTGGTGGCCGCAACGACTGCCCTGGCTGCCCTGGGCCTGCGCGCTGGCTTTTTTTGCAGCACTGGCTTATGGCTTGCTGGCCGGATTTCAGGTGCCGGTGCAACGTGCGTGCATGATGCTGGCCATGGTGCTGCTCTGGCGCCTGCGTTTTCGCCACCTGGGCGTTGGCCTGCCGTTGTTGCTGGCGCTTGATGCAGTATTGCTGTGGGAGCCGTTGGCCAGCTTGCAGCCAGGCTTCTGGCTGTCGTTCATGGCCGTGGCCGTCCTGATCTTCACCTTCAGCGGCCGCCTTGGCGCCTGGAACCCCTGGCTGGCCTGGGGGCGCGCCCAGTGGTTGATCGCCATCGGCTTGTTGCCGGTACTGCTGGCGCAAGGCTTGCCGGTGAGCCTGAGCGCGCCGCTGGTCAACCTGTTTGCCGTACCGTGGATCAGCCTGGCGGTATTGCCCACGGCATTGCTTGGCACTGTGTTGCTGCCCGTGCCGCTGGTGGGCGAGGGGCTGCTTTGGCTGGCCGGCGGCCTGCTCGACGGTTTGTTCCGTTTGCTGGCTGAAATGGCGGGATGGCGGCCGGCCTGGCTGCCTGCGCCGCTGCCGTTCTGGGGCTGGTTGCTAGTGTGTCTGGGGGCTTTGCTGCTGCTGTTGCCACGCGGGATGCCCATGCGGGTGCTGGGCTGGCCATTGCTGCTGCTGGCAGCGTTCGCGCCCAGAGAGCGCGTGCCGGTGGGGCAGGTGGAAGTCTGGCAACTGGATGTCGGCCAGGGGCTGGCCTTTGTGCTGCGCACCCGGCACCACGCGATGCTCTATGACGCGGGGCCGGCCATGGGTGATTTCGATCTGGGCGAGCGCGTGGTGCTGCCCAGCTTGCGCAAGCTGGGGGTGGGCAAACTTGACCTGATGTTGCTCAGCCACGCCGACGCTGATCACGCCGGTGGCGCTCGCGCCGTGCAGCGCGGTTTGCCGGTGCTTCGGGTGCAGGCTGGCGAGGCTGCGGCCTTGCCCGAAGTACTTCAAGCGCAGCCGTGCAGCAGCGGCGAACGCTGGCAGTGGGATGGGGTGAATTTCTCACTGTGGCAGTGGCAGGACGCTGGTGACAGCAACCAGGATTCCTGTGTGCTGCTGGTTGAGGCAAATGGCGAAAAGCTGCTGCTCACCGGCGATCTCGATGCCCGGGGCGAACGGGCCTGGGCGCGGGACTGGCAGGCAACCACAGTAGACTGGTTGCAATCCCCCCATCACGGCAGCCGCAGCTCCTCCAGTGAGACCTTGTTAAAGGCTACCGCCCCGCGCGGCGTGCTGATTTCGCGCGGGCGCTACAACGCGTTCGGGCATCCGCACCCGGAGGTGATGGCGCGCTATCGGACGCACGGTATCCAGGCCTATGACAATGTCGAGCACGGCGCCTTGCGCCTGCGCCTGGGTACATTCGGCGAGGCTGAAGGGTTGCGTGCCCAGCGGCGTTTCTGGCGTGAGCCCAGATGACGACCTTCGGCAGATGAGCCCCCTGGGGTCCTATGGTAAAGTGGCGGACTTTTTCGAGGGGATGCTTACTGTGTGGGAATTGGTCAAGTCCGGTGGCTGGATGATGCTGCCGATCATTCTGAGCTCCATCGCTGCCATGGCGATCGTCGCCGAGCGTCTCTGGACCTTGCGCGCCAGCCGGGTCACGCCACCGCACCTGCTGGGCCAGGTGTGGGTGTGGATCAAGGACAAACAGCTCACCAGTGACAAGCTCAAGGCCCTGCGCGCCGATTCGTCGCTGGGCGAGATCCTCGCCGCAGGCCTGGCCAATTCGCGCCATGGCCGCGAGATCATGAAGGAATGCATCGAAGAGGCCGCAGCGCGGGTCATTCACGAGCTGGAGCGTTACATCAATGCCCTGGGCACCATCGCCGCCATGGCGCCGCTGCTCGGCCTGCTCGGCACCGTGCTGGGCATGATCGACATCTTCAGCGCCTTCATGGGTACCGGCATGACTACCAATGCCGCAGTACTGGCAGGCGGTATTTCCAAGGCACTGATCACCACCGCAGCCGGCCTGATGGTCGGTATTCCGGCGGTATTCTTCCACCGTTTCCTGCAGCGCCGTATCGACGAACTGGTGGTCGGCATGGAGCAGGAAGCGATCAAGCTGGTCGAAGTGGTGCAGGGCGACCGTGATGTCGACCTCACCGAGGGCAAGGCGTGAAATTCCGGCGCAAGCCACGGGAGACCGTGGACATCAACCTGGCCTCGCTGATCGACGTGGTGTTCATCCTGCTGCTGTTTTTCGTGGTTACTACCACCTTTACCCGCGAAACCCAGTTGCGCGTCGAGTTGCCGGAGTCGGTCAGCGGCGCCCCGGCACCCGACTCGGAGCTCAAGCAACTGGACATCACCATCAGCGCCGACGGCGTCTACTCGGTGAACAACCATCTGTTGCCCAAGAGCGACCTGGCGACCCTGACCGAAGCCCTGCAGCAGGAGTCCGCAGGTGATACCAAACTGCCGTTGTCGATCAGCGCCGACGGCAAGACCCCGCACCAGGCGGTGGTGACTGCCATGGATGCGGCCGGCAAGCTCGGTTTCAGCCAGTTGCGCATGACCACGGTCGAGGCGGCTCAGGGGACTCCCTGATGGCCTTTGCCGATCGCCTGCTCGATGCCTGGTACGCCGGGCATCCGGCCCTGGCCCTGCTGCGTCCGCTCGAAGCCCTCTACCGCCGCGTCGTGCGGCGCAAGCGTGCGCGCTTTCTCAGTGGCGAGAGCCCCAGTTATCGCGCCCCGGTGCCGGTGATTGTGGTGGGCAACATCACTGTTGGCGGCACCGGCAAGACGCCGATGATCCTCTGGCTGATCGAACATTGCCGCCAGCAAGGCCTGCGCGTTGGCGTGGTCAGCCGTGGTTATGGTGCCAAGCCGCCGCAACTGCCGTGGCGCGTGCGTGCCGAGCAGAGCGCGGCCGAGGCGGGTGATGAACCGTTACTGATCGTCCAGCGCAGCGGCGTGCCGCTGATGATCGACCCGGACCGTTCGCGTGCGGTTCAGGCGTTGCTGGCCAGCGAGGCGCTGGACCTGATCCTGTGTGATGACGGCATGCAGCATTACCGCCTGGCCCGCGACCTGGAACTGGTGTTGATCGATGCCGCCCGTGGCCTGGGTAACCGCCGCTGCCTGCCGGCCGGCCCCTTGCGCGAGCCGGTGGAACGCCTGCAGGACGTCGACGCGGTGCTTTACAACGGCGCCACGACCGACCGCGAAGACGGTTTTGCCTTTGCCCTGCAACCTACTGCACTGGTCAACCTGCGCAGTGGCGAGCGCCGTGGCCTCGACTTCTTTGAGCCAGGCCAGGCGATGCACGCGGTGGCCGGCATTGGCAACCCGCAACGTTTCTTCAAGACCTTGCAGGGGCTAAACTGGCGTCCTGTGCCACACCCTTTTGCCGATCATGCCGAGTACAGCGAGCAGGCCTTGAGCTTCAGCCCTGCGCTGCCTTTGGTCATGACCGAGAAGGACGCGGTCAAATGCCGCGCCTTCGCTGCCGACGACTGGTGGTACCTTGCGGTCGATGCTGTGCCTTCGCCGGCCTTTAAGGCCTGGTTTGACACACAGCTCGCACGCTTGCTGCCCGGGTCGCGGCCCTCCTGATTCGTTTCTTTTTCCGGCCACTGGCCTGAGGAATTTCCATGGACACCAAACTGCTCGATATCCTTGCCTGCCCGATCTGCAAGGGCCCGCTCAAGCTCAGCGCCGACAAGACCGAGCTGATCAGCAAGGGCGCGGGTCTGGCCTATCCGATCCGCGATGGCATCCCGGTGATGCTCGAAAGCGAAGCGCGCACCCTGACCGATGAAGAGCGTCTGGACAAATGAGCCTGGCCTTTACCGTTGTGATTCCGGCGCGGCTGCGCTCTACGCGCTTGCCGGGCAAGCCGTTGCTGCCGATTGCCGGCAAGCCGATGATCCAGCACGTCTGGGAACAGGCTCGCAAAAGCAGCGCCAACCGTGTGGTAATCGCCACCGATGATGCGGGTATCTTCAAGGTCTGCGAGGCCTTTGGCGCTGAAGTGCTGATGACCCGTGAAGACCATGACTCCGGTACCGACCGCCTGGCTGAAGTTGCCGCCAAGCTGGGCCTGGCTGCCGATGCCATTGTGGTCAACGTGCAGGGTGACGAGCCGCTGATTCCGCCGGTGATCATCGATCAGGTGGCGGCCAACCTGGCGGCCCATCCCGAGGCCGGCATCGCCACCCTGGCTGAGCCGATCAGCGACGTCGAAGCACTGTTCAACCCCAATGCCGTCAAGGTGGTCAGCGACTGCAACGGCCTGGCCCTGACCTTCAGCCGTGCCCCCTTGCCCTGGGCGCGGGATGCCTTTGCCCAGAGCCGTGAGCAGATGCCGCAAGGCGTGCCGTACCGCCGTCACATTGGCATGTACGCCTATCGCGCCGGTTTCCTGCAGGATTTCGTCGCCTGGGGCCCGTGCTGGCTGGAAAAGACCGAATCGCTGGAGCAGCTGCGCGCGCTCTGGCATGGCGTGCGTATTCACGTCGCCGATGCTATCGATCCGCCACCCGTGGGTGTCGATACCCCTGAAGACCTGGAGCGCGTACGGCGCTTGCTGGAGGCCTGATGCGGGTTCTGTTCGTGTGCCTCGGCAATATCTGCCGTTCGCCCACCGCCGAAGGCGTGCTGCGTCAGCAATTGCAGGATGCAGGCCTGGCCGGGCAGATTGAAGTGGCGTCGGCCGGCACTGGCGACTGGCATGTCGGCAAGCAGCCGGATACCCGTACCTGCCGCACCGCGCGCATGCGTGGCTATGACTTGTCGCAGCAGCGTGCGCAGCAAATCAAGGCCGCGCACTTCAATGATTTCGACCTGATCCTGGCCATGGACAAGAGCAATCTTGGCCATCTGCAAGCCATGCGCCCGGCCACGGCCAAAGCCGAGCTGGACCTGTTCCTGCGCCGTTATGACGGTGCGCTGGATGAGGTGCCGGATCCTTACTATGGCGCCGAGCAGGATTTCGAAGAGGTCCTCGACTTGATCGAAATCGCCTGCAGTCGTCTGGTCATCGAACTCAAGGGCCGTCTATGAGCGGGCAGTGGCAGCAACAGGTATCGCTCAAGCCGTATAACACCTTTGGTATCGATGTTAAGGCCCGGTTTTTCACCGAAGCCCACAACGACGATGAGGTGCGCCAGGCCCTGGCCCAAGCGGCTGAGCAGGGCGTGCCGGTGCTGGTGGTGGGCGGTGGCAGCAACTTGTTGCTCACCGCCGATATCCAGGCGCTGGTACTGCGCATGGCCAGCCGTGGCCTGCGCATCCTGTCTGACGACGGCAAGCGGGTGGTGGTCGAGGCCGAAGCTGGCGAACCCTGGCACCCGTTTGTGCAATGGAGCCTGGCCCAGGGCCTGGCTGGGCTGGAGAACCTCAGCCTGATTCCGGGCACGGTTGGTGCTGCACCGATGCAGAACATTGGCGCTTACGGCGTCGAGATCAAGGACGTGTTCGCCGGGCTCACCGCGCTAGACCGCCAGACCGGTGAGCTGCGCGATTTCAGCCTCGAAGAATGCGCCTTCGCCTACCGTGACAGCTTGTTCAAGCGTAATCCGGGGCGCTGGTTGATCCTGCGCGTGCGCTTTGCCTTGAGCCGGGTCATGCATGCTCATCTGGACTACGGTCCCGTGCGCCAGCGCCTGAACGAGCAGGGCGTCAGCCAGCCGACTGCGCAAAATGTCAGTGATGCGATTTGCAGTATCCGTCGGGAAAAGCTGCCTGACCCTGTTGAGCTGGGCAACGCCGGAAGTTTCTTCAAGAACCCGGTGGTGGCAGCGGTTCTGGCCGACAAGATCCGTTTGCAGCATCCGGGGCTGGTGGCTTATCCACAGGCTGATGGTCAGTTCAAGCTGGCTGCCGGCTGGTTGATCGAGCAGGCGGGCTGGAAGGGCCATCGCGAAGGCGATGCTGGGGTGCATCGTTTGCAGTCGCTGGTGCTGGTCAACTATGGCCAGGCGACTGGTGCGCAGTTGCATCAACTGGCGCAGAAAATCCAGGCCGATATCCTCGAGCGGTTCGGGGTTGAGCTGGAGATGGAGCCAAACCTTTATTAACCGCTCCCAACGGCAATAAAAAAGGCTCTTCACGGAATCCCGGGTTGGGATGTTGAGGCTGCGAGTTTATCCATTCAGTGTGGGGCCAACAGCGGCGCCACACCGAATGGATAAGCCCGCAACCCAACCCAAGAATCATAGCCCCCGGGATTCCGTGAAGAACCATAAAAAAGCCCCGCCAGTTACCTGGCGGGGCTTTTTTTCAGCCTTGAAGATCAGACGAGCGGTTTGTGCTCTTCTTTCTCTACTTCCGCTTCTTCAGCCGGTGCAGCAGGCGCCTCTTCAGCGACTACAGCAGCGCTGGCTTCGGCGGCGGCCGCTGCAGCGGCGGCTGCGGCAGCTTCAGCTTCACGCTTGCGACGGCGTACTTCACGTGGATCGTTCGGCGCGCGACCGTTGCTGGTCAGGGCGCTGGCCGGGGCTTCGGCAGCAGGCTCTTCAGCCGGGGCTGGCTCGGCAACTACTGGCGCAGGCGCTTCGACCGTTTCGATCACTTCAGCAACTACCGGCTCGGCCACCACAGGGGCCTGGACTTCAGGCTCTGGCTCGACTGCAGCAACCGGCTCGACGACTTCAGCGGGTGCGGCAACAGGGGCTTCGACCACTGGTGCAATGCTGGCCTCTACGGCTTGCGCTGTTTCGACCGGGGCAGTGAAGGGTTGCTCGACAACCGGTACGGCAGCGACTTCGGCAGCTTCAGCAACTTGAGCGGCTTCTGCCACTTCAGTTACTTCAGTTACTTGGGCCACTTCGGCGACTTCAACCACTGGCTGAGGAGCTTCGACGACGGCTTCGCTGGCAGCAACTTCAACAACTGCCTGCTCTTCGACAGCAGCAGTGGCGCGTTCAGCCTGCTGGTTGGCTTCTGCTTCGGCAGCGGCGCTGATGTTGCTGGTAGCAACGGCAGCGGTCACGGCCAGGCCAGCAGCCAGTTCAGCACCCAGCTCGGTGGCTTGAGGCTGCTCGTCGCTGCCGTCTTCCGAACCTTCTACCAGGTTGCCATTGGCATCGCGTTGACGCTCACGACGGTTGCTGCGACGACGCTGGCCACGGGAGCGGCGGCGAGGGCGTTCGCCTTCGGTGCCTTCCTGGTTGTCATCCTGCAGCAGTTCTTCGTTCGGCAGTTGCTCGTCTGCAGCTTCAGCAGCCTGTTCGGCTGGACGCGGCTGGCGCTCTTCACGCGGCGGGCGTGGTTGGCGCTCTTCACGTGGGGTACGCTCTTCACGCGGCGCACGTTCTTCGCGCGGGGCGCGCTCTTCACGTGGGGCGCGTTCTTCGCGTGGAGCACGCTCTTCACGAGGCTGGCGCTCTTCGCGCGGGGCGCGCTCAGGGCGTTCTTCGCGTACGGCCGGGGTGGCGGCGTCCAGTGGCTCGCGCAGTTCGCGGACTGGGCGATCTTCACGGGAGCGGCGTTCTTCACGTGGTGCGCGAGCTTGACGCTCTTCACGCGGCTGACGTGGTGCGCGTTCTTCGCGGGCCGGTGCCTCTTCGCGGGCTTCGCGTGGCTGGCGCTCTTCACGTGGGGCGCGCTCGGCACGCTCCTCACGCGGTTTGCGGTCTTCATCGCGACGGCCGTTGCGGTTGCGGCTCTGCTGGCGACCGTTGCGGCGCTCTTCGTTGCGCTGCGGGCGCTCGCTGGCAGGCTTCTCGGTAACCACAGGTGCTGCGGCGGCAGGTTCGTCCTTGCCGGCGAACAGGCTGACCAGCGACTTCACCAGACCTTTGAACAGGCTTGGCTCGGGAGCCTGGGCTGGAGCAGCGGCTGGTGCGGCCGCTTCGACAGGTACCGGAGCGTTGGCGCGGGCCGGAGCGGTCTTGACCGCGGCTTCCTGGCGCACCAGGGTGCGGGTGGCGGCAGCCGGCTGGGCTTCTTCGGTTTCGGTGGCTGCGATTTCGTAGCTGGATTGGCCGCTCTGGGCTTCCGGGCTGTCGTCGCGCAAGCGCTGGACTTCGAAATGCGGGGTTTCCAGGTGATCGTTCGGCAGAATAACGATACGGGCCCGGGTGCGCAGCTCGATCTTGGTGATCGAATTGCGTTTTTCGTTGAGCAGGAAAGCGGCAACCGGAATCGGCACTTGCGCGCGGACTTCGGCGGTGCGGTCTTTCAGGGCTTCTTCTTCGATCAGGCGCAGGATGGCCAGCGACAGCGATTCGACGTCACGGATGATGCCGGTGCCGCTGCAGCGCGGGCAGACGATGCCGCTGCTTTCACCCAGCGAAGGGCGCAGGCGTTGGCGGGACATTTCCAGCAGGCCGAAGCGCGAGATGCGGCCAACCTGTACGCGGGCACGGTCGGCTTCCAGGCATTCGCGGACTTTTTCTTCCACGGCGCGCTGGTTCTTGGCTGGGGTCATGTCGATGAAGTCGATCACGATCAGGCCGCCGATATCACGCAGGCGCAGCTGGCGGGCGATTTCCTCAGCCGCTTCCAGGTTGGTCTGCAGCGCGGTTTCCTCGATGTCGCTGCCTTTGGTGGCGCGCGCCGAGTTGATGTCGATGGAGACCAGGGCCTCGGTCGGGTCGATGACGATCGAACCGCCGGACGGCAGGTCGACGACGCGCTGGAAAGCGGTCTCGATCTGGCTTTCGATCTGGAAACGGTTGAACAGCGGAACGCTGTCTTCATACAGCTTGATCTTGCTGGCGTACTGCGGCATGACCTGGCGGATGAAGGTCAGGGCTTCTTCCTGGGCGTCGATGCTGTCGATCAGTACTTCGCCGATGTCCTGACGCAGGTAGTCACGGATGGCGCGGATGATGACGTTGCTTTCCTGGTAGATCAGGAATGGCGCGGCGCGGTCCTGGGAAGCTTCCTTGATCGCAGTCCACAGCTGCAGCAGGTAGTCGAGGTCCCACTGCATTTCTTCGCTGCTGCGGCCAAGGCCGGCAGTGCGCACGATCAGGCCCATGTCGGCAGGGGCGACCAGGCCGTTGAGGGCTTCGCGCAGTTCGTTGCGCTCTTCGCCTTCGATGCGACGGGAGATGCCGCCGGCACGCGGGTTGTTTGGCATCAGCACCAGGTAACGGCCGGCCAGGCTGATGAAGGTGGTCAGGGCTGCGCCCTTGTTGCCGCGCTCTTCTTTCTCGACCTGGACGATGACTTCCTGGCCTTCGCTGAGCACTTCCTTGATGTTCACCCGGCCTTCGGGCGACTTCTTGAAGTATTCGCGGGAGATTTCTTTCAACGGCAGGAAGCCGTGACGCTCGGAGCCGAAGTCGACGAAAGCGGCTTCCAGGCTAGGTTCGATCCGGGTGATCCGGCCTTTGTAGATGTTGGCCTTTTTCTGCTCACGCGCGCCGGACTCGATGTCCAGGTCGTAGAGACGTTGGCCGTCCACCAGAGCTACACGCAACTCTTCGGGTTGAGTCGCGTTAATCAGCATTCTTTTCATGTAATACCGTCGGTTTCCGGGCTGCCGGAAACGGCGTTCGGCACACACGACTTCTCACGGTCTGTGTCAGGTGCGCAAGGGGTGGCGGGCCACCCCCGTGTCCAGCAACTTTCGAGTCCGACTGGTCACCCAGTACTGCCGAAGTCGCGACGACGCGTCCTGCTTGCTGTGGTGTCAAATGCACTCAGTCAGGAGGAGGAATCAGCCTTCGGCCGTGGACGCCCGTGGGGCATCTTGATCAAGACCGGGTCCGGTCGCCTGGCCAATTGGCCGGTGGACTGGACGCAGTACTACACGGTCCGACGGTTGTGCATCTCCACCCTACACGTATCCCTGATAATTCGGGTGCTGCCGCGCGCTGAATCCGCAACGGGTTGCATTTTCGCCAGCTCCATACGGGAGCCCGCGCCTTTTATGTCCAAGGCTGGTATTTCCGAAGCCGTCGCCATGACTGCGTGAAATTGACGGCACTGACAGAGTGGCAGCGAAAAAAACGTGGGGGAGGGTGAAATACCGCTCTTGTAGTTTTTTATCGGTCTTCTCTGCGCGGCGCTGGTGGCGATTCCAGGCATTTCTGTAAACTGGCGAAAGCCCCGTCGGACGGCCTCGCGTCCTCGAGAATTGCGTCGGTCAGGGCCGGCTGTAAGCCGTGAGTCCGCTGGCCAGCCGCTTTTGGCGGCGTTCGCGACTATAGCAGCAATCATTAAGTGCTTCAAATCCATAAAAAATTGTTATGATTGGCAAATGACGACTACTGCCCCTCCGACCTCCGGCGTCCAGCTGATCGAGGTCGCGCCGGAACTTGCCGGCCAACGAATCGATAATTTCCTCATCACCGCGCTCAAGGGTGTTCCCAAGACCTTGATTTACCGCATTTTGCGTAAAGGTGAAGTGCGTGTGAACAAGGGCCGGATCAAGCCCGAGTACAAGCTGCAAGCGGGCGACATCGTGCGCGTGCCGCCCGTTCGTCTGCCCGAGCGCGACGAGCCGGTGCCGGTGGCCCAGGGTTTGCTTCAGCGTCTTGAGGCGGCCATCGTCTATGAAGACAAGGCCCTGATTGTGCTCAACAAGCCGGCCGGCATCGCCGTGCACGGTGGCAGCGGCTTGAATTTCGGTGTGATCGAAGCCTTTCGTCAGATGCGCCCGGACGCCAAGGAGCTGGAGCTGGTTCACCGCCTGGACCGCGATACCTCCGGCCTGCTGATGATCGCCAAGAAGCGCAGCATGTTGCGTCACCTGCACGCCGCCCTGCGTGGCGACGGCGTCGACAAGCGTTACATGGCGCTGGTCCGCGGTCATTGGGCTACCGCCAAGAAACAGGTCAACGCCCCATTGCTCAAGAGCAACCTGCGCTCCGGCGAGCGCATGGTCGAGGTTAATGACGAAGGCAAGGAGGCGCTGACGATGTTCCGCGTGCTGCGCCGTTTCGGCGAGTTCGCCACCATTGTCGAGGCGCGGCCGATCACCGGTCGTACCCACCAGATTCGCGTGCATGCCCTGCACGCCGGGCATTGCATTGCCGGCGACAGCAAGTATGGCGATGAAGACTTCACTCGTGAAATCCGCGACCTGGGCGGTAAACGCCTGTTCCTGCATGCCTACGCCCTGACCGTGCCGCTGCCCGATGGCGGCGAGCTCAAGCTTGAGGCGCCGGTGGATGAAATGTGGGCCAAGACCGTGGAGCGCCTGAGTGCAGCGTGATTACGACCTGCTGATCTTCGACTGGGACGGCACCCTCGCCGACTCCATCGGCCGCATCGTCCAGGCCATGCACCTGGCTGCCGGTCGCGCCGGTTATGCCACCTGCGCTGACGAAGCGGTCAAGGGTATCATTGGCCTGGCGTTGCCGGAGGCCATCAGCGTGTTGTATCCGCAGCTGGATGCCGAGCAGGTTGTCCAGTTCCGCCAGCACTATGCCGACGTGTACATGGCCCTGGATGACCAGCCTTCGCCGTTGTTCGAGGGCGTGGTCGAGTCGCTGGAGGCCTTTCGGGCCGAGGGCTATCGCCTGGCGGTGGCGACCGGCAAGGCCCGGCGCGGGCTTGATCGGGTGTTGCGCGCCAATGGTTGGGAAGATTATTTCGACATCACCCGGGCGGCCGACGAAAGTCGCGGCAAACCGCACCCGCAGATGCTCGAAGAGATCCTTGCCCATTGCCAGGTCGAACCGCAGCGTGCGGTGATGGTCGGAGATTCTTCATTCGACCTGTTGATGGCCAGCAATGCCGGCATGCATTCGGTTGCGGTGGGTTACGGCGCCATGTCGCTGGAGGCCTTGAGTGCTTTCGGGCCGCAGGTGTGTATCGATCATTTTTCGCAGTTGCAGGCCTGGCTTCGCCGCGCGCCCGCAGCCGCACATTCCAGGGTAGGTGAGCATGGCTGACGAGTGGAAGGCGCCCAGCGCCGAAAGTAACGACAGCAACGAAGATCGAAAGAGCTGGAAGCTGCTGGAGAAAACCCTCCTGGCCGGTGTTCAGGAGCAGCGTCGGGCGCGGCGCTGGGGAATATTTTTCAAGCTGCTGACCTTTGTTTACCTGTTCGGCATCCTTGCCTTGTTTACGCCATTGATGGACATGGACAAGGCGGCCTCGCGCAGCGTCAGCCATACCGCGCTGGTCGAGGTGCGCGGCATGATTGCCGACCAGGAGCCCGCCAGTGCCGACAATATCGTCAGCGGTCTGCGCGAGGCGTTCAAGGACCCGAAAACCAAGGCGGTGATCCTGCGTATCAATAGCCCGGGCGGCAGTCCGGTGCAGTCGGGTTACATCTACGATGAAATCCGCCGCCTGCGCGCCGAGTATCCGGCGATCAAGCTGTACGCGGTGATCAGCGACCTGGGTGCTTCCGGGGCTTACTACATCGCCAGTGCTGCCGACCAGATCTACGCCGACAAGGCAAGCCTGGTGGGCTCCATCGGTGTGACGGCGGCCGGTTACGGCTTCGTCGGCACCATGGAAAAGCTTGGTGTCGAGCGTCGTACCTATACCGCCGGTGAGCACAAAGCCTTCCTGGACCCGTTCCAGCCGCAAAAGCCTGAAGAGACAGCGTTCTGGCAGGGTGTGCTGGAAACCACCCACAAGCAGTTCATTGCCAGCGTCAAGCAGGGCCGTGGCGAGCGCCTCAAGGACAAGGAGCACCCTGAGTTGTTCAGTGGTCTGATCTGGTCGGGTGAGCAAGCCCTGGCCCTGGGTCTGGTAGATGGCCTGGGCAGCGCCGGTTACGTGGCGCGCGAGGTGGTAGGGGAAAAGGAGCTGGTTGACTTCACCGTCGAAGAGTCGCCGTTCGACCGCTTCTCCAAGCGCCTGGGTGCCAGTGTGGCTGAGCATCTGGCGATGTGGATGGGCTTTCAGGGGCCATCGCTGCGTTGATTGCCTGATGCATTGAAAAAGCCGACCTTCGAGGTCGGCTTTTTTGTGTGTGTCAGGGTAGGCTCGCGCCTTCGGCCAGCAGCATATCAACCAGGCGAATCAGCGGCAGGCCGATCAGGCTGGTGGCATCCACTCCGTGGGTGCTCTGGAACAGGCTGACCCCAAGGCCCTCGGCCTTGAAGCTGCCGGCGCAGTCGTAGGGCTGTTCGGCGCGCAGGTAGCGCTCAATGCGCGGCAGGTCCAGGTCGCGCATGTTCACCGTGAACGGCACGCAGTCGACCTGGCAGTGGCCGCTGGCGCTGTTGAGCAGTGCCAGGCCGGTGAGGAAGGTTACATGGTTGCCGCTGGCCGCCAGTAGTTGCTCGCAGGCGCGTTCGAAGTTGTGAGGTTTGCCGAGGATCTGCTCGCCGAGCACGGCGACCTGGTCGGAGCCGATGATCAGGTGTCCGGGATGGCTGTCGGCCAGGGCCCGGGCTTTCTCTTTGGCCAGGCGCTTGACCAGGTCAACGGCGGGTTCTTCATCCAGGCGTTGTTCGTCGATATCTGGCGAGGCCCAGCTGAATGGCAGGCGCAGTCGTTCGAGCAGTTCGCGCCGGTAGGGTGAGCTGGAAGCCAGTAATAAAGGCAGCATGATAGACTCCTGAACAGGTGAAACGATTCTAACATGCTGAACGGAGCCGAATTTCCTTTGACAGGGGCGGGGGTCATCCCTAGAATGCTGCGCCTATGTTGAATGACCCGATTCCACCTCACGTTGACCCGCGCAAATTGGCCGATCGTGGTGTTTCCCTCGAAGGAACACTGCAGCTCGCCGATTTGGAGAGACTCTGCGACCCGCTTTCCGACACTGTCGGTACGGTGCAGGCTAAATTCGATTTTGAACGCGACGAGCAGAAGGCTGTGGTTATCCACACCGACCTGAGCGTCGAGGTCAAGATGGTTTGCCAGCGTTGTCTTGAGCTGGTCACCCTGCCGATCCACAGCGAATGTACTTACGCCGTGGTGAAGGAGGGTGCGAATACCCAGTCGTTGCCGAAAGGTTATGACGTGCTGGAACTGGGCGAAGATCCTTTGGATCTGCAGGCCTTGGTCGAGGAAGAGCTTCTGCTCGCCTTGCCTATCGTGCCTGCTCATCATCCGGAAGAATGCCAGCAGCCGGCGGGCGCCGATGAGCCCGAACCGAGCAAGGACGAGGTAACACGGTCCAACCCGTTCAGTGTATTGGCGCAGTTAAAGCGTGACCCAAACGTTTAGGAGTTAATCAATTATGGCTGTTCAGCAGAACAAAAAATCCCGCTCTGCCCGTGACATGCGCCGTTCGCACGACGCTCTCTCGGAAAACGCTCTGTCCGTAGAGAAAACCACTGGTGAAGTGCACCTGCGTCACCACGTATCGCCAGAAGGCGTATACCGTGGTCGTAAAGTGATCGACAAGGGCGCTGACGAGTAATCCTTGTCCGCTCAGATCATCGCGATTGACGCAATGGGCGGGGACTTCGGTCCCCGCAGCATTGTTCAGGCGAGTATTGCTTGCCTGTCGGCTACCCCCTCGCTGCACCTGACCCTCGTCGGTCAACCCTCCCTCCTTGAAGATCTGATCGCTGGCCAGTCGGCAGCGGATCGCGCGCGCCTGCAAATCGTGGCCGCCAGCGAAGTGATCGGCATGGACGAGCGGCCGTCCCAGGCGTTGCGCAGCAAGCCCGATTCGTCCATGCGCGTGGCCCTCGAATTATTGCGTGATGGCAAGGTTCAGGCCTGCGTCAGTGCCGGCAACACCGGTGCGCTGATGGCGCTGTCGCGCTATGTATTGAAAACCCTGCCCGGCATCGATCGCCCGGCCATGGTTGCCGCCATCCCCACCCAGACCGGTTACTGCCAGTTGCTCGACCTGGGTGCCAATGTCGACTGCAGCGCAGAAAACCTCTATCAGTTTGCCGTGATGGGCTCGGTGGCCGCCCAGGCCCTGGGTATCTTGCGCCCGCGTGTGGCCTTGCTCAACGTCGGCACCGAAGACATCAAGGGCAACCAGCAAGTCAAACTTGCGGCCAGTCTGCTGCAGAATGCCCGCGGCCTGAACTACATCGGTTTCGTCGAAGGTGACGGCTTGTACCGTGGCGAGGCGGACGTAGTGGTGTGCGACGGCTTTGTCGGCAACATCCTGCTCAAGTCCAGCGAGGGCCTGGCGACGATGATCGGCGCGCGTATCGAGGCGCTGTTCAAGGGTGGGCTCGGCGCGCGTCTGGCCGGCGCCGTGGCCATGCCACTGCTGCGCCGCCTGCAGGCTGACCTGGCGCCGGCGCGACATAATGGCGCAAGTTTTCTCGGCCTGCAGGGTATCGTCATCAAAAGTCATGGCTCTGCCGGCGTGCAAGGCTTTCAGAGCGCCATTCAGCGGGCGCTGATCGAGATCCAGGAGAACCTGCCGCAACGTTTGCACGGGCGCCTGGAAGACCTGTTGCTTTAGGCATATGCCTCAGGAAGTGGTTAAATGTGACCGCTTGGTCCTCGTTACCATCCAACTCTTCAGTTTCTTGTGCTCAGCCTGGTGCTGGGCGCTTTATTTCCGACGACAAGATCACTAGGGGCTTGTTCAATGTCTGCATCCCTCGCATTTGTCTTTCCCGGTCAAGGTTCGCAGTCCCTCGGCATGCTCGCCGAGCTGGGCGCCCAGTATCCGCTGGTCATTGATACCTTCCGTGAGGCCTCCGAGGCTCTGGGCTATGACCTCTGGGCGCTGACCCAGAACGGTCCGGAAGAGCAACTCAACCAAACCGACAAAACCCAGCCGGCCATTCTCACCGCTTCGATCGCCTTGTGGCGCCTGTGGCTGGCCGAGGGCGGCGCGCGTCCGGCGTTCGTTTCCGGTCACAGCCTGGGCGAATACAGTGCCCTGGTCGCCGCTGGCAGCCTGAGCCTGGGTGACGCCGTGAAGCTGGTCAAGCGCCGCGGCGAGCTCATGCAAGAGGCTGTACCAGCCGGGCAGGGCGCGATGGCTGCGATCCTTGGCCTGGACGACGCCGTGGTCGCGGATATCTGTGCACAAGCTGCCAAGGGCGAAGTGGTCAGCGCAGTCAATTTCAACTCGCCAGGCCAGGTTGTGATCGCTGGCGCCAAGGCTGCTGTCGAGCGCGCCATGGAAGCCTGCAAGGCCGCTGGCGCCAAGCGTGCACTGCCGCTGCCGGTCAGCGTGCCGTCGCACTGTGAGCTGATGCGCCCGGCCGCCGAGCGCTTCGCCGAATCGGTCAATGCCATCGACTGGCAGGCCCCGCAGATCCCGCTGGTGCAAAACGTCAGCGCTGCCGTAGCCGCTGACCTCGACACCCTCAAGCGCGACCTGCTGGAGCAGCTATACAAGCCGGTACGCTGGGTCGAGTGCGTACAGACCCTGGCCGCCAATGGCGCGGTAAACCTGGTCGAATGCGGTCCAGGCAAGGTTCTGGCCGGCCTGAACAAGCGTTGCGCCGAGGGCGTGACCACCTACAACCTCAATACCCCAGATGCCGTCGCCGCCACTCGTGCGGCGCTGGCCTGATTTAGGAGAAGCTTGCATGAGCCTGCAAGGTAAAGTTGCCCTGGTTACCGGCGCCAGCCGTGGTATCGGCCAGGCTATCGCCCTGGAACTGGGCCGTCTGGGCGCTACCGTGATCGGTACCGCTACCTCCGCTTCGGGCGCCGAGCGTATCGCCGCGACCCTCAAGGAGCACGGCATCACTGGTACCGGCCTTGAGCTGAACGTGACCAGCGACGAGTCGGTCACCGCCACCCTGGCCAAGATCCAGGAGCAGTTCGGCGCGCCGACCATCCTGGTCAACAACGCCGGCATCACCCGCGACAACCTCATGCTGCGCATGAAGGACGACGAGTGGTTCGACGTCATCGACACCAACCTGAACAGCCTTTACCGTCTGTCCAAGGGCGTGCTGCGCGGCATGACCAAGGCACGCTGGGGTCGTATCATCAGCATCGGCTCGGTGGTCGGTGCCATGGGTAACGTCGGCCAGGTAAACTATGCTGCTGCCAAGGCGGGCCTGGAAGGCTTCAGCCGCGCCCTGGCGCGTGAAGTCGGCTCCCGCGCGATCACCGTCAACTCGGTGACCCCGGGCTTCATCGACACCGACATGACCCGCGAGCTGCCTGAAGCTCAGCGTGAAGCGCTGCAGACCCAGATCCCGCTGGGGCGTCTGGGCCAGGCTCAGGAGATCGCCAATGTGGTGGCTTTCCTGGCCTCCGAAGGTGCAGGCTATGTCACCGGCGCGACCATTCCGGTCAACGGCGGCATGTACATGTAAAATTGAATGTGACGGATTGCTTCAAAAAAATGTCATACGAGCTGTCTAAAATCCGTTATAAAGCTGCAACCAGATTCTAGTCGGTTGGCAGGTGTGGTCTTGCAAGGCGTGTTGCGCTTGAAAAGCAGACGTCTTTCTATACACTTACACACCGGCCAGCTGCCTGACATATGTCCATTAGGAGTGAAAACAAGGTATGAGCACCATCGAAGAACGCGTCAAGAAAATCGTCGCCGAGCAACTGGGCGTTAAAGAAGAAGAAGTAGTGAACACTGCTTCCTTCGTCGAAGATCTGGGTGCCGATTCCCTTGACACCGTTGAGCTGGTGATGGCTCTGGAAGAGGAATTCGAGACCGAAATCCCTGACGAAGAAGCCGAGAAGATCACTACTGTTCAAGCTGCTATCGACTACGTCACCAGCCACCAGGCCTAAGACGTTGTAGTCGTCGCTTCTTGTCATGGAAAAACCGCACTGCCTTCGCCGGCGTGCGGTTTTTTCTTTACAAGAGATGTAGTCAATTGAATAAGGAGAGTGCTGTGTCGCGTAGACGCGTCGTGGTCACCGGTATGGGTATGCTGTCGCCACTGGGTACGGATGTGCCGAGCAGTTGGCAGGGCATTCTGGCTGGCCGCAGTGGCATAGGTCTGATCGAGCATACTGACCTGTCTGCCTACTCCACCC
This sequence comes from Pseudomonas sp. 2835, assembly GCF_050435905.1. NCBI lineage: Bacteria > Pseudomonadati > Pseudomonadota > Gammaproteobacteria > Pseudomonadales > Pseudomonadaceae > Pseudomonas > Pseudomonas sp. 2835. Next base: position 247,911 of record NZ_JBNDLE010000004.1, on the reverse strand, counting down.
GTTTTGGCGGCTCGGTAAAGGGCTTTGAAGTCGAGCAGTACCTGTCGGTCAAGGAAGCCCGCAAGCTCGATCTGTTCATTCAGTACGGCCTGGCAGCCGGTTTTCAGGCAGTGCGTAATGCCGGCCTGGAAGTGACCGATGCCAACCGCGAGCGCATTGGCGTGGCCATGGGCTCGGGTATCGGTGGACTGACCAACATCGAAGAAACCAGCCGGACCTTGCATGACCAGGGCCCGCGGCGCATTTCGCCATTCTTCGTGCCGGGTTCGATCATCAACATGATTTCCGGTTTCCTGTCGATCCACCTGGGTGTACAGGGGCCTAACTACGCTATTTCCACCGCCTGCACCACCGGTACCCACTGTATCGGCATGGCCGCGCGCAACATTGCCTTCGGTGAAGCCGACGTGATGATCGCCGGCGGTGCGGAAATGGCCGCCTGTGGCCTGGGCATGGGTGGTTTCGGTGCGTCGCGGGCGCTGTCGACCCGCAACGACGACCCGACCCGTGCCAGCCGCCCGTGGGACCAGGGCCGTGACGGCTTCGTCCTCGCTGACGGTGCCGGTGCGCTGGTGCTTGAAGAGCTCGAGCACGCCAAGGCCCGTGGCGCGACCATCTATGCCGAGCTGGTTGGCTTTGGCATGAGTGGCGATGCCTACCACATGACCTCGCCGCCAGAAGACGGCAGCGGTGCTGCGCGCTGCATGGCCAACGCCCTGCGCGATGCCGGCCTGAACGCCAGCGACGTCGATTACATCAACGCCCATGGTACCTCGACGCCGGCCGGCGACCTGGCAGAAGCCTCGGCGATCAAATCGGTGTTCGGCGATCACGCCTACAAGCTCGCGATCAGCTCGACCAAGTCGATGACAGGTCACCTGCTAGGCGCTGCCGGTGCAGTCGAGGCGATCTTCAGCGTGCTGTCGATCAATAGCCAGGTGGCGCCGCCGACCATCAACCTGGATGAGCCGAGCGAAGGTTGTGACCTCGACTTCGTGCCGCACCAGGCGCGTAACATGCCGATCGAGGTGGTGCTGTCCAACTCCTTCGGTTTTGGTGGCACCAACGGCTCGCTGGTGTTCCGCCGGTTCGCCGGCTGATGCGCAGTTGGGTCGATGGCCTGCCGGCAGATGCACTGACGTTGCAAAGCCGGGGGCTGGCCTATGGCGATGGTCTGTTCGAGACCATCGCCGTGCGTGCCGGTCGGCCATCGTTGCTCGAGTACCACCTCGAGCGCTTGGCGCTGGGTTGCCAGCGCCTTGCGATCAGCGCCGATCACGGCCTGGTTCGCGACGAGTTATGCCGTTATGCCAGCTTGCTGGGTGACGGCGTGCTCAAGCTTATCGTTACCCGTGGCGACAGCCAGCGCGGCTATGCGCCGGCCGCTGGCGTGGCGCCACGGCGTATCCTCCAGGGCAATCCCTTGCCCACTTATCCTTCAGAGCATGCCGAGCACGGCGTTCGCCTGTTCGACTGCCAGACACGTCTGGCCGAACAGCCTTTGCTGGCTGGTCTGAAACACCTCAATCGCCTCGAGCAAGTGCTGGCCCGTGCCGAGTGGCAGGATGCCGAGCACGCCGAAGGTTTGATGCGCGATGTTTCCGGGCGCATCATCGAAGGGGTGTATAGCAACCTGTTCCTGGTGCGTGACGGCCAGCTGCTGACCGCCGACCTGAGCCGCTGTGGCGTGGCCGGGGTGATGCGCGCAGCCTTGCTCGGCCATGCCAGGAGCGCTGCAATTCCTGTGCAGATTACCGATCTGAGCCTGCAGGACCTGCAGCAGGCCGACGAAGTGTTTGTCTGCAACAGCGTCTACGGCATCTGGCCGGTACAGGCTTTTACATCGCTGAACTGGCCGCCGGGGCCGCTCACCCGTAAACTGCAGGCCATTGCCCGTACGCTACTGGATGCCTGATTTGTGAGACGTAAATTCTTGGTGCTGCTGGAGATCGGCTTGATCCTGGCCGGCCTGATGTTGGGCTATTCGGCCTGGAAGGTGAAATCGGCGCTGGAGCAGACCCTGCACGTGTCCCAGGAGCGGTTGCTCGACGTGCCCACCGGTACCACCCCCAACCGCATGTTCTATCGCATGCAGAACGACGGTGTGCTGGAAGACGCCTTCTGGCTGCGCCTGTACTGGCGCTTCAACATGGCTGGCGTGCCGCTGCACACCGGCGAATACCGCATGACCCCGGGCATGACCGTGCGCGACCTGTTCGAGGTCTGGCGTCGCGGTGATGTGGTGCAGTACACCCTGACCCTGGTCGAGGGCTGGAACTTCCGCCAGGTGCGTGCGGCGCTGGCCAAGCACGAGAAGATCAAGAAAACCATCGACGGCCTGAGTGATGCCGAGGTCATGGACAAGCTTGGCCATCCGGGCGTGTTCCCCGAAGGGCGGTTCTTCCCGGATACCTACCGTTTCGTGCGCGGCATGAGCGATGTCGAGTTCCTGCAGCAGGCCTACGCGCGCCTGGAAGAAGTGCTGGCCAAGGAATGGGCTGAGCGTTCCAGCGACGTGCCGTATCGTGACCCGTACCAGGCGCTGATCATGGCGTCGCTGGTCGAGAAGGAAACCGGTGTGCCGCAGGAGCGCGGGCAGATTGCCGGTGTGTTCGTGCGGCGCATGCGCATCGGCATGCTGCTGCAGACCGACCCGACTGTGATCTACGGCATGGGCGAGCGCTACAACGGCAAGATAACCCGCGCCGACCTGCGCGAGCCGACGCCGTACAACACCTACACCAACGCCGGCCTGCCACCGACGCCGATTGCCATGGTCGGCCGCGAAGCCATTCATGCCGCGTTGAACCCGACGCCGGGCAGCAGCCTGTATTTCGTGGCCCGTGGTGATGGCAGCCATGTGTTTTCCGATGACCTCGATGCGCACAATTCGGCCGTGCGCGAGTACCAGATCAAGCGCCGTGCCGACTACCGTTCGAGCCCGGCCCCGGTTACCGAACCTGAACCCGAGGCCAAGCCGACGGCGCCGCAATCGCCGGACGTCAGCCCTGAGCCGGCGCCCGAGCAAGCGGCGCCGGCCAGCGAAACGGCCTCCCCGCAATGACCCACTGTAAGGACTGCCTGTGAGCGGCTTGTTTATCACCCTGGAAGGTCCCGAAGGCGCGGGCAAGAGCACCAACCGCGAGTACCTCGCCGAGCATTTGCGCGGTGCTGGTCTGGATGTCGTGTTGACCCGCGAGCCGGGCGGCACGCCGCTGGCCGAACGAATCCGCGAGCTGCTGCTGGCCCCCAGCGACGAGAAGATGGACGCCGACACCGAACTGCTGCTGGTGTTTGCCGCCCGTGCCCAGCACCTGGCCGAAGTGATTCGCCCAGCCCTGGCCCGTGGTGCGGTGGTGCTGTGCGACCGTTTTACCGATGCCACCTACGCCTACCAGGGCGGCGGTCGCGGCCTGTCGCTGGAGCGCATTGCCACCCTGGAGAGTTTCGTTCAGGGCGATTTGCGCCCGGACCTGACCCTGGTGTTCGACCTGCCGGTGGAAATCGGCCTGTCCCGCGCTGCTGCTCGCGGGCGCCTGGACCGTTTCGAGCAAGAAGGCCAGGCCTTCTTCGAGGCTGTGCGCCAGGCCTACCTGGCACGCGCTCAGGCTGCGCCGCAGCAATACCGGTTGATCGATGCCGCCCTGCCGCTGGCCCAGGTACAGCAGTCGCTGGACGCCTTGCTGCCGCAAATCCTGGAGCGTTGCCGTGGCTGAGGCCTTTCCCTGGCAGCAGGCGCTTTGGCAGCAACTGGCCGGGCGTACCCAGCATGCCCATGCCTACCTGCTTCACGGGCCGCAGGGTATCGGCAAGCGAGCCCTGGCCGAGCGCCTGATGGCCTTGCTGCTGTGCCAGCGTCCGCAAGAGTTGCAGGCGTGTGGGCAGTGCAAGTCATGCCTGTTGCTCGCAGCCGGCAGCCACCCGGACAACTATGTGCTGGAGCCGGAAGAGGCTGACAAGCCGATCAAGGTCGACCAGGTCCGCGACCTGGTGTCCTTCGTGGTGCAGACCGCGCAGCTGGGCGGGCGCAAGGTGATTTTGATCGAGCCGGTCGAGGCGATGAACGTCAATGCCGCCAACGCCTTGCTCAAAAGCCTCGAAGAACCCTCGGGCAACACAGTGTTGCTGCTGGTCAGCCATCAGCCCAGCCGCTTGTTACCGACCATCAAAAGCCGCTGCCAGCAGCAGGCTTGCCCGCTGCCGAGCCGCGAGCAAAGCCTGGCCTGGCTCGAGCAAGCCTTGCCCGACTGCGACGAGCAGGAGCGCCTGGAGTTGCTGAGCCTGGCCGCCGGCTCGCCGTTGGCGGCAGTCAGCCTGCAGGCCCAGGGTGTGCGCGAGCAGCGCGCGCTGGTGGTCGATGGGGTGAAGAAGCTGCTCAAGCAGCAGCAATCGCCCAGCCAGCTGGCCGAGGCCTGGAATGCCATTCCCCTGTTGCAACTGTTCGACTGGTTCTGCGATTGGTCCAGCCTGATCCTGCGTTATCAGTTGACCCAGGACGAGGAGGGGTTAGGCTTGAGCGATATGCGCAAGGTGGTTCAGTACCTGGCGCAGAAGAGCAGCCAGGCCAAGATCCTGGAGATCCAGGACTGGATTCTGGCCCAGCGCCAGAAGGTCCTGGGCAAGGCCAACCTCAATCGGGTGCTGTTGCTCGAGGCGCTGCTGGCGTCCTGGGCGATGTTGCCGGGCCAGCGTTGAGCTGCGCCGTTCCTTCATTTCTTTTCAGCGTTGTCATGTACCCATGCTTGTAGATTCCCATTGCCACCTGGACCGTCTCGACCTCACTGCCCACCAGGGCTCCCTGGATGCAGCGCTGGATGCTGCCCGCGCGCGCGGCGTCGGCCATTTCCTGTGCATCGGCATCAGCGCCGACAACGCCCAGGCGGTCAAGGACCTGAGCGAACGCTACAGCGATGTCGACTGCTCGGTCGGCATCCACCCGCTCGACCTCACCCCCGATGGCGCGCCGCCGCTGGACTGGCTGCTCAAGGAGCTGGAGCACCCGCACGTGGTTGCGATTGGCGAGACCGGCTTGGACTATCATTACGAGCCGGAAGCGGCTCAGGTACAGCAGGACTCGTTCCGCCTGCACCTGGAGGCGGCCAAGGTAACCGGCAAGCCGGTGATCATTCACACCCGCGCGGCGCGCGCCGACACCCTGGCCTTGTTGCGTGAAGCAGATCTCAAGCAGGCCGGTGTGCTGCATTGCTTCACCGAAGACTGGGACATGGCCAAGGCGGCGCTGGACCTGGGCTACTACATTTCGCTGTCGGGCATCGTCACCTTCCGCAATGCCGATGCGCTGCGCGATGTGGCCCGCCAGGTGCCTGCCGATCGGCTGCTGGTCGAGACCGACTCGCCGTACCTGGCGCCAATCCCCTACCGCGGCAAGGCCAACCTGCCAGAGTACGTGCGTGAAGTGGCGGAGTTCGTGGCGATGGTGCGCGGTGAAAGTTATGAGCAGTTGGCGGCGCAGACCACGACCAACTTCAAGCGCCTGTTCCCGTTGGCACGGGTGGTCTGACCCCGCAGCCTGTAAAAGTTACAGGCAAAAAAAACCCGGGTTCTGGGGGGTGAATCCGGGTTAAGACCATTAGGAGTAAAACAAAGGCACGCGATCCCTGAGCACCTTTATCGGCGCCACATGGGGGGATGCGCTGCGCCAACACCTGAAGTATTGGCCAGGATCGGCGCGCCGCCACCAGTAGCTGATCGTTTTTTAAACAGATTTGGAATACGCCCGCCGCTGCTGAGCACTCATCGCTCTGCGATCTGCCGCACTATGGCGAGAGTTTCGTCGATTATCTGCTTTGATGTATAGAAATGCGGGGAAAATCGCACCCCGGGGCCGCGCGGAATACAGACCACCTGTTCCTGCTTGAGCCGCTGATAGACCTGTCCGTTTTCTACCCCTTCAATGCTGAAGGAAACAATCCCCGAGCGACGCACCAGATCCTGCGGGCTGTGCACGCGGACCCCGTGGATCGCCGCCAGGCCCTCGTTGAGCCATTGCACCCGCTCCAGCAGCGCTGCTGCTACCTGTTCCATGCCCACTTCCTCGAGCAGCGCCAGGCTGGCCTCCAGGGCTGCGGCACCGAGCATGTTCGGGCTGCCGCACTCAAAGCGTCGAGCGCTGTGGGCCGGTTGCCATTCGCTGCGGCTGTAGTCGCCCATGTGTTCGAGCATGTGCCAGCCGTACTCGCTGAGCTTGAGCAGCGGGCGTACCTCGGCGCGACAATAGAACACACCCAGGCCCTCCGGGCCGAGCATCCATTTGTGCCCGTCAGCCATGGCAAAATCGCACTGGTAGGCCTGGACGTCGAAGGGCAGGGCGCCCAGTTGCTGGATGGCGTCGATGCAGAACAGCACCTCGCGGTCACGACAGCCTTGGCCCAAGCGCACCAGGTCAAGGCGCAGGCCGCTGGCAAACTGCACGGCACTGATCGCCAGCAGGCGCACCTTGGGGCCGCAGGCCGCGAGCAAGGCGGCCTCCGGGTCGCTGCCCTTGAGGCTCACCTGGATGACGCTGACGCCTTTGTCGGCCAGGGCTTCCCAGACGATCCGGTTGGAAGGGAATTCTTCGTCGCTGATGACGATCTGGTCGCCGGCCTGCCAGTCGATGCCGAAGGCGACGAAAGAAAGCGCCTCGGACGTATTTTTGACCAGAGCAATGTCATCGGTCGACGGTGCATTCGTGAGGCGCATCAGTCGTTCACGTAAACGTTGCTCCATTGCCATCCAGTCCGGATAGTCCCTTGCGCCAAGCAAAACGTTCTCGCTGGCGAAGCGTGAAACCGCCTGGCTGGCGCGTTTCGGCCAGGGCGCCACGGCGGCATGGTTCAGGTAACGAAGCCCCGGGGCCTGTTCAAACTCATCAAGAAACATAGACATGGTTGGATGATCCGTGCATTTTGGCGCAAGTTAGGCATAATAACCGGCTTCGATTTTGATCCAGTCCTTCTTATGCAGAAAGAACCTCGTAAGGTCCGTGAGTTTCGTCGCCGAGAGCAAGAAATTCTCGATACCGCGCTCAAGCTGTTTCTCGAACAGGGTGAAGACAGTGTCACCGTCGAGATGATCGCTGATGCTGTCGGTATCGGCAAAGGCACGATCTACAAGCATTTCAAATCCAAGGCGGAGATCTACCTGCGCCTGATGCTCGATTACGAGCGCGATTTGAACGAACTGCTGCACTCTGCCGACGTCGACCGCGACAAGGAAGCCCTGTCGCGCGCCTACTTCGAATTCCGCATGCGTGACCCGCAGCGCTACCGCCTGTTCGACCGCCTCGAAGAGAAAGTGGTCAAGGGCAACCAGGTACCGGAAATGGTCGAGGAGTTGCACAAGATCCGCGCCTCCAACTTCGACCGCCTGACCCTGCTGATCAAGGGCCGCATCAGCGAAGGCAAGCTCGAGGATGTGCCGCCGTACTTCCACTACTGCGCAGCCTGGGCCTTGGTGCATGGGGCCGTGGCGCTCTATCACTCGCCGTTCTGGAGCAATGTCCTGGAAGACCAGGAAGGTTTCTTCCAGTTCCTCATGGACATCGGCGTGCGCATGGGCAACAAGCGCAAGCGCGATCCGGATACCGTCGGTAGCTGAGACATTCAGCCAAACCATGGCGCTACTGGGATTGGGTGCCGAGGAATATACTCAGGTAAGAGGCTTGCAAAAACCTGATTTTTGAGTCAGGTTTTGCAGGCCCGATTCACCCATGCCGGAGTCACCCATGATCGTCGACCGCCAAGGCAGGCGTTTTCGCAATTTGCGTGTCAGCCTCACGGCTGCCTGCAACTACGCCTGTACCTATTGTGTGCCGGACGGCAAGCGTCTGGTGGCGGCCCAGGACGAGCTCTCGGCCGAGGCCATGGCCCGCGGCGTGGCTTATTTGGTCGAGGCCGCCGGCATCGAGCGGGTGCGCGTCACCGGCGGCGAGCCGCTGGTCAGTCCGAAGCTGGAAACCTTCCTCAACTCCATTGCCACCCTTGGGCTGGATGAAATCAGCCTGACCACCAATGGTCAGTTGCTGGCGCGCAAGTTGCCGTTGCTGCGCGCGGCGGGTATCCGTCGCCTCAATGTTTCCCTCGACACCCTTGACCCGGACGCCTTCCGGCGCATTGCCCGTGGCGGCGATCTGGCCTCCGTGCTCGACGGCATGAGCCAGGCCAGCGCCGCCGGCATGCAGATCAAGGTCAACATGGTGCCGTTGCGCGGGCAGAACTTCGACCAGGTTCTGCCGCTGCTGGAGTATTGCCTGGCCCACGGCTACGAGCTGCGCTTCATCGAGTTGATGCGCATGGGGCATCTGGCCCGCGACAGCAATGCCTTTTTGCAGCAGTTCGTCAGCCTTGAGCACCTTCTGCAATTGATCGGCGAGCAGTTTGAATACTTGCAAGCCAACGCGCCGGTGGATGCCACCGCCTTGCGCTATCAGATCCCGGGCCAGGGCTATTTTGGCGTGATCGCCAACGAGAGCGTACCGTTCTGCCGTACCTGTTCGCGTTTGCGCCTGTCGTCTACCGGCTGGCTGCACGGTTGCCTGTCGTCGAGCAACCGCCACTATATCGGCGACCTGCTCGACAAGCCGCGTCATCAGGCCTTGCCGGCGCTGCAGGGCTTGCTGGTAAAAGCCCTTGGTGACAAGCAGCCGGTGGCGTTTTCCGGCGGCGCGACGGTGATGAAGATCATCGGCGGCTAAGACTGGCGCAAAAGCTGCATCTGTCAGCTGTTCGCCGGTTTTCCGTCACCGGCCACTGGAGGATAGATGCGTAGCCTGGTTTTGCTGCTGGCGCTGATGGCGCTGGGCGGCTGCATGAATGTCAGCGATATGGGCGAGGGTGCCCGTTATCACATGAGCGATGCCGGTCTGCTCGATCACAGCGACACCCGTCGTTCGCTGTCGGTGCGCCTGCAGCCTGATTCATTCATTTACATTGGCCAGGGTGCATTCGTGCCGCCAGGCAAGGGCCCGTATCCGCGCCCCAACGTCGTGGCCGAGGAAGCCTTTAAAGGCTTTGTCGAATACTTTCCCCTGGTGCGCCGCGCCCCGGCGCCACTGGGCCTGGAGCAAGCGCTGGTCGAGGCGCGTGAAGTCGGCGCCCATTATCTGCTGTACACCCGTTTTGCCCGTACCGACGATCGTATCGGCAATGGCGATGAGTGGTACGACGAGCAGGCGGTGGATCGCCTGGGCATCGATACCGGTGTGGTTCAGCTGATGCTGATCGAAACCAGTACCCGTTATCTGATCGACACTGCACGGATCAAAAGCCGTGGCGGTTTGCTGACGTTCCACGACAACAAGCCGGAAGATTTGCTCCGGCCGCCGCTCGAGGATTACGCTCGCAGTCTGTTGGGCATGAGTCGTTAAGGAGAGGGTGATGCAAGACACCGGCAAGGCCAATGATCTGCTGGCGCAGATTCCCAAGGCAGAAAAGGGCCTGCCGCCCGTGCACCTGTGGAACCCGGATTTTTGCGGCGACATCGACATGCGCATCGCCCGTGACGGCACCTGGTACTACCTGGGCACGCCGATCGGGCGCAAGCCGATGGTGCGGTTGTTCTCGACCATCATCCGCCGCGACGGTGACGACTACTTCCTGGTGACGCCAGTGGAGAAGGTTGGCATCAAGGTCGATGACGCGCCCTTTGTTGCGGTCAGCCTTGAAGTGCAGGGCGAGGGCGAGCAGCAACTGCTGCGCTTTACCAGCAATGTCGACGACCAGGTCGAGGCCGGCCCCGAGCATCCGCTGCGCTTTGAAATCGACGCGCAGACCCAGGAGCCTTCGCCGTACGTGCACATGCGTAGCAACCTCGAAGCGCTGATCCATCGCAACGTCTTCTACCAGTTGGTCGAACTGGCGGTGCCCAGGCAGATCGATGGCCAGCAGTGGCTGGGCGTCTGGAGTGGTGGCTGTTTCTATCCTATCGGCCGGACCTGATCGCCCGCCCGGTTTTCCCTGAGGGATGACCGGGCTTTGCCGGCGGGGTGCGCGATTTAATCGCGCCAGAAACGAAAAAACCTCCAGTGCTCAGGGCAACTGGAGGTTTTCAGGTGTTTGGCTCCGCGACCAGGACTCGAACCTGGGACCCAATGATTAACAGTCATTTGCTCTACCGACTGAGCTATCGCGGAATCTGTGGCGTATCTTACTGATTGCTAAGGGGAAGTCAAGCCTCCCCTATGCAATTGAGTAATTTACAGAACCTCGACGATTGCCTTGGTCACCACATGGATGTTGTTTTGGTTCAGCGAGGCGACGCAGATGCGACCGGTATCCAGAGCATAGATACCGAACTCGTTCTTCAGGCGGGCGACCTGCTCAACGGTCAGACCGGAGTAGGAGAACATGCCGCACTGGCGACCGACGAAGCTGAAGTCCTGCTTGGCACCGTACTCGGCCAGCAGCTCGACCATCTGCTTGCGCATGCCGTGGATGCGCTGGCGCATCTCGGCCAGCTCGTCTTCCCACATCTTGCGCAGCTCTGGGCTGTTGAGCACGGTGGCGACGATGGTGGCGCCGTGGGTCGGCGGGTTGGAGTAGTTGGTGCGGATCACGCGCTTGACTTGCGACAGCACGCGCGTGGCCTCTTCCTTGGACTCGGTGACGATCGACAGGGCGCCTACGCGCTCGCCGTACAGCGAGAAGGATTTGGAGAACGAGCTGGAGACGAAGAAGTTCAGGCCCGACTCGGCGAACAGGCGTACCGCGGCGGCGTCTTCAGTGATGCCGGCACCAAAGCCCTGGTAGGCCATGTCGAGGAACGGCACGTGGCCTTTGGCCTTGACTACTTCGAGGACGTTTTTCCAGTCTTCTGGAGTCAGGTCGACACCGGTCGGGTTGTGGCAGCAGGCGTGCAGCACAATGATCGAGCCGGACGGCAGGGCGTTGAGGTCTTCGAGCATGCCGCTGCGGTTGACGTCGTGGGTGGCGGCGTCGTAGTAGCGGTAGTTCTGTACCGGGAAGCCGGCGGTTTCGAACAGTGCGCGGTGGTTCTCCCAGCTCGGGTCGCTGATGGCAACGACGGCGTTTGGCGACAGCTGCTTGAGGAAGTCGGCACCGATCTTCAGGGCGCCGGTACCGCCGACGGCCTGGGTGGTGATCACACGACCGGCGCTCAGCAGTGGCGACTCGGCACCGAACAGCAGCTTCTGCACGGCCTGGTCGTAAGCGACGATACCGTCGATCGGCAGGTAACCGCGGGAAGCGTGCTGGGCAGCGCGCTGGGTTTCGGCCTCGATCACTGCACGCAGCAGTGGGATACGCCCTTCTTCGTTGCAGTAAACACCTACACCCAGGTTGACCTTGTTGCTACGGGTATCGGCGTTGAAAGCTTCGTTGAGGCCCAGAATGGGGTCGCGTGGTGCCAGCTCGACAGCGGAAAACAGGCTCATTATTACCTTGGCTCTGAATGGAGAGTGGAAGAGGTCGCACGCTCCAGTCGCTTGCACTAGAGCGGTGCACAAACGGGGAGTCAGTATAGTGATACCGCTCGGTCACGGCGACAGTCTGTCGCAGCTTTTCCTGCTGTTTGGCCGAATATTTTTCGACCGTTAGTCGATTTGACCGGTCCATAGTCAGAAATGCCCACAACACTGAGTTGAAACTGGCGCTAAGGGGCCTTAATTCGGTATAACTACTGTCTATAAATACAGTTGCCCGCGCCAGCGATGAAACCATCGCGATCACACAGAGGTTTGTCATGTCCGAGTTCCAGCTCGTCACCCGTTTCCAGCCGGCCGGCGACCAGCCCGAGGCCATTCGCCTGATGGTCGAAGGAATCGAGGCGGGCCTTGCGCACCAGACCCTGCTCGGGGTGACCGGCTCGGGCAAGACCTTCAGCATCGCCAACGTGATCGCCCAGGTGCAGCGCCCGACATTGGTGCTGGCGCCGAACAAGACCCTGGCGGCGCAACTGTATGGCGAGTTCAAGTCATTCTTCCCGAACAACGCCGTCGAGTACTTCGTTTCCTACTACGACTACTACCAGCCCGAAGCCTACGTGCCGTCCTCGGACACCTTCATCGAGAAGGACGCCTCGATCAACGACCATATCGAGCAGATGCGCCTGTCGGCGACCAAGGCGCTGCTGGAGCGCCGTGATGCGATCATTGTCACCACGGTGTCTTGCATCTATGGCCTGGGCAGCCCGGAAACCTACCTCAAGATGGTCCTGCACGTGGACCGCGGCGACAAGCTCGACCAGCGCGCACTGCTGCGCCGTCTGGCCGACCTGCAGTACACCCGCAACGAGATGGACTTCGCCCGCGCCACTTTCCGCGTGCGCGGTGATGTGATCGACATCTTCCCGGCCGAATCGGACCTGGAAGCCATCCGTATCGAACTGTTCGACGACGAGGTGGAAAACATCGCCGCCTTCGATCCGCTGACTGGCGAGGTGATCCGCAAGCTGCCGCGTTTCACCTTCTACCCCAAGAGCCACTACGTAACCCCGCGCGAGACCCTGCTCGAGGCCGTGGACGGCATCAAGGAGGAACTGGCCCAGCGCCTTGAGTACCTGCACAAGGCCAACAAGCTGGTCGAGGCCCAGCGTCTGGAGCAGCGCACCCGCTTTGACCTGGAGATGATCCTCGAACTGGGTTATTGCAACGGCATCGAAAACTACTCGCGCTACCTGTCCGGACGTCCGGCCGGAGCGCCGCCACCGACCCTCTACGACTACCTGCCGGACGACGCCCTGCTGGTAATTGACGAGTCCCACGTCAGCGTTCCGCAGGTCGGCGCCATGTACAAGGGCGACCGCTCGCGCAAGGAAACCCTGGTCGAGTACGGCTTTCGCCTGCCCTCGGCGCTGGACAACCGGCCGATGCGGTTTGACGAGTGGGAAAACGTCAGCCCGCAGACCATCTTCGTATCGGCGACCCCCGGCAACTACGAGGCCGAACATGCCGGCCGTGTGGTTGAGCAGGTGGTACGCCCCACCGGCCTGGTCGATCCGCAGGTCGAAGTGCGCCCGGCCACCACCCAGGTTGACGATCTGCTTTCGGAAATCCGCAAGCGCGTGGCGGTAGAGGAGCGCGTGCTGGTCACCACCCTGACCAAACGCATGGCCGAGGACCTCACCGACTACCTGGCCGACCACGACGTGCGCGTGCGCTACCTGCACTCCGACATCGACACTGTCGAGCGGGTCGAGATCATCCGCGACCTGCGCCTGGGTACCTTCGATGTGCTCGTGGGCATCAACCTGCTGCGTGAAGGCCTGGACATGCCCGAGGTATCGCTGGTGGCGATTCTCGATGCCGACAAGGAGGGTTTCCTGCGTTCCGAGCGCTCGCTGATCCAGACCATTGGCCGTGCGGCGCGCAACCTCAATGGTCGGGCAATCCTCTATGCCGACAACATGACTGGCTCCATGCAGCGGGCGATTGGCGAGACCGAGCGGCGCCGCGACAAGCAGATTGCCTTCAACGCCGCCAACGGCATCGTGCCCAAGGGCGTGGTCAAGGACATCACCGACATCATGGAAGGCGCCAACGTGCCGGGCTCGCGCAGCAAGAAGCGCAAGGGCATGGCCAAGGCTGCAGAGGAGAGCGCCCGTTACGAAGCCGAACTGCGCTCGCCGGGCGAGATCGCCAAGCGCATCAAGCAGCTGGAAGAGAAAATGTACCAGCTGGCGCGGGATCTGGAGTTCGAGGCAGCGGCGCAGCTGCGCGACGAGATTACCGCGTTGCGCGAGCGGATGATCACCGCCTGAGGGCCCTATCGCTGGCCCTATGATTGCCATACCTGTGGGAGCGGCGGTGCGACGCCTCGACTTGACCCGCGATAAGGCGCCGCAATTAGTGCGCTTCTCCCGCCTTCAACCCCTGCGGCAATTTGCGCGTCATCACCACCGCCAGCATGCTGATCGCCAAGCCGATGCCGACAAAATGGAAGGCATCGTTATAGGCCATGATCATCGCCTGCTGGTGGGTGATTTCACTCAGCTTGCCCAGCGCCGCCGCATCGCTGCCCAGCCGCTCTGCCAGTTGCACCAGACGCTCCGCGACTTGCGGGTTGCTTGGCACGATGGACTCGCGCAGGTAATCGAAATACACCTTGGTGCGCGCATCCAGCAAGGTCGCCAGCAAGGCGATGCCGATGGCGCCGCCGAGGTTGCGCAAGATGTTGAACAGGCTCGAGGCCGAGCCGGCGTCCTGCGGCTGGATATACGCGGTGGCAATCAGCGAGATGGTCACCATGATCATCGGTTGGCCGAGGGCGCGGATGATCTGGATATGGTTGAACTGCTCGCCGGCAAAGTCCGGGTTGAGCACCCCGGAGCCGAAACTGGCCAGGCCGAACAGGCCAAAACCCAGGGTGCAGAGGATCTTCGGCGAAATCACCTTCATCAGTTGCGGCACCAGCGGAATCAGGAACAGCTGCGGAATGCCCATCCACATGATCACCTCGCCAATCTGCAAGGCGTTGTAGTTCTGGATCTGCGCCAGGTACAGCGGCAGCAGGTAGATCGAACCGTACAAGCCCACGCCCATGCCCAGGCTGGCGATGCTCGACAGGCCGAAGTTGCGATTGCCGAGGATGCGCAGGTTGATCAGCGGGTTAGGTTTGGAAAACTGCAGAATCACAAAGCTGATCAGACTGAGCAGGGCGATGCTGCCCAGGCTGACGATCAGGCTCGATTCCAGCCAGTCCTTGCGATGGCCTTCCTCGAGGAACACCTGCAGGCAGCCAAGGCCGACGCCGAGCGTGACGATACCGGCATAATCGGTGCTTTTCAGCAGTTCCCAGTGAGCTTCTTTCTTCTCCAGGCCGTACAGCAGGCCGCCGATCATGATCAGCCCCGGCGGGATGTTGATGTAGAAGATGTACTCCCAGCCCCAGTTCTCGGTCAGCCAGCCGCCCAGGGTCGGGCCGATCGAGGGGGCAAAGGTGGCGGTCATGGCAAACATGGCCATGCCCTTGGCGCGGTGGTGTTCCGGCAGTTTGATCAGGGTCAGGGTGAAAGCCAGCGGGATCAGCGCGCCGCCGGTAAAGCCCTGCATGGCGCGAAAGATGATCATGCTCTCAAGGTTCCAGGCCATGGAGCACAGCAGCGATGAAACCAGAAACCCCAATGACACCCACACCGCCAGACGCCGCGCCGAGAGCAGCTGCACCAGCCAGGCGGTGAGCGGGATCATGATGATCTCGGCCACCAGGTAGGAGGTGGAAATCCACGAGCCTTCCTCCAGGGTTGCCGACAGTGCGCCCTGGATGTCCTTGAGCGAGGAGTTGGTGATCTGGATGTCCAGCACCGCCATGAAGGCGCCGAGCATCACGCTCATTACCGCGATCCAGTCGCGCCGGCTGGGTTCGCCGGCGGGACGGATCAACTGGTCACCGGCCATGGTCGGCGTTGTCGCGGATATCAACGGTGGCGGTTACCGACATGCCCGGGCGGATCTTGCCGTGCAGCGGGTTGTTGGCGGCGAAGGTCAGTTTTACCGGAATGCGCTGCACCACCTTGGTGAAGTTGCCGGTGGCGTTGTCGGGCGGCAGCAGGCTGAACTGCGCGCCGGAGGCGGCGAACAGGCTGTCGACCCGGGCTTCGATCGGGGTGTCCGGGTAGCTGTCGAACAGCAGTTCAGCCTTTTGCCCGGGCTGCATGTGGCCGATCTGGGTTTCCTTGAAGTTGGCCTGAATCCAGATGTCTTCATCGGGGACGATCGACAGCAGGTAGGCGCCGGCCTGAACCACCTGGCCATTGCGCGCGGCGCGCTGGCCGATGATGCCGCTGATCGGTGCGTGGATTTCGCTGCGGGTCAGGTTCAGTTCGGCCTGGGCCAGGTCGGCGCGGGCGTTGACGATCTGCGCATCGAGGCGCTTGATCTCGGCGGCCAGGGCATTGACCTGCTGGCGCTGGCCTTGCAGGTCGGCCTGGGCCTTGGTCACCTGGGAGCGGGCGACATGGTTCTCGGCCGACAGTGTGGTGACCCGTTCTTCCGAGACAAAGCCCGGTTTGCGCAGGGCTTCGGCGCGGTTCAGGTCCAGTTGCGCACGGCCGAGGGTGGCCTGGTTGGCCGCGACCTGGGCTTGCCCGGCGGCAATCAGGCTGGCTTGCTGGGTGAGCCGGCTTTCGGCTTGCAGGCGCTCGGCTTCGCGGGTGTCGAGGGCGGCGCGGGCACGCTCTACGGCCAGGCGAAAATCTTCGGGCTCAAGGCGCACCAGCAGGTCGCCCTTGGCCACGTGCTGGTTGTCCTGCACCAGCACTTGATCGATGCGCGCGCTCAGCTGGCTGGAAATCCGGGTTATTTCGCCCTGCACGTAGGCGTTGTCGGTGCTTTCATAGAAGCGTCCCTTGAAGTACCAGTGGGCCAGGAAGGCGAGGGCAATCAGCAGGACAAGGGCAAGAAAAATGAGCAGGCGACGCTTGAGTTGGGCAGGCATGAGGACGATCGTTGAAAAAATGTAAGCAAATTTAACAGCGTTTGCATCCGTGCTTACAAGTGCCGATCGCGCCCATTGCTGGAGCCCGGTGCCCGCTCCCTGTTAACATCCAGCCTTTGTTTCATCTCTAGTTCGAGACTGTCCATGACCACCGTTCGCACGCGTATCGCGCCTTCGCCTACTGGCGATCCCCACGTCGGCACCGCTTACATCGCCCTGTTCAACTACTGCTTTGCCAAGCAGCACGGCGGCGAGTTCATCCTGCGTATTGAAGATACCGACCAGCTGCGCTCGACCCGCGAGTCGGAACAGCAGATCTTCGACGCCCTGCGCTGGCTCGGCATCGAGTGGAGCGAAGGTCCGGACGTCGGCGGCCCGCATGGCCCTTACCGGCAGAGCGAGCGGGGCGATATCTACAAGCAGTACGCCCAGCAACTGGTCGACCTCGGTCACGCCTTCCCGTGCTTCTGCACCGCCGAAGAGCTCGACCAGATGCGTGCCGAGCAGATGGCCCGCGGCGAAACCCCGCGCTACGACGGTCGCGCCTTGCTGCTGTCGGCTGAAGAAGTACAGCGCCGCCTGGCCGCTGGCGAGCCGCACGTGATCCGCATGAAGGTGCCGAGCGAAGGCGTCTGCGTGGTCCCGGACATGCTCCGTGGTGACGTCGAGATCCCGTGGGACCGCATGGACATGCAGGTGCTGATGAAGACCGACGGCCTGCCGACCTACTTCCTGGCCAACGTCGTCGATGACCACCTGATGGGCATCACCCACGTGCTGCGCGGCGAAGAATGGCTGCCGTCGGCGCCCAAGCTGATCAAGCTGTACGAGTACTTCGGCTGGGAACAACCGACCCTGTGCTACATGCCGCTGCTGCGCAACCCGGACAAGAGCAAGCTGTCCAAGCGCAAGAACCCGACTTCGGTAACCTTCTACGAGCGCATGGGCTTCATGCCCGAAGCCATGCTTAACTACCTGGGCCGCATGGGCTGGTCGATGCCCGATGAGCGCGAGAAGTTCTCCCTGGCCGAGATGGTCGAGCACTTCGACCTGTCGCGGGTGTCCCTCGGCGGGCCGATCTTCGACATCGAGAAGCTGTCGTGGCTCAACGGCCAGTGGCTGCGCGAGCTGCCGGTAGAGGAATTCGCTGCGCGCCTGCAGAAGTGGGCATTCAACAGCGACTACATGATGCAGATCGCGCCGCACGTGCAGGGCAGGGTAGAGACCTTCAGCCAGGTCGTGCCGCTGGGCGGCTTCTTCTTTGAAGGTGCGCTCAAGCTCGATGCCAAGCTGTTCGAAAGCAAAAAGCTCTCGGCCGACCAGGTACGCCAGGTGATCCAGCTGATCCTGTGGAAGCTCGAAAGCCTGCGCCAATGGGAAAAAGAGCGGATCACCGCTTGCATCCAGGCGGTGGTCGAAGCCCTGGAACTGAAGCTGCGTGATGCCATGCCGCTGATGTTCGCCGCCATCACCGGCCAGGCCAGCTCGGTTTCGGTGCTCGATGCCATGGAAATCCTCGGCCCGGACCTGACCCGCTACCGCCTGCGCCAGGCCCTGGACCTGCTCGGTGGCGTGTCGAAGAAAGAAAACAAAGAGTGGGAAAAGCTCCTGGGCACCATCGCCTGATTGCTTTCCTTCCCCTGTGGGAGCCGGCCTTGCCGGCGATGGCATCAGCGCGGTGCTCGTGATTGCGCGGTGTCTGCATCGCCGGCAAGGCCGGCTCTCATGGGGTTTCACCCCAGTAAAATCGGGGTGTTTTCCGGTTCTGGGCGGTAAGTGTTTGTTATCTCGGAAATTTTTTTTGAATTTTGTTGAAAATATATTTGACAGGTTCGCCATCCGATCTTAATATGCGCCCCGTCCACAGCGATGAACGAAAACGAAACGCGAAGCACCCAGCCAAGCGGTTCAAGTTCAAAGCGACATTGTGGGGCTATAGCTCAGCTGGGAGAGCGCCTGCATGGCATGCAGGAGGTCAGCGGTTCGATCCCGCTTAGCTCCACCAAATTCCGATTCGCAGTCAGCTAGACTGACTGCGAAATCAACCGGGTTCCAGCGACCGGGTTGGTAAGGTAAGAAGGTTCGTCCCCTTCGTCTAGTGGCCTAGGACACCGCCCTTTCACGGCGGTAACAGGGGTTCGAGTCCCCTAGGGGACGCCAGTTTTACACAAGCGACATCGAAAGAGGTCGCTGGGCCGCGAGGCTAGAAATCTGGGGCTATAGCTCAGCTGGGAGAGCGCCTGCATGGCATGCAGGAGGTCAGCGGTTCGATCCCGCTTAGCTCCACCAATTTTGCCAGGATTCGTGAAAGCGGATCTGCACGAAGGTTACAAGTCCCCTTCGTCTAGTGGCCTAGGACACCGCCCTTTCACGGCGGTAACAGGGGTTCGAGTCCCCTAGGGGACGCCATTTTACCCACTTTGTGGGATTTCAAGGCTCATTCGATTATTGAATGAGCCTTTTGTTTTTGCCTCGAAAAAAACTTCCCCTCACGCCTTTTTTGCCTGACGCGACAAGCGGCTGCATTTTCTGCTTGCCAAAAAATATGATGAGAATAATATTCTAACCATAATATTTAGGAGGCGAGCATGAACGACAAAAAGGCCAAGACCCGCGAACGGATTCTCGATGCCGCCTGCAGCGCGCTGATCCAGCATGGCCCGGCCGAGCCCAGCGTCAATCAGGTGATGGGCGCCGCCGGCCTGACCGTCGGTGGCTTCTACGCCCATTTCGACAGCAAGGACGCGTTGATGCTCGAAGCCTTTCGCCAGTTGCTGGGCGAGCGTCGGGCGCTGCTCGCCGAAGTCGACCCGAACATGAGCGGCGAGGAGCGCCGGGCCCTGGTTGCCGCCTTCTACCTGTCGCGCAAGCACCGCGACGCCACCGAGCGTGCCTGCCCGCTGCCCACCTCGCTGGGCGAAATGGCGCGCCTTCCGGAAGCCTTCCGCGAAGTGCTGGCCGAACACATTGAACTGATGATGGCCAACCTCGCCGACAGCCCGGAAGAGGCCGACAAGGTGCTCGCCGACATGGCCCTGATGATCGGTGGCCTGGCCCTGGCCCGGGCCCTGGGCACTGACGAGTTGTCTGACCGCATCCTGCGCGCCGCCAAGTCGGCGGTTGTCTGAACTACGCGATATCCACCGGAGTGAAGCGATGAATACCTTGAGCTGGATTCGTAGCGTTAACGGCACCCTCGGGCATCTGGCGCCGGAACACATCGCACGCAAGATGCGCCGCGCCTTCATGACCCCGCGCAACCGGCCGCCGCGTGACTGGGAGCTGCCGCTGTTGGCCCGCGCCGAGCGCATTACTTTGCGTTTCGGCCTCTCGGCACTGCGCTGGGGCCAGGGCCCGACCGTACTGTTGATGCACGGTTGGGAAGGGCGCCCGACCCAGTTTGCCCACCTGATCGAAAGCCTGGTCGACGCCGGTTACACCGCCGTGGCCCTGGAAGGTCCGGCCCATGGTCGCTCGCCGGGCAACGAAGCCAACGTGGTGCTGTTCGCCCGTGCCTTGCTGGAAGCCGCCGCCGAGCTGCCGCCGCTCAAGGCCGTGGTTGGCCATTCCATGGGCGGCGCCAGCATGCTCCTGGCGTTGCAGTGGGGGCTGCGCGCCGAAGTGGCGGTGAGCATCGCCGCACCAGCTCAACTGCTTGGCGTGATCCGCGGTTTCGCTCGTCACCTGGGCATGCCGGCGCGGGCGCGGGCGGCGTTCATTCGCCAGATCGAGCGCGATGTCGGCGTGCAGATTTCCCGCCTGGATGTCAGCGGCTACCAACTGGAGCTGCCCGGCTTGATCGTGCATGCCGAGGACGACCAGTTGGTACCGGTAGACGAGTCTGCTGCCATCCACCGTGCCTGGTTCGACAGCCGCCTGCTGCGCCTGCCCGACGGTGGCCACCTGCGGGTGCTGGCCGACCCGCAGCTGCGCGAAGGGGTGCTGGCGCTGCTGCAGCGCAGCAGTTCACCAGCACGGCAATCGGCCTGAGCATCCGGTACACTCTGCCCGTTAACCATGGATCTGGAGCGGGCATGAGTTGGGACCTGGCAACACCGTTCATCATCGACCTGCGGGTCGCTGCCGACGACATCGACGGCCTCGGCCACGCCAACAACGCGGTCTACGTCACCTGGCTTGAGCGCTGCGCCTGGCGCCATTCCCAGCGCCTGGGCCTGGACCTGGCCGAATACCGGCGCCTGGACCGGGCTATGGCGGTGGTCCGCCACGAAATCGACTACCTGGCCGCTGCGTATGAAGACGACGAGCTGCAACTGGCAACCTGGATCGTCGACTGGGACCAACGGCTGAAAATGACCCGGCGTTTCCAGCTGGTCCGCCCCTGCGACGGCACCACCTTGCTGCGTGCGCAAACCACCTTCGTCTGCATCGAGTTATCCACAGGGCGACCCAAGCGCATGCCGGGTGAGTTTATCGACGGCTATGGCCCGGCGCTGATGGCCGGAGCGCTGTAAGCCGCGGATTTTGCTAGACTGCCGGCCTTTTCCAGCCGAGATGCAACCCATGCAAATTGCCCTGGCCCCGATGGAGGGGCTGGTCGACGACATTCTTCGCGACGTACTGACCCAGGTGGGCGGCATCGACTGGTGTGTCACCGAGTTCATTCGGGTCTGCGACCGCCTGCTGCCGGCGGCGACCTTCGAAAAGCTCGCGCCGGAGCTGAGCCAGGGCGCCCGGACTGCGGCCGGGGTGCCGTTGCGGGTGCAATTGCTCGGTTCCGACCCGGTTTGCCTGGCCGAAAACGCGGTGCTGGCCTGTGAGCTAGGCGCGCCGGTGATCGACCTCAATTTTGGTTGCCCGGCCAAGACCGTCAACAAGTCGCGGGGCGGAGCGGTACTGCTCAAGGAGCCGGAGCTGCTGCACGCGATCTTGCGTGAAGTGCGTCGCGCGGTGCCGGCGCATATCCCGGTCACGGCCAAGATGCGCCTGGGTTTCGACAGCCCTGACGGCGCCCTGGACTGCGCCCGGGCCCTGGCCGAAGGCGGCGCCGAGCAACTGGTGGTGCACGCGCGGACCAAGGTCGACGGCTACAAGCCGCCGGCCCATTGGGAGTGGGTGGCGCGGGTGCAGGATGTAGTCAAGGTGCCGGTGTATGCCAACGGCGAGGTGTGGACTCTGGAAGACTGGCGACGCTGCCGCGAAGTCAGTGGCGTTGAAGACATCATGCTGGGGCGTGGCCTGGTTTCGCGCCCGGACCTGGCCCGGCAGATTGCCGCCGAACGCGATGGCGTCGAGTTCGTGCCCATGGACTGGCAGAGCTTGCTGCCACTGATCCAGGACTTCTGGGGCCAGGCCCGCGCGCAGATGACCCCGCGCCAGGCGCCGGGGCGCTTGAAGCAATGGGTGGCGATGCTCACCCGCACTTACCCGGAGGCAGTGGCGCTGTTCACCGAATTGCGCCGGGAAACCGACTGCGATCGGGTCGGGCAGTTGATTGGTGTACCGGTCAGCGAGGCGGCCTGAAAAAATTTTTGCAGGGTTGCTTGAAAAGCAGGCGAGGGTCCTTATCTAGGGAGTACGCGATGCCGAAGTCGGGTCGCGCTACTACATAACCTCGCTGATTTTCAGGAGATGCATCATGACTACTGCTTTTTCTCTGGCTCCACTGTTCCGTCATTCCGTAGGTTTCGACCGTTTCAATGACCTGTTCGAATCTGCGGCGCGTAACGAGGCGGGTAGCAGCTACCCTCCCTACAACGTTGAAAAACATGGCGATGACCATTATCGAATCGTCGTTGCTGCGGCCGGTTTCCAGGAGCAGGATCTGGACCTGCAGGTGGAAAAAGGCGTCTTGACCGTGACTGGCGGCAAGCGTGACAGCAACGCTGAAAGCGTTACCTATCTGCATCAGGGCATCGCCCAACGGGCGTTCAAGTTGTCGTTCCGGCTGGCTGACCATATCGAGGTCAAGGCGGCTGGTCTGGCGAACGGGCTGCTGAGCATTGATCTGCTGAGGATTGTGCCGGAAGAGGCCAAGGCCAAGCGGATTCCGATCAATGGTGAGAGCAAGCCAGCTCTGAATTGATTGGTTGATGTGAATGAGGGCACCTTCGGGTGCCCTTTTTGTCTTTGGTGATTATCCGTTGGCGAGGGTGGTGCTGAGTCAGGGACGGGGGATCAAGATCGAGAACACAATCCTGTAGGAGCTGGCCTTGCCAGCGATCGAGTGCGCAGCGCTCGTAATCCAGGCTGTTGCGAATGGGTTGGCTGCACCGGCCTCATCGCCGGCAAGGCCGGCTCCCACAGTAGGTCGGTGTACTCTGAACCTGTGCTGGCTTGATCCGCGATGCGATTTGTCCGGCAGGAGGCCATCGCGCTCCTTTGTTTGCTTCAGTAGCCCGCCGGCGCCTCAAGCAACATCGCCCGAAACTCCCCCAGCGGCAACGGCCGGCTATGCAGGTAGCCTTGGTACAGGTGGCAGCCCAGCCGCTCAAGAAACTCCAGTTGCTCCGACAGTTCCACCCCTTCGGCAATCACCGCCAGGTCCAGGCTGCGGGCCATGGCGACGATGGCGCGGACGATTTCGGCGTCGTTGGGGTCTATCGGGGCGTCGCGGACGAAGGATTGGTCGATCTTCAGGGCGTCCACCGGCAGGCGCTTGAGGTAGGTCAGCGAGGAGTAGCCGGTGCCGAAATCATCCATGGCAAAGCTCACGCCAAAGGCCTTGAGCTCGCGCATTTTGCTGATGGTGTCTTCGAGGTTCTGGATGACGATGCCTTCGGTGATTTCCAGCTTGAGGATCTTGTGCGGCAGGCGGTAGTCGTCAAGGCTGCGCATCACCCGTTCGACGAAGTCGTTCTGGCGGAACTGGCGCGGGCTGATGTTCACGCACAGGCTGAAGTCGTTCGGGTCGATCAGGCCGTCGCGCAGCATTCCGGCACAGGCGTCGCAGGCTTCGTCGAGGATCCAGCTACCCACTTCAAGGATCAGCCCGCTTTCTTCCAGCACCTGGATGAACTGCGCCGGCGGCTGTTGGCCCAGTTGCGGGTGGTGCCAGCGCAACAGCACTTCGGCGCCGACGATGCGGTTGTCGCGGGCGTCGACCTGGGGCTGGAAGTGCAGGGCCAGTTCGCCGCGGGCCAGGGCCAGGCGCAGGTCGTTTTCCATGCGCAGGCGTTCGCTGGCAGCCTTTTGCATGGTGGTGTGGAACATTTGCGTGGTGTTGCGCCCGGAGTCCTTGGCCCGGTACAGGGCGATGTCGGCGCGTTTGAGCAAGTCGGCCGGGGTCGAGCCGTGGTCGGGGATCAGCGCCACGCCGATGCTCGGCGTCACCTGCAGGCGCTGGCCGTCCAGCGACATCGGCTCGGCCAGCAGCTCGCGCAGGGTGTCGGCCAGTTCGCGGACTTTTTCCGTGACTTCCTCGCGGCTGCCTTCCAGGCCGCTGAGCAGCACTACGAATTCGTCACCGCCCAGGCGCGCGACGGTGTCTTCCAGGCGCACGCTGGCTTCCAGGCGCGCGGTGATGATCTTCAGCACCGTGTCGCCAACCGGATGGCCAAGGGAGTCGTTGATGTGCTTGAAGTGGTCGAGGTCGAGAAACAGCAGGGCACCACGCAGGTTGTGGCGCTTGAGCAGGGCGATCTGCTGGCTCAGGCGGTCCATTAACAGGGCGCGGTTGGGCAGGTTGGTCAGCGGGTCGTGGTAGGCCAGGTGGCGGATCTGCGCCTGGGCATTCTTCAGCTGACTGACATCGCGGGCGGTGAGCAGCAGGCACTCGGTTTCGTTGAGGTTGATCGGCTCGATCGACACTTCGACGGTGAGAATGTCGCCACGCTTGTTGCGCCCGAGCATTTCCCGGTGATGCACCCGGCCTTTGTCGTGGAATTCGTTGAGCAGCGCGGCGCGCTGCTTGTCGTCGGCCCAGATGCCGATGTCGTGCACGGTCTGGCCGATCACTTCAGCGGCGCTGTAGCCGGTCAGGCGGCAGAAACCGTCGTTGACCTCCAGGTAGCGGCCGCTGTCGCGCTCGGTGATGGTGATGGCGTCGGGGCTTGAATGGAAGGCCTTGGCGAATTTCTCTTCGCTGGCCTTGAGCGCCGCTTCGGCGCGCTGCTGCTGGGTGATGTCGCGCAGGGTGGTGACACTGCAGGGCTGGTTGTCGACCTTGATCAGGCGGCTGGAAATCACGCAGGTCAGCGGCTGCCCGTCCTTGTGGTTGACCACCACGGCGACGTTGTTCAGGGCCTGGTCGCGAATCACCCGTTCGATGCGCCGCGCACGTTCAGCCGACTCGGCCCACAGGCCGATCTGCTCGGCGGTGTTGCCCAGTACCTGGTCGGCGTTCCAGCCAAACACCTGGGTAAAGGCCGGGTTGATCTCGATGAACTGGCCGCTGTCCTGGCGGGTCACGCAGATCGGGTCGGGGCTGGCCTGGAACAGGCTGGCGAACTTTTCTTCGGAGCTGGTCAGGCGCTGCTCGCGCTCCACCTGTTCGGTGATGTCCAGCAACGTCCCGGCCATGCGCAGCGGGTTGCCCTGTTCGTCGCGGTACAGGCGCGCGCGGCTTTCGATGAAGCGTGAGCTGCCGTCTTCCATCTGGATGCGGTAGGTGATCTGGTAATTGCCGGCCGGACCTTCGCGCAGGCTGCGGTAGGCCTGGCGCATGCTGCTGCGTTCCATTTCCGGCACGCCTTCGAAAAACGACTCGAAGGATTCGTGAAACGGCACTGGCTCAAGGCCGTGCAGTTCGGCCGCACGCGCCGAGCCGTAGAGCATGCCGCTGGGAATGTGCCAGTCCCAGGTACCCAGTTGTGCCGAGTCCAGGGCCAGGTCCAGGCGTTCCTGGCTGTCCTTGAGCGCCTGTTCGGCGCGTTTACGCTCGCTGGTGTCGACGAAGGTGCTGAGCAGGTAGGCGGTGCCCTCCAGGTCGATGTTCTGGGTACAAAGGAGGCCGTCGTGAATTTCGCCGCTACTGCCGCGAAACTGCACTTCAAGGGTCACCGGGCCGCTGGTGCCGCTGGTCGACGCCAGCACCTGCAGGCGCTGCTGGGGGTGAACCCACAGGCCTAGCTCGAGGGTGCTCTTGTTGATGATCTGGTGGCCCGGCCAGCCGAGGATGTTCTCGAAGTGCTGGTTGACTTCATAAATCATGCCGTCGGCGCGGCGGGTCAGGAGGATGACGTTGGGGCTCAGGTGGAAGAGCGTGGCAAAGCGTTTTTCCGAGTTGATCAGCGCCGCTTCCCGTTCGCGCTGGCGGGTGATCTCGCGGATCACCCCGACCATCTGCCGCCGGCCGTTGCGGTCCTTGGTCATGCTGCCGTTGATTTCCAGCCAGTGCAGGCTGCCGTCCGGCCAGCGGATGCGATGGCGCAGGGCCTGTTCGACCGGCTCGCCGTTGACCACCGCATGAAACGCCTGCAGGGCGCGGGCGCGGTCTTCCATGGGCACAAGTTCCAGGTAGTCCAGGTCATTGGGCAGCGGCTGGTGCGGGTCGAAGCCGAACAACGCCTGGGTGCCGCGCGACCAGCTGATCTGCCCGGTCTCGACATCCCAGAACCAGGCACCCAGGCGCGCGCCGTTAAGCGCCGCCAACAGCTGCGGGGCGTTTTCCCAGGTTTGCTCCGATTCCTGGGGGTCCGCTGCATGAATTCGGGGCATGCGCGGAAAACGGTTTGCTGATTTGGGCATCGATACCAGACCTTTGGCAGATAACGCGTCCTTGAGCGGGCAGGTGCGCCCGGGTGCTACCTCAGTGGTTCAAGGGGCTTGCATGGCTGTCGAGCAATGCCATAAAGGCCCTGGCGGCATTCGATAACGTTCGTTCGGTGTGCAGAATGTAGCCTAGCTGGCGCGACAGCTGTATGCCCGGCAAGGCGATAGGCGCAACCTGCTCGTCGAGCATAGTACGTGGCAGCACGCTCCATGCCAGGCCGATGGAGACCATCATCTTGATAGTTTCCAGATAGTTGGTGCTCATGGCGATGTTCGGGGTCAGGCCTTGGGCTTCGAACAGGCGCTGGACGATATGGTGTGTGAAAGTGTTACCACCGGGGAACACCGCCGGATGGTGGGCAATGTCGGCCAGGCTGACCGCACCTTTGCGTGCCAGCGGGTGCTCTGGGGCGGCGACGAAGTCCAGCAGGTCGTCCCATACTGGCACTGCGCGCACCAAATGGTGCGGCTCCGGGGCCAGGGTGATGACGGCGATCTCTGCGCGGCCATGGAGGATTTCTTCGTAGGCAACTTCTGAATCGAGAAACTGGATGTCCAGCGCCACCGCCGGGTACTGGCGGGTAAAGGCCCTCAGCAGTGGCGGCAGGCGGTGCAGGCCGATGTGATGGCTGGTGGCCAGGGTCAGGCGCCCGCTGACTTCCCCGGTAAGGTTGGTCAGGGCCCGGCGGGTGTCGTCCAGCACATTCAGTATCTGGTAGGCGCGCGGCAGCAGCGCGCGTCCGGCCTCGGTCAGGTTGACCTCGCGGCCGAGGCGGTCGAACAGGCGCACATCCAGTTGCTGCTCAAGGCCGGCGATACGTTTGCTGATTGCCGGCTGGGTCAGGTGCAGGCGCTCGCCGGCCCCGGAGAAGCTGCCAGTCTCGGCAATCGCGATAAAGGCATTGAGGTTGGCCAGGTCCACTACTCGGATTCCTTTTGGTTATCCAAAGCATAAAAATTATGAATTTGAGTTATTCAATCTACCGGCATAGCATCGTCCGTACAAGCCAAGGGGTTATTGGCATAGAAAGACGCTGATGAGGAACAGTCTGATGGCCGGCAAAACGCTTTACGACAAGCTCTGGGATTCGCATTTGGTCAAGCAGCGCGACGATGGTTCGGCGCTCATCTACATCGACCGTCACATCATCCACGAAGTGACGTCGCCGCAAGCCTTCGAAGGCCTGCGCCTGGCCAATCGCAAACCCTGGCGCATCGATGCCAACATCGCCACGCCTGATCACAACGTGCCGACCACCCCGGAGCGCAAGGGCGGTATCGACGCCATTGCCGACCAGGTCTCGCGTTTGCAGGTTCAGACCCTCGATGAAAACTGCGACGAGTATGGCATCGTCGAATTCAAGATGAATGACGTGCGTCAGGGCATCGTCCACGTCATCGGCCCGGAGCAGGGCGCGACCTTGCCGGGCATGACCGTGGTCTGCGGTGATTCGCACACCTCGACCCACGGTGCCTTCGGCGCCCTGGCCCACGGTATTGGTACTTCCGAGGTCGAGCACGTACTCGCCACCCAGTGCCTGGTGGCCAAAAAGATGAAGAACATGCTGGTGCGCGTCGAAGGCACGCTGCCGTTCGGCGTCACCGCCAAGGACATCGTCCTCGCCGTGATCGGCAAGATCGGCACCGCCGGCGGCAACGGCCATGCCATGGAGTTCGCCGGCAGCGCGATTCGCGAGTTGTCGGTCGAAGGGCGCATGACCATCTGCAACATGTCCATCGAAGCCGGTGCCCGTGTTGGCCTGGTGGCTACCGATGAAAAGACCGTCGAATACGTCAAGGGCCGCCCGTATGCACCCAAGGGCGAGCAATGGGCGCAAGCGGTCGAAGCCTGGAAAGACCTGGTCTCCGACGCCGATGCGGTGTTCGACACCGTGATCGAGCTGGACGCTGCGCAGATCAAGCCGCAGGTCAGCTGGGGCACCTCGCCGGAGATGGTCTTGGCGGTTGACCAGCGCGTGCCGGACCCGGCTGCCGAAGCCGATCTGGTCAAGCGTGGCTCGATCGAACGGGCGTTGAAGTACATGGGCTTGAGCGCCAACCAGGCGATCACTGACATCCAGCTTGATCGGGTATTCATCGGCTCCTGCACCAACTCGCGCATCGAAGACCTGCGCGCCGCCGCCGAAATCGCCAAGGGCCGCAAGGTGGCCGCGACCATCAAGCAGGCGATCGTGGTGCCGGGCTCGGGCCTGGTCAAAGCCCAGGCCGAGAAAGAAGGCCTGGACAAGATTTTCCTCGAAGCGGGCTTCGAGTGGCGTGAACCGGGTTGCTCGATGTGCCTGGCGATGAACCCCGACCGCCTGGAGAGTGGCGAACATTGCGCCTCCACCTCCAACCGCAACTTTGAAGGGCGTCAGGGCGCCGGTGGCCGTACCCACCTGGTGAGCCCGGCCATGGCCGCCGCCGCCGCCGTTACCGGCCGTTTTGTCGATGTACGCGAGTTGATCCAAGGGAGCGCAGCATGAAAGCCTTTACCCAGCACACCGGCCTTGTCGCGCCATTGGACCGTGCCAACGTCGACACCGACCAGATCATTCCCAAGCAGTTCCTGAAGTCGATCAAGCGCACCGGCTTTGGCCCCAACCTGTTCGATGAGTGGCGCTACCTGGATGTTGGCCAGCCGTACCAGGACAACAGCAAGCGCCCGCAGAACCCGGATTTCGTGCTTAACCACGCGCGTTATCAAGGTGCCAGCGTGTTGCTCGCCCGCGAGAACTTCGGTTGCGGCTCGAGCCGTGAACATGCGCCGTGGGCCCTGGAAGAGTACGGCTTTCGCAGCATCATCGCGCCGAGCTATGCCGACATCTTCTTCAACAACAGCTTCAAGAACGGCTTGCTGCCGATCATCCTCAGCGATGAGGAAGTCGACGAGCTGTTCAAGCAGGTTGAAGCCGATCCGGGTTACCAGTTGAACATCGACTTGCAGGCACAGACCGTGACCCGTCCGGACGGCAAGGTGCTGACCTTTGAGATCGACGCGTTTCGCAAGCACTGCCTGCTCAACGGCCTGGATGACATCGGCCTGACCTTGCAGGATGGCGATGCGATTGCCGCGTTTGAAACCAAGCACCGGGCCAGCCAGCCCTGGTTGTTTCGTGACGTCTGACTAATACGGTGAACCGGCTGACGCCATCGCCGGCAAGGCCGGCTCCCACAGATGCTGTGAGCACCACAGCCTGTTTGGGAGCTGGCGTTGCCAGCGATGAGGTCAAGGAGATCGCAATGACCAGCACCACCCATAAGGATGTCGTCCAGCGCCAGTTCGGCGAACAGGCCAGTGCCTACCTGAGCAGCGCCGTGCATGCCCAGGGCAGCGAGTTCGCCCTGCTACAGGCCGAGCTTGCCGGCCAAGGCCGCGCACGTCTGCTGGACCTTGGCTGTGGCGCCGGCCATGTGAGTTTCCACGTTGCCCCGCTGGTGCGTGAAGTGGTGGCCTATGACCTGTCGCAGCAGATGCTCGACGTGGTTGCCGCTGCTGCCGCCGAGCGTGGCTTCGAGAACATCGTCACCGAACGTGGCGCCGCCGAGCGCCTGCCGTTCGCCGATGCTTCGTTCGATTTCGTCTTCAGCCGCTACTCGGCGCACCACTGGAGCGACCTGGGCCTGGCGCTGCGGGAAGTGAAGCGGGTGCTCAAGCCCGGTGGCGTGGCAGCCTTTATCGACGTGATGTCGCCGGGCAGCCCGCTGCTCGACACCTACCTGCAGAGCGTCGAGGTGCTGCGCGACACCAGCCATGTGCGCGATTATTCGGCCAGCGAATGGCTGCAGCAGGTCAGCGAGGCCGGCCTGTTCACTCGCAGCCACAGCCGCCAGCGTCTGCGCCTGGAATACAGTTCGTGGGTCGAGCGCATGCGCACCCCTGAAGTGATGCGTGGCGCCATCCGCCAATTGCAGCAGGCGATGGGCGAAGAAGTACGGCAGTATTACCAGATTGAAGCCGACGGCTCGTTCAGCACCGATGTCGTGGTGCTCTGGGCCGAACGCTAGGTTTTTTCCGGCAGGCCAACAGGGCGTGCCGCTTGAATTGAATAGAGGAAAGCATGAGCAAGCAGATTCTGATTCTTCCAGGTGATGGCATCGGTCCGGAAATCATGGCCGAGGCGGTCAAGGTGCTGGAACTGGCCAACGACAAGTTCCAGCTCGGTTTCAGCCTGGAGCACGACGTCATCGGCGGCGCCGCCATCGACAAGCACGGCGTGCCGCTGGCCGACCAGACCCTGGAACGTGCACGCAAGGCCGACGCCGTGCTGCTCGGCGCCGTTGGCGGGCCGAAGTGGGACAAGATCGAGCGCGACATTCGCCCTGAACGCGGCCTGCTGAAAATCCGCTCGCAACTGGGCCTGTTCGCCAACCTGCGTCCGGCGATCCTCTACCCGCAACTGGCCGACGCTTCGTCACTCAAGCCAGAAATTGTCGCCGGCCTGGACATCCTCATCGTTCGCGAGCTGACTGGCGGTATTTACTTCGGCGCGCCACGCGGCACCCGCGAGTTGGAGGGCGGCGAGCGCCAGTCCTACGACACCCTGCCATACAGCGAGAGTGAAATCCGCCGTATCGCCCGGGTCGGTTTCGACATGGCCCGCGTGCGCGGTAAAAAACTCTGTTCGGTCGACAAAGCCAACGTCCTGGCCTCCAGCCAGCTGTGGCGCGAGATCGTCGAGGAAGTGGCCAAGGATTACCCGGACGTCGAACTCAGCCACATGTACGTCGACAACGCCGCCATGCAACTGGTGCGTGCACCCAAACAGTTCGACGTGATGGTCACCGACAACATGTTCGGCGACATCCTGTCGGATGAAGCTTCCATGCTCACCGGCTCCATTGGCATGCTGCCATCAGCGTCGCTGGATGCCGACAACAAGGGCATGTACGAGCCTTGCCACGGTTCGGCACCGGACATCGCCGGCCAGGGTATTGCCAACCCGCTGGCGACCATTTTGTCGGTGTCGATGATGCTGCGTTACAGCTTCAACCAGCAGGCGGCAGCCGAGGCCATTGAAAAGGCCGTCAGCCTGGTATTGGATCAGGGGCTGCGCACCGGCGACATCTGGTCGGACGGTTGCAGCAAGGTGGGTACGCAGGAAATGGGCGACGCAGTAGTCGCAGCGCTGCGGAATCTGTAATCTCTCGGGCCCGCTGCTGTTTTTCCCAGTGAAGCAGCGGCCCACTTTTTAGCAAAGGTGTAGTTGCGATGAAACGTGTAGGTCTGATCGGTTGGCGCGGTATGGTCGGTTCCGTGCTCATGCAGCGGATGCTGGAAGAGCAGGATTTTGATCTTATCGAGCCGGTGTTCTTCACCACCTCCAACGTCGGTGGCCAGGGTCCGGCAGTGGGCAAGGATATTGCTCCGCTCAAGGACGCTTACAGCATTGAAGAGCTCAAGACCCTCGATGTGATCCTGACCTGTCAGGGCGGCGACTACACCAACGAAGTCTTCCCCAAGCTGCGTGAAGCAGGCTGGCAGGGCTACTGGATCGACGCCGCCTCCAGCCTGCGCATGCAGGATGATGCGGTCATCGTGCTCGACCCGGTCAACCGCAAGGTCATCGACCAGCAGCTCGACGCCGGTACCAAGAACTACATCGGCGGCAACTGCACCGTCAGCTTGATGCTGATGGGCCTGGGCGGGCTGTTCGAAGCCGGCCTGGTCGAGTGGATGAGCGCCATGACCTACCAGGCAGCCTCCGGCGCCGGCGCGCAGAACATGCGCGAGCTGATCCGCCAGATGGGCGCGACCCACGCGGCGGTCGCCGATGACCTGGCCAACCCGGCCAGCGCCATCCTCGACATCGACCGCAAGGTCGCCGAGGCCATGCGCAGCGAAGCCTACCCGACCGAGAACTTCGGCGTGCCGCTGGCCGGCAGCCTGATCCCGTGGATCGACAAAGAGCTGCCTAACGGCCAGAGCCGTGAAGAGTGGAAGGCCCAGGCCGAGACCAACAAGATCCTCGGCCGCTTCAAGAGCCCGATCCCGGTCGACGGCATCTGCGTGCGCATCGGCGCCATGCGTTGCCACAGCCAGGCGCTGACCATCAAGCTGAACAAGGACGTGCCGATTGCCGACATCGAAGGCATGATCAGCCAGCACAACCCTTGGGTGAAACTGGTGCCGAACCAGCGTGAAATCAGCATGCAGGAGCTCAGCCCGACCAACGTCACCGGTACCCTGAACATTCCGGTGGGCCGCCTGCGCAAGCTGAACATGGGTTCCCAGTACCTGGGCGCCTTCACCGTTGGTGACCAGCTGCTGTGGGGCGCGGCCGAGCCGCTGCGGCGCATGCTGCGCATCCTCCTGGAGCGTTGATCGCCAGGCAGTGTTGAACCCAAGCCCGTGCTGGAGACAGCGCGGGCTTTTTTGTGGGTGGTCCACGCTGTGGGAGCGGCGGTGCGACGACTCGACTTGACCCGCGATTCAGGTGTCCCGCGCATGAGAATCCAAGTAAAGTGCCGCTCCCGCCGTTTCAGCAGAGGATTTTTCCATGACCCAGCCTATTGATATCGCCGTTATCGGTGCCACCGGTACTGTCGGTGAGACCCTCGTGCAGATCCTCGACGAGTGCGATTTCCCGGTCGGCACCCTGCACCTGCTGGCCAGCAACGAATCGGCGGGCAGCGGGGTGATGTTTCGCAGCAAGAGCCTGCGCGTGCGCGAGGTCGACAGCTTCGACTTCAGCAAGGTCAAGCTGGCCTTCTTTGCCGCCGGCCCGGCAGTGACCCGCAGCTTCGCGCCGCGGGCCCAGGCGGCCGGTTGCGCAGTCATCGACCTGTCCGGCGGCCTGCCGGCCGAGCAGGCGCCAGCGGTGGTGCCGGAAGCCAACCCGGCAGTGCTCGACAGCCTCAAGGCGCCGCTGCAACTGAGCAGCCCGAGCAGTGCGGCAATCGCCCTGGCAGTCGCCCTGGCGCCACTCAAGGGCCTGCTGGAACTTGAGCGTGTCAACGTCACCGCCTGCCTGGCGGTCTCGGCCCAGGGCCGCGAGGCGGTCAATGAACTGGCCCGGCAGACTGCCGAGCTGCTCAATGCGCGGCCGCTGGAGCCGCGCTTCTTCGACCGGCAGATGGCGTTCAACCTGCTGGCCCAGGTTGGCGCCAGCGATGCCGAAGGCCATGGCGCCCTGGAGCGCCGCCTGGTCAGCGAGTTGCGCGAAGTGCTCGGCTTGCCTTCACTGAAGATTTCCGTGACCTGCGTTCAAGTCCCGGTGTTTTTCGGCGATAGCTACAGTGTGTCCGTGCAAAGCCGCACGCCAGTCGACCTGGCGGCGGTCAATGCCGCGCTGGAAGCTGCTGAGAGCATTGAACTGGTGGAGGAGGGTGATTATCCGACGCCGGTGGGTGACGCAGTGGGCCAGGACGTGGTCTATGTTGGACGGGTACGCGGTGGAATCGACGAGGCTGAGCAGCTCAACCTCTGGCTGACCACCGACAATGTGCGCAAAGGCGCGGCCCTGAACGCGGTACAGCTGGCGCAATTGTTGATAAAAGGCCTTGTGTAAAAGATACTTGCCGACAATTTGCCCCACTTGTTCTCGGTTGCCGGGGAAGGTTCATTCAAAGGAAGAGGTCATGCTTCGAATTCGCAAACTGGTCTTAGCAATTGCCGCGGCGTCGGCGCTGTCGTCCGGTATGGCGCATGCCCTCGGGTTGGGCGAGCTGACCTTGAAGTCAGCGCAGAACCAGCCCCTGGATGCCGAGATCGAACTGCTCGATGTCCGCGACCTGACCGCGGCCGAAGTGGCGCCGAGCCTGGCGCCGCCCGAAGAGTTCGCCAAGGCCGGTGTCGAGCGCCAGGCGTTTCTCAATGACCTGAACTTCACCACGGTGATCAACCCCAACGGCAAGAGCGTGTTGCGGGTGACTTCGAGCCAGCCGCTGCCGGCGCCGATGGTCAAGTTCCTGGTCCAGGTCATGTGGCCGAGCGGCCGCCTGCTGCGTGACTACAGCGTGCTGATCGACCCGGCCAAGTTCAACACCCCGGCCGGGCAACCGGCGCCGGCCGGCGTTGCGCCTGCGGTGACTGCGGCAAACTACACCACCGTGCGTCGCGACACCCTGTGGGAAATTGCCTCGAAAGCCCGTCAGGGCGGGTCGGTGCAGCAGACCATGCTGGCCATCCAGGCACTGAACCCGGATGCCTTTATCAACGGCAATATCAACTTGCTGAAGACCGGCCAGGTCCTGCGCCTGCCCGATCAACAGCAGATCACCAGTATTCCTCAGGGCCAGGCCGTCACCGAGGTTGCCGAGCAGTACGCTGCCTGGCGCGAAGGCCGGCGTCTGGGCCCGCGTGCGCGCCAGCTTGACGCCACCCGGCGCAGCGGCACTGAGGCGGCGCCGGCACGCATCGCCAACCAGGACAACCTCAAGCTGGTTGCCCCCGGCAGCAAGGGCGCTGCGGATGGCAAAGGTCTCAACGACAAGCTGGCCGTGGCCCAGGAAAGCCTGGACACCAGCCGTCGTGACAACGAAGAACTGAAAAGCCGCATGGCCGACCTGCAGAGCCAACTGGACAAACTGCAGCGCCTGATTGCGCTGAAGAACGATCAGTTGGCCAAGCTTGAAGCCCAGGGCGCCGCCGCGCCAGCGCCTGAAGCCGCTCCGGCCCAACCTCCAGCCATCGCCGCTGAGCTACAACCGGCCCCGGCACCCGCCGAACCTGTGGTTTCGCCGGCACCGGCTGCGGTCGATACCGCACCGGTTGACCCGGCGCAGCCTGCCGCCGTCGAACAAGCGCCGGCTGACTCGAACAAGATGCTCGACGATCTGCTCGGCAACCCGTTGTTGCTGGCGCTGATCGCCGGTTCCGCGCTGTTGGTGCTGCTGCTTCTGTTGCTGTTGCTGGCCCGCAAGCGCAAGGCCGACCAGGAAGCGGAAAAACACCTGCGCATGGCCCGGGCCCTGGCTGAAGAAAGCGACCGCGCGCCCGACCTGGACCTGCCGCCCAGCAGTTTCGAAGGCCTGGACATCGCGCCGCCGAGCGTGACCCTGGCGCCGGCAGTGGTAGCCGCGTCTGCTGCGGCTGCGACAGCTGCCGCGTTGCCTGCCGAAGAGCCGGCGCCTGTCATTGCCGAGCCTGAACCCAGCAAGCCGGTGCAAGGCCCGATTGCAGCGCCGCTGGTTGCTCCGGCGGCCAGCCCTGCGGCACCGACCGGCGACGCCGTGCTCGATGAAGCGCAACTGAGCATTGCCCGCGGCCGCCTCAATCATGCCGCCGAGCTGCTCGAGCCTGCCGTCGCCGCAGCGCCTGAGCGCAGCGACCTGCGTCTGAAACTGATGGAAGTCTATGCCCGCCAGGGCGACCGCGACGCCTTTGTCGGCCACGAGCGGCAGCTGATTGCCACCGGCCAGAACCACGCCGATGTCGAGGCCTTGAAAAATCGCTTCCCGGCCATGCTCGCCGTCGCGGCGGCAGGCGTTAGTGCTGCGGCGCTGGCGGCCGAGCTGGATGCCCAGTATGTCCAGGAGCTGCTGCAGGACGAGGCGCCTGCCGAGCCGGTGGCCGAGGCAGAGCCAGCCGTCGAGCCAGCCGTTGAGCCAGAAGCAGAGGCCGAGCAGGTCGCCGAGCCTGAGCCTGTGGTCGAAGAATCGCCGGCTGAGCTTGAGCCTGTGCCTGAAGACGACCTGGACAGCGCCTTCGACTTGAGCCTGGATGACGACCTGCAAGGCCTGGAGCTGGATGCGCCGCCACTGCTTGACGAGCCTTCGCTGGCCGTCGAAGCGCCACAGGCCGAAGAAGTCGCGAGCGAAGCCAGCCCGGCGCAACCGGACTTCGACGCCTTGCTCGCAGAGCACCTTGCCGAGCCTGAGCAGGCCCTGGACGACCTCGCCGATTTCGACCTCGACGTTGCTGGCGACGAGCCGGCGCTGGCGCCGAACGGCGAGACCGTCGATATCGCCGCAGAGCTGGCGGCGTTTGATGAAGCCATGCCGGAGTTCGACCCGCTGAGCGAGCTGGACCTGCCGGAAGACTTCGACCTGTCGCTGTCGCTGGACGACTCGCAGGAGGATAAAAACTTTGCCTCGGAGCTCGATGACGTCAACGCCGAACTCGACAAGCTGTCGCAAAGCCTTGAGCAGCCGTCGATCGAACCGCATTTCAGCGAAGCGGACGCCGCGATCAGCGACGACCTCGACGATGATTTCGACTACCTCGGCGGCGCCGACGAAGTGGCCACCAAGCTCGACCTGGCCCGGGCCTATATCGACATGGGCGACCATGACGGTGCCCGCGACATTCTTGACGAAGTGCGCAAGGACGGCAGCGATGCCCAGCGCCAGGAAGCCGACGAGCTGCTCTCGCGCCTGGTCTGAGTTCACCCTGTGTAAAAGCAACGGCAGCCCAAGTGGCTGCCGTTGTCGTTATAATTGCCGCCATCTGCTAAACCGACAGGCTGTATCCCCTTGGAAATCATTGATAACGCGGCTGCCGAAGTGGCCGCCGAAGGCTTCTTTCGTATCGCCCTGGGCGTTGAGTACAAAGGTTCGCGCTACCGCGGCTGGCAGCGCCAGGCCAGTGGCGTGGCAAGCGTGCAGCAAACCCTCGAAGAAGCCTTGTCGCGGGTGGCCGATTCGCCGGTCACCCTGCATTGCGCCGGACGCACCGATGCCGGCGTGCATGCCTGCGGCCAGGTGGTGCATTTCGACACCCAGGCGGTGCGCAGCATGAAGGGCTGGACCATGGGCGCCAACATCAACCTGCCGCACGACATCAGCGTGTCCTGGGCCAAGCAGATGCCGGCGCACTTCCATGCGCGCTTCAAGGCCATTGCCCGGCGTTACCGCTACGTGATCTACAACGACCAGATCCGCCCGGCGCACCTGGGCGAAGAGGTGACCTGGAACCACCGGCCGCTGGACGCCGAGCGCATGGCCCTGGCTGCCGAGTACCTGGTCGGCACCCACGATTTCAGTGCCTTTCGCGCCGGCCAGTGCCAGGCCAAGTCGCCGGTCAAGAACCTCCATCACCTGCGCGTTACCCGCCACGGCCAGATGATCGTCCTCGACATCCGCGCCAGCGCCTTCCTGCACCACATGGTGCGCAACATTGCCGGCGTGCTGATGACCATCGGCGCTGGCGAACGGCCGCCGGAATGGGCCCTGGAAGTGCTGCAAAGCCGCGAGCGGCGCGCCGGCGGGGTGACTGCCCATCCGTACGGGCTGTACCTGGTGCAGGTCGAGTACCACGACGAGTTCGAGCTGCCCGAGCGTTACATCGGCCCACACTTCATTACCGGCTACGAGGCATTGACGGGCTGACGGCCCGCAAGCCATTTGCTAACATCCGGGACTTTCCGCTTTCTGCTGAGGTTCACAGGTCATGAGCGCCGTTCGCAGCAAAATCTGCGGCATTACCCGCATCGAGGATGCGCTGGCCGCAGCCGAGGCGGGCGCCGATGCCATCGGCCTGGTGTTCTATGCCAAGAGCCCGCGGGCGGTCGATGTGCAGCAGGCGCGGGCGATCATCGCCGCCTTGCCGCCGTTCGTCACCACCGTCGGCCTGTTCGTCAACGCCAGCCGTTGCGAGCTGACGGAAATCCTCGAAGCGTTGCCGCTGGACCTGCTGCAGTTCCATGGCGATGAAACCCCGGCTGAATGCGCAGGTCACAACCGTCCATGGATCAAGGCCTTGCGGGTGCGTCCGGGCGACGACCTGGAGGCCAGCTGCAAGCTGTACAGCGGCGCCAGCGGCATACTTCTCGATACCTATGTGGCGGGCGTGCCCGGCGGCACTGGCGAGTCCTTCGACTGGTCGTTGGTGCCTGCGCAACTGAGCAAGCCGATCATCCTCGCTGGTGGCCTGTCGCCTGATAACGTCGCGCAAGCCATCCAGCAGGTACGGCCTTATGCGGTGGATGTCAGCGGGGGAGTGGAGCAGGCCAAGGGCATCAAGGACCCGGCACGGATCGAGGCGTTTATCCGTGCGGTCAAGCAGGCGTGAAAACGCTGCATGCTGCGGATGTGACGGCTGGCCGCGCGCCATCGTCCATAGCTTTCGCAGCCCGGTGCTGCCGGATCGCGCCCATGGGCCGGTCGAAATTAGCGGGTGACGCCACGGGCGTCGCCCTTACAGGTTGACGAGGGTGCGGTATCGGGGTGGCTCGCTGCAGGCG
Organism: Pseudomonas sp. 2835; assembly: GCF_050435905.1. Classification (NCBI taxonomy): domain Bacteria; kingdom Pseudomonadati; phylum Pseudomonadota; class Gammaproteobacteria; order Pseudomonadales; family Pseudomonadaceae; genus Pseudomonas; species Pseudomonas sp. 2835. Next base: position 209,723 of record NZ_JBNDLE010000004.1, on the reverse strand, counting down.
GGCGCCGGAGCCGCATCTTCATCGCGTCATACACGAATTGAGCTCAAGGGCATACGCGCGAGCCGGCAGCCATAGCCTGCCGGTCGCCGCTACTGGAGAAAGAAAGCATGAGCAACTGGTTAGTAGACAAACTGATCCCTTCGATCATGCGTTCCGAGGTGAAGAAGAGTTCGGTCCCTGAAGGCCTGTGGCACAAGTGCCCGTCCTGCGAGGCCGTGCTGTATCGTCCGGAGCTGGAAAAGACCCTGGATGTCTGCCCTAAGTGCAACCATCACATGCGTATCGGCGCCCGCGCCCGTATCGACATCTTCCTCGATGCCGAAGGCCGCGCCGAGCTGGGCGCTGACCTGGAGCCGGTCGACCGCCTGAAGTTCCGCGATGGCAAGAAGTACAAGGACCGCCTGACTGCTGCCCAGAAGCAGACCGGCGAGAAAGACGCACTGATCTCCATGAGCGGAACCCTGCTGGGCATGCCGATCGTGGTCAGCGCCTTTGAATTCTCCTTCATGGGTGGCTCGATGGGCGCCATCGTCGGCGAGCGTTTCGTCCGTGCCGCCAACTACGCCCTGGAAAACCGCTGCCCGATGGTCTGCTTCTCGGCCTCCGGCGGTGCGCGCATGCAGGAAGCGCTGATCTCGCTGATGCAGATGGCCAAGACATCGGCGGTACTGGCGCGTCTGCGCGAAGAAGGCATCCCGTTCATCTCGGTGCTGACCGACCCGGTCTACGGCGGCGTTTCCGCCAGCCTGGCGATGCTCGGCGATGTCATCGTCGGTGAGCCGAAAGCGCTGATCGGCTTCGCCGGCCCGCGGGTGATCGAGCAGACCGTACGCGAGAAGCTGCCAGAAGGCTTCCAGCGCAGCGAGTTTCTCCTGGAGCACGGCGCCATCGACATGATCATCCCGCGTCAGGAACTGCGTCCGCGCCTGGGCAACCTGCTGGCACAAATGATGGGCCTGCCGACGCCGAAGTTCGTCGCACCTGTTATCGAGCCGATCGTCGTGCCGCCGGCGCCTGCTACCGTATGACCCAACGTACCCTTGGCGACTGGCTCGCCTACCTCGAGCAGTTGCATCCGTCGGCCATCGACATGGGCCTGGAGCGTTCGCAACAGGTCGCTGCGCGGCTCGGGCTGGGCCAGCCGGCGCCACGGGTAATCACCGTGACCGGCACCAACGGCAAGGGTTCGACCTGTGCCTTCGTTGCCGCGTTGCTGCGCGCCCAGGGCCTCAAGGTCGGCGTCTACAGCTCGCCGCACCTGCTGCGTTACAACGAGCGGGTGCAGATCAACGGCGCTGAAGCCGGCGATGAGCAACTGTGCGAAGCCTTCGCCGCTGTCGAAGCGGCCCGCGGCGACATCTCCCTGACCTACTTCGAAGCAGGCACCCTGGCGGCGTTCTGGCTGTTCAAGCAGGCGGCGCTCGACGCCGTGGTGCTCGAAGTCGGCCTGGGCGGGCGCCTGGATACCGTCAATATCGTCGATGCCGACCTGGCGCTGGTCACCAGCATCGGCGTTGACCATATCGACTACCTGGGCGATACCCGCGAGTTGGTGGCCTTCGAGAAGGCCGGGATCTTCCGTGCAGGCAAGCCGGCCCTGTGTGGCGACCTCAACCCGCCGCAGCCGTTGCTGGACAAGGCCCACTCCTTGAACAGCCCGCTGTTTTTGCGCGGTCGCGACTTCGACCTGGCCAGCACCGAGCAGTACTGGCAGTGGCGCGGGGTCAATGCCCGCGGCGAGGTGGTCGAGTTGCAGGATTTGCCGTTGCTCGACCTGCCGATGGAAAACGCCGCCCTGGCGCTGCAGGCCTACCTGCTGCTCGACCTGCCGTGGGACGCGGGGCAGATCACCGAGGCTTTGCGCAGCACGCGCATGGTCGGGCGCCTTGATCGCCGGGCTTTCACCTGGCAAGGCAAACCTTTGACTATCCTCATGGATGTCGGGCACAACCCGCATGCTGCCGAGTACCTGGCTCAGCGCCTGGCCGCCCGGCCGCCGCAGGGCAAGCGCCTGGCGGTGTTCGGTTTGCTCGCCGACAAGGACCTTGACGGTGTGCTCAAGCCGCTGCAGCACCAGGTTCAGGCCTGGGCCGTGGCACCGCTGGACACCGCCCGCAGCCGGCCGGCTGCCGAGTTGCAGGCGGCGCTAACGAACCTTGGCGCTGCGGTGCAGTCTTACCCCAGCGTTGCCGCCGCGCTGGAAGGGCAGTGCGCGCAGGCAACGGCGGATGACGAAATCCTGCTGTTCGGATCATTTTTCTGTGTCGGCGAAGCCTTGCAGTGGCTCGACCGGCAGGCCACGGAGGACGGGGCAAATGGCATTGCTGGATAAAGTGGTCAAGCAACGCATGGTCGGGGCGCTGGTGCTGGTGGCACTGGCGGTGATCTTCCTGCCGATGCTGTTCTCGCGCGAAGACGAAATGCGCCAGGTGCGCGTCGAAGCCCCTGAGGCTCCGGCCGCGCCGAGCCTGCCACAAGTGCAGGTGGAGCCTGTGCAAGTCCCGGAGCCGCAGGTTCTGGCTGAAGAGCCGGTGATTGTCGAGCAGCCTGCAGCTCCGGTGCAGGCGCCGAGCACACCGATTGCCCCGGCGCCCACTGCTACGCCAGCGCCGGCTGCACCGGCTGTCGCTGCAAAACCCGCTACGCCAGCGCCAGTCAAGGTTGAAGCCAAGCCAGCGGCCACGGTCGCTACCGCGGCCAAGCCAGCAGCTGGCAAGATCGACGCCAACGGCCTGCCGGTCAGCTGGTCGATCCAGATGGCCAGCCTGTCCAATCGGGCCAGTGCCGACAACTTGCAGAAAACCCTGCGCAGCCAGGGCTACAACGCCTATATCCGTTCGGCCGAAGGTATGAACCGGGTGTATGTCGGGCCGTTGATCGAGCGCGCCGAGGCCGAGCGCCTGCGCGATGTGATCAACCGCCAGCAGAAGCTCAAGGGCTTTGTCGTACGCTTCCAGCCCGAGCGCAGCTGAACCCTTGCCGCCCGGCCCGTACCGGGCGGTAAATCACTGCTTACCGACAGCCCGTTGCTCTGGTAAAATGCGCCGCCTTATCCGTTTGCAGGCAACACTGTGGCATTTACCTGGGTCGACTGGGCGATTCTCGCGATCATCGCCATTTCTTCGCTGATCAGTCTCAAGCGCGGCTTTGTCAAAGAGGCCTTGTCGCTGCTTACCTGGATCATCGCCGGTGCCGTGGCCTGGATGTTCGGTGGCTCGCTGTCGCAGTACCTGGAAGCTTATATCCAGACGCCTTCGGCCCGGGTCATCGCCGGATGCGCCATTCTTTTCGTCGCCACCCTGCTGGTGGGGGCCATGATCAACTTTCTCATCGGCGAGCTGATTCGCGTCACCGGGCTGTCCGGGACCGACCGCTTCCTGGGCATGGCCTTTGGTGCCGCCCGTGGGGCCTTGCTGGTGGTAGTGGCTGTCGGGCTGTTGAGCCTGGGGCCGGTACAACAGGATCAGTGGTGGCAGGAGTCTCGCCTCCTGCCACAATTTCTATTGGTGGCTGACTGGTCGAAAAACCTCATTCTGGGGTTCACCAGTCAGTGGCTAGCCAGCGGGATCAGCGCACCGGCTGATCTCCCGTTCCAGGAACAGCTGCTGGGGCCCAAAACGCCTTGAGCGCTTTTCAATCCAGTTTCATTAAGTAGGGGTTGCGTCGCATGTGTGGCATCGTCGGTATCGTCGGTAAGTCGAACGTCAATCAGGCGCTGTATGACGCGCTAACCGTCCTCCAGCACCGCGGCCAGGACGCTGCCGGTATTGTGACCAGCCATGATGGCCGGTTATTCCTGCGCAAGGACAACGGCCTGGTCCGTGACGTGTTCCAGCAGCGCCATATGCAGCGCCTGGTCGGTCACATGGGTATCGGCCACGTGCGCTACCCGACCGCGGGCAGCTCGACCTCGGCCGAGGCCCAGCCGTTCTACGTCAACTCGCCCTACGGCATCACCCTGGCGCACAACGGCAACCTGACCAACGTCGAACAGCTGGCCAAGGAGATCTACGAGTCCGACCTGCGCCACGTCAACACCAGCTCCGACTCGGAAGTGCTGCTCAACGTCTTCGCCCATGAGCTGGCGGTGCGTGGCAAGCTGCAACCGACCGAAGAAGACGTGTTCGCCGCAGTCACCGACGTGCACAACCGTTGCGTCGGCGGTTACGCGGTGGTGGCGATGATCACCGGCTACGGCATCGTCGGTTTCCGCGACCCCAACGGTATCCGCCCGATCGTGTTCGGCCAGCGTCACACCGACGAAGGCGTCGAGTACATGATCGCTTCCGAAAGCGTTTCGCTGGACGTGCTGGGCTTCACCCTGATCCGTGACCTGGCCCCGGGCGAAGCGGTGTACATCACTGAAGAGGGCAAGCTGCACACCCGTCAGTGCGCGACTAACCCGCAGCTGTCGCCGTGCATCTTCGAACACGTCTACCTGGCCCGCCCCGACTCGATCATCGACGGCGTCTCGGTGTACAAGGCGCGCCTGCGCATGGGCGAGAAGCTGGCCGAGAAGATCCAGCGCGAGCGCCCTGACCACGATATCGACGTGGTCATCCCGATTCCCGACACCAGCCGCACCGCGGCGCTGGAACTGGCCAACCACCTGGGCGTCAAGTTCCGCGAAGGCTTCGTCAAGAACCGCTACATCGGCCGTACCTTCATCATGCCCGGCCAGGCCGCACGCAAGAAGTCGGTACGCCAGAAACTCAACGCCATCGAGCTGGAATTCCGCGGCAAGAACGTGATGCTGGTGGACGACTCGATCGTGCGCGGCACCACCTGCAAGCAGATCATCCAGATGGCCCGCGAAGCCGGCGCGAAAAACGTCTACTTCTGCTCGGCCGCCCCGGCGGTTCGCTTCCCTAACGTCTACGGCATCGACATGCCGAGCGCCCACGAGCTGATCGCGCACAATCGCAGCACCCAGGATGTCGCCGAACTGATCGGCGCCGACTGGCTGGTCTACCAGGACCTGCCGGACCTGATCGAAGCGGTCGGCGGTGGCAAGATCAAGATCGAGCATTTCGATTGCGCGGTGTTCGACGGCAAGTACGTCACCGGCGACATCGACGAAGCCTACCTGGACAAGATCGAGCAGGCGCGCAACGACGCCTCCAAGGTCAAGAACCAGGCGGTCAGCGCGATCATCGACCTCTACAACAACTAAGTTAGGAGCAGCGGCATGACACAGGAATGGGATGCCGGGCGCCTGGACAGCGACCTTGAAGGGGTCGCTTTCGACACGCTGGCGGTACGCGCCGGCCAGCATCGCACGCCGGAAGGTGAGCACAGCGATCCGCTGTTCTTCACCTCCAGCTACGTGTTCCGTACGGCGGCCGATGCCGCCGCGCGGTTCGCCGGCGAGGTTCCAGGCAACGTCTATTCACGCTACACCAACCCGACCGTGCGCGCGTTCGAAGAGCGCATCGCCGCCCTTGAAGGCGCCGAGCAGGCGGTTGCCACCTCCACCGGCATGTCGGCGATTCTTTCGACCGTCATGGCCCTGTGCAGCGCTGGCGACCATGTGCTGGTGTCGCAGAGCGTCTTCGGTTCGACCATCAGCCTGTTCGAGAAGTACTTCAAGCGCTTCGGCGTGCAGGTCGACTACGTGCCGCTGACCGATCTGGCCGGCTGGGACCAGGCGATCAAGGCCAACACCAAGCTGCTGTTCGTCGAGTCACCGTCCAACCCCTTGGCGGAGCTTGTGGATATCGCTGCCCTGGCCGAGATCGCCCATGCCAAGGGCGCGCAGCTGGTGGTCGACAACTGCTTCAGCACCCCGGCCTTGCAGCAGCCGCTGAAGCTGGGTGCCGACATCGTCGTGCACTCGGCAACCAAGTTCATCGACGGCCAGGGCCGTTGCATGGGCGGCGTGGTTGCCGGGCGCAGCGAGCAGATGAAGGAAGTGGTGGGCTTTCTGCGCACCGCCGGGCCGTCGCTGAGCCCGTTCAACGCCTGGATCTTTCTCAAGGGCCTTGAAACCCTCAACCTGCGCATGCGCGCTCACTGCGCCAATGCCCAGGCCCTGGCCGAGTGGCTGGAGCAGCAGGACGGTATCGACAAGGTCCACTACGCGGGCCTGCAGAGCCATCCGCAGCATGAGCTGGCCAAGCAGCAGATGAGCGGCTTTGGCGCGGTGGTGAGCTTTGAGGTCAAAGGCGGTAAAGAAGGCGCCTGGCGCTTCATCGACGCCACCCGGCTGATTTCGATCACCGCCAACCTGGGTGACAGCAAGACCACCATTACCCACCCGGGGACCACCTCCCACGGCCGTCTGTCGCCGCAGGAGCGTGAGGCGGCCGGGATTCGCGACAGCCTGATCCGGGTTGCCGTGGGCCTGGAAGACGTCGCTGACCTCAAGGCCGACCTGGCCCGCGGGCTGGCGGCGCTGTGATCGACTGGTCGGTGGGCGACAGCAGCCATAACGGTCGCGTCGCCCTGGTCACCGGGGCCGCGCGGGGCATCGGCCTGGGCATTGCCGCCTGGCTGATCAGCGAAGGCTGGCAGGTGGTGCTCACCGACCTCGACCGGGCCCGTGGCGCGAAAGTGGCCAAGGTGCTCGGCGACAATGCCTGGTTCGTTGGCATGGATGTCGCCGACGAAGCCCAGGTGATGACTGGCGTGGCCGAAGTGCTGGGTCAGTTTGGCCGGCTTGATGCCCTGGTGTGCAACGCGGCGATTGCCGACCCGCACAACACCACCCTCGAAAGCCTGAGCCTGGCCCACTGGAATCGTGTGCTGGCGGTCAACCTCGGTGGCCCGATGCTGCTGGCCAAGCACTGTGCGCCGTACCTGCGCGCCCACGGCGGGGCGATCGTCAACCTGGCCTCCACCCGCGCTGCGCAATCAGAACCCGACACCGAGGCCTATGCCGCGAGCAAGGGCGGGCTGCTGGCCCTGACCCACGCCCTGGCCATGAGCCTGGGCCCGGAGATTCGCGTCAACGCCGTCAGCCCCGGCTGGATCGATGCCCGTGATCCTGCCCAGCGCCGTGCCGAGCCCCTGAGCGAAGCCGACCATGCCCAGCATCCGGCGGGCAGGGTAGGGACGGTGGAAGACGTGGCGGCGATGGTGGCCTGGTTGCTGTCGCGCAACGCCGGCTTCGTCACCGGCCAGGAATTCGTGGTCGACGGCGGCATGACCAAGAAGATGATTTATCGGTAGCGGCAAGCGACAAGCTTCAAGCGGCAAGATGTCCGCGTTGTGCTTTTGATTTTGCTTTTTCTTGGGGCTTGCAGCTTGAAGCTTGAAGCTGTTTTTTTCACCTCCGTGAAAAAAACTTCAATCAGGGTATTGACTTAGGTTCGATACCTGCGTAAATTTCGCCACCTCAGCGAAGCACACGGGTGATTAGCTCAGCCGGGAGAGCATCTGCCTTACAAGCAGAGGGTCGGCGGTTCGATCCCGTCATCACCCACCACTTCCTGAGATGTTCCTGGCCCGACACTTTCGCAAGAAGGTGTTACCAGAGAGGAACAGGACGCAAGTCCATATGCGCAGCGGTAGTTCAGTCGGTTAGAATACCGGCCTGTCACGCCGGGGGTCGCGGGTTCGAGTCCCGTCCGCTGCGCCACTTTTCTCCAGATCGGTTTAGCGACCGGTTTGAGGTTCCAAGGCCAAACAGCCTTGTAGCCAGATCCCAGTTTCAAGCGGGCGCAAGCCTGTACGATACGCAGCGGTAGTTCAGTCGGTTAGAATACCGGCCTGTCACGCCGGGGGTCGCGGGTTCGAGTCCCGTCCGCTGCGCCATCTTCGCTTCGAGGCCCTTGAACTCCTCGAAGCAACAAAGAGAGCGACCTGAGGTTGCTTTTTTTGTGCCCGAGATTTGCAGCCTTTGCGCAGCTCGGGTGAGCACGACACGCAGCGGTAGTTCAGTCGGTTAGAATACCGGCCTGTCACGCCGGGGGTCGCGGGTTCGAGTCCCGTCCGCTGCGCCATATTGCAGTACCAAAGAAAGCGACCTTCGGGTCGCTTTTTTTGTGCCTGAATTTCGGCACTGTGGTGCGGTCATCGCCGGCAAGGCCGGCCACAGGAGCGCGGTGTACACAAAACTTGTGGGAGCTGGCCTTGCCAGCGATGAGGCCTACTTGGTCTACATCCAGTCCTCACAACCGTTATGCTAGAGCCTCCAGTCTTCCACTGAGGTTCAGGATGAACAATCTTCAAGACTTGATCGCGGTCATCACCGGTGCCGGACGCGGCCTGGGGGCAGCGCTAGCCATCTCCCTGGCCGACGCCGGTTGCAAGGTGGTGCTCTGTGGCCGCAACGAAGCAGCACTGGCCCAAGTCGCTGCCACGATCGAAACCCGCACCGCTCAACTGCCATTGACTGTCCAGGTCGACCTTGCTGACAGCGCCAGCGTCACCTGCGCGACGCAAGCCATCAGCCAGCGCTTCCCCACTATCGACCTGTTGATCAACAACGGTGCCATGTGGCTGGAGCAGAACGAGCAGGGCTATTCCCCGGAAGACGTCCACGGCGTGATCAACGCCGCAGTCACCGGCACCTTCCTCTTCACCCAGGGCCTGCTGGCGTCCCTGCGCCGCTCCCAGCGCCCGGACATCGTCACCATAGGTTCGATCAGTGCGCTGCCCAACGCCGCCTTGCACAGCGTCTCAGTGCCGTTCTACGCCGCCAAGCACGCCCAGCGAGCCTTGGCCGAGGGCTTGCGTCAGCAACTGGCCGGTACGCCGATCCGCTCGCTGTGCGTGCACCCGCCGTACCTGGACGATATCTCCCCGACCGAACCTGCCTGGGAGGCAGCCGCCCAGCGCCAGAAGGGCGAGCGCGGCACCAACCGTGACGTGGTCGAGGCCGTATTGTTTGCTGTGACCCGGCCGCGGCATGTGAGCCTGTCGTCGATCGTTATCGATAGCGACGACGGCGGCTTGTTCGGCTGACCTGGCCGTCAGACCCGAAAGCGCGCCACCAGTTGTTGCAGTTCGCTGCCCAGGCGCGCCAGTTCCACCGAAGAGGCGGCAGTCTGCTGCGACGCGGTGGACGACTGCTCGGCAACGTCGCGCACGCTGAGCACGCTGCGGTTGATCGATTCGGCGACGCTGCTCTGCTGTTCGGCGGCGGTGGCGATCTGCAGGTTCATGCTCTGGATGCTGGTCACGGTCTGGGTGATGGCCTGCAGTTCGATCCCGGCCTGGTTGGCCAGCTCCACCGTGTCGCCGACCTGCTGCTGGTTGGCGTGCATCATCTCGGCGGCCTTCTGTGCTCCCTGTTGCAAGGACACGATCAGTGTCTCGATCTGCGCTGTCGATTGCTGGGTGCGCTGGGCCAACCCGCGAACCTCGTCGGCAACCACGGCAAAGCCGCGCCCGGCCTCGCCCGCGCGCGCCGCTTCGATGGCGGCATTGAGTGCCAACAGATTGGTCTGCTCGGCAATGGCGTTGATCACTGTCATTACCGTGCCGATGCGCTCGCTTTCTTCCGACAACAAACTCACCGCGCTGGCCGAGTTGCCGATGTCATTGGCCAGCTGGCCAATCTGGCTGAGGGCCTGCTGCACCACACGGTTGCCCTGTTTGGCCTGGCTGTCGGCCTGACGCGTGGCTTCGCTGGCTTCTTCGGCGTTGCGTGCAACTTCCTGTACGGTAGCGACCATTTCGCTCATCGCCGTGGCCACTTGGTCGGTTTCGACCTTCTGGCTGGTGATACCGGCGCTGGTCTGTTCGGTGATGGTCGACAGCTCTTCGGCGGCGGTCGACAGCTGGCGGGTGACATGCCCGGCCTGGCCAAGCATTTCCCGCAGGTTTTCACCGCTTTGCGCCAGCGCCTGCAGCAACTGGCCGAACTCGTCGCGACGCGGTTCGCTGGCGCTGTTGGTCAGATCGCCTTCGCCAATGCGCCGGGCAATTTCCACGGCCTGGCGCAGCGGCTGGGTAACCTGGCGGATGATCAGTGCACTGATCAGCACGCCCAGCAGCAGGGCGGCGAACAGCAAGGCGAGCATCAGGCTGCGGCTGTCGCTGGACTCTTCGGTGCTCTTCTGGTTTTGCAGGGTGATCAGCTGGTTGATCGCCTCCAGGCCCTGGTGCACGTTCTTGAGTAACTGGTCGTGAAGCTTGGTCTGTAACAGGGTGCCGCCGGTAGCTGCTTTGAGTTGTTCGAACTGGTCCAGGTACTGCTTGAGGGTGGCGCCAGTGGCCTTGAGCAGGCGCTGCGAGTCGGCATCGGGAAGGGCGGCGAGGTTTTCCTCGATTAAGCGACTGGCCTCCTGATGGGCCTGGGCCAACTGGCTGGCGAACGTGCCGTCGCGGCGTTGCTCGAAGCTCAGTTGGGCGGCGCGCATCTCATTGAGGTTGTCGAGGATGTAGTTGACCGACACCAGGCGGTCGGCGCGTTGGGTGAGGGTGTTCAAGCTGTTGATGGCGGTAATGGCGAGTAGCGCCATCAGCACCAGGATGGGCGCAAAGCCAAGCAGCAGCTTGATTTTCACAGATAGGTTTTTCACCGAAATAACTCCTGTCGACCGGTTGGCGGTGATGGCTAGTTGCCAGCGTAGTAGCAGAATGTGCAGGATAAAAGTCAGATGGATCCGATCTGCCGGTAGGGATTGAGTGAAGCGCCTGTGGGCTTATCGACAAGTGGTCAAACCCCGGCATCAGGGGCCGCCGCTGGCCACTTGCATGAATTTTCTGCGGTGATTGCCAGCCTGTGGTTTCAGCATTCCGTCGATGTGTTGCACAATAGGCGCCGACCGTTTCCTCAGGATTTGCAATGTCAAAGTCAACCGTCTGCGGTGCGCTCGGGCTGGCCCTTGTGCTGGCGGGTGTTTCCGGCTGTTCTTCGAAGAAAGCTGCCATTTACGAACACGAGAATTTCGACGACTCGGGTACCTTCTCGCGCAGCTTTCCGGTCAGTGAAGCCGGCACCTGCGAAGCGGCCCGCCGCGCCTTGCTCAGCCAGGGCTATATCATCACCAGCAGCGACGCTGGCCAGGTCAATGGCAACAAGAGTTTCCAGCAGACCGGCGATTCGCACCTGCAGATCAGCTTCAACGTGGTCTGTGCCCGTGACAGCGGCGACGAGCAGCGTTCGACCATGTTCGCCAACGCCCTGCAGGACCGCTATGCCCTGAAAAAATCCAACACCTCGGCCAGCCTTGGCGTCGGCGTGCTGGGTTCGGTATCGATGCCGATCGGCTCCAGTGACGACTCGATGGTCAAGGTTGCCAGCGAGACCGTGACCTCGGCCAAGTTCTACGAGCGTTACTTCGCTCTGGTGGAAAGCTTCCTGCCCAAGGAAACCAAGAAAAAATCCAACCCCAAGCCTGAGGCCAAACCGGCAGTGGAGCTGGGTGTGCCAGAGACTGCGCCAGCAGCACCAGCGGCGGCCCTGGCTCCGGTGCCCGCAGAGGCGCCTGCGCCAGCTGCACCGGTGCCTGCCGTACCGGTCAGCGAGCCTGCTCCGGCCCCGTCTGCCGAGGCGCCTGCCGCACCCGTGGTGGATGACAGCAACGGTTCGAAGCCGGTGCCGCCGCCAGCCGAAGCTGCGCCGATCAGCGTCCAGGACAGCACCACGCCGGCGGCGACCGAGCCGACCCCGACCATCGCCCCGGCAGCACCGGCCAGCAGCGAGCAGGCGCCGCTGTAAATTCTGCAGTCTCCGCTACGTTGTTTTGATAAGCGTCATTGTCATTTTTCTTTCATCACGGCACTTTAGGCTCGTTGATGAATCAATGACATGAATGAGAAACAACGGAGCAGACGATGGACGACTATCAAGAAGAACTACTCGAATACCGCGCCATTGAGCTCGACCCGGTCGAGCCCGCCGAAGACGCTACCGAGCTGTAATCAGCCGGTACGCCGCTGGCTGCGGCGAAACTCCCCCGGGGTGATGCTGTTCCAGCGCTTGAACGCGCGTTGAAAGGCCTCCGCCGAGGCAAACCCGAGCAAGTAGGCAATCTCGCCAAAGGCCAGTTCCGTGTCACGGATGTAGGTCATGGCCAGATCGCGCCGGGTATCGTTGAGGATGGCGCGAAACTGCGTGCCTTCCTCGGCCAGCTTGCGCCGCAGGGTCCAGGTCGGCAATTGCAGATGCCGGGCCACTTCCTCCAGATCCGGTTCCCGTCCGCCGTTCAATAACGGCCCCAGCAGGTGCGCGATGCGCTCGCCCAGGCTGCGAATCCGCGTGCGTTGCTCAAGCTCGGCCTCACACAGCTGCAGCAGGTGCTGCCAGGTGCTCGGGCAGTGCGCCGGGTTGCGCAGGGCCAGGTTGGCGCGGCTCAGGCGCAGTTGATTGGTGGCGGCGCCAAACTGCACCGGGTTGCAGCTCAAGGCCTGGTAGTGGGCGGCATAGGCGGGCGCCTCGAACTCGATCTCGACCCGTTCGGCCAGCAGCATCGTGCCCGCCAGGCTCGACAGCTGCGCCAGCCAGCCGGCCAGCAGCGAATCCACCACGAAGCGGTTATAGGCGTTGTACGGGCTGATCGAATAGAACCGTAGCCAGGCGCCGCTGCTGTCTTCATGAAAGCTTGAGTGCCCGCGGTAATTGGCCGCGTACAGCGGCTCGAAGCGCAACAAGGTGCGCGCCGCTTCGCCCACGGTGGGTGCTTGTGCCGCAGTAACGCCGGCCAGGCCGGCTTGGCCCAGGCGGCTGATGTGGCCCATGTGCAGGCCCAGGGCCGGGTCGCCGGTCAGTTCGATGGCGGCATGGCCCAGGTGCATGTAGCGCGGGATCGATAGGCGCGCGCCGGCTTCGGCCAGGCGCGCTGGCTCCAGGCCGTAGCGGGCGAGCAGGGCGGTAGGATCGATGCCGCGTTGCTGCAGGGTTTCGCTCAGCGGCTGGATAAAACCGACCGACAGGTCGCCCAGGCGCACGCGGGGACGGTTCATGCCCTACAACCAGACGTTCAGCAGGCGCGCACCAGTGCTGGCCGTGCCGCCCAGGTTCACCCCGTTGAGCTGGGCAAAGCCCTGGCCGTCGGCGGCCAGGTCCCAGAAGCGCCCGCGCAGGAATACGCTCATGCTGCTGACCCTGGCGGCGTTGGCGTCCAGGGTCAGGCGTTGCCAGGCCTCGCACTCGCTTACCTCACCGGGCTTGAGCGCCAGCGACGAGGCCAGGGGTTGGTGACGATTGCCGCGCCACGGCGCGTTCCAGCTGTCGTGGCCACTGAGGAACACCGGGTTGGCGACGATCTGGGCGAACTGATTGACCAGTTGCTGCTGGTTACTCGGGTACCAGCTGTCGCTGCCGATCAGCACGCCCAGGCGCCCGGCCGGGGTTTGCAATACTTGTGGGGGTTGATCGGTGCCGCTGCTGATAAAGCGCCGCACTTCACTGTCCGGATGCTGCTGGCGTTGCGGCTGGCCAAGCACCGAGCCGTCGCTGGCGAACACCAGGCTGGCGTTGTACAGGGGGCCTGAGCCGATGCGCAGGGTGCCGCGCTCGACATAAGGTTCAGGCAGGACGATGGAGCCGGCCACCAGGGTCACGCCAAATTCCTTGGCCAGGCCGCCAAACAGCTGCTGGTAATCCTCGGCCATCTGCCCGGCTTTCATCCGCAGGTGGGCATCGGCGCGGCGGTCGTCACCTTCGGCGCCGAGCATCGCCAGGCCGTAGCGCAGCGGGTTGCTCAGCTCCAGCCATTGCAGGGCTTCGCGGCGCTGGGTGACCTGGTACAGCTCGTTTTTCTCGCCACGGGCCCACAGCCAGGTGCCGATGTGTTCGGGCAGGATGACGATGGTTTTGGCGTTGACCAGGCCCTGGGCCCGAGCGTGCTCCAGGTAGGCGGCGAGCTTGCGGTGCAGGCGCTGCAGGCTCTGGTAGTCACCGGGGAACAGCTGCGGCTCGACGCCCAGCAGGTTGCCGTGATCGGCCGGCACGCCTTCGCTCAGGGCCAGCTCGATGCGCAGGTCCGACAGGTAGTGCCCGGCCGGGCGCTGCTCGGTCCAGAACCCGTAGCCACTCAGGGCGGCAATGACAACCAGCGCCAGGGCGCTTAACAGAAGTTTTCGCATGAAACGGGACAGCGCCGACAAGGGATTCGGCCCCTAGGGTAGACCCCGGGTGCAGTAGGATCAATAACTTGTCACTTTCGGTCATTGAGCCGCGCCCGCAGGCTCTTTAATGTCGGCCTCAGATAACTGACGGGCCCCGCCAGCCTTGGCGAGGCGCCCGCATTCCGTGATTACGCCTGTTGTGGAGTTCACTATGGCCGCCGCTCAATACCCGCATTTGCTCGCCCCGCTGGACCTGGGTTTCACCACCTTGCGCAACCGCACCCTGATGGGCTCGATGCACACCGGCCTTGAAGAAAAGCCCGGCGGTTTCGAGCGCATGGCGGCCTATTTTGCCGAGCGTGCCCGTGGCGGCGTTGGCCTGATGGTGACCGGCGGCATAGGCCCGAACGTGGAGGGCGGGGTGTATTCCGGCGCGGCCAAGCTGAGCACGCCGGAAGAAGCCGATAAACACCGCATCGTGACCAAAGCGGTGCATGAAGCCGGTGGCAAGATCTGCATGCAGATCCTCCACGCCGGGCGCTATGCCTACAGCCCAAAATCGGTAGCGCCGAGCGCGATCCAGGCGCCGATCAACCCGTTCAAGCCGCGTGAGCTGGACGAAGAGGGCATCGAGAAGCAGATCCAGGACTTCGTCACCTGCTCGCTGCTGGCGCAAAGCGCCGAGTACGACGGCGTCGAGATCATGGGGTCGGAAGGCTACTTCATCAACCAGTTCCTCGCCGCCCACACCAACCAGCGCACCGACCGCTGGGGTGGCAGCTACGAGAACCGCATGCGCCTGGCGGTGGAAATCGTCCGTCGTGTGCGCGAAGCGGTAGGGCCGAACTTCATCATCATCTTCCGCCTGTCGATGCTCGACCTGGTCGAGGGCGGCAGCAGTTGGGAAGAGATCGTGCAACTGGCCAAGGCCGTGGAGCAGGCCGGCGCGACCCTCATCAACACCGGTATCGGCTGGCACGAAGCGCGGATCCCGACCATCGCCACCAAGGTGCCACGTGCGGCATTCACCAAGGTCACCGCCAAGCTGCGCGGCGCGGTGCAGATCCCGCTGATCACCACCAACCGCATCAACACCCCGGAAGTCGCCGAGCAGATTCTTGCCGAGGGCGACGCCGACATGGTCTCGATGGCGCGGCCGTTCCTGGCTGACCCGGAGTTCGTCAACAAGGCCGCCGCCGGGCGTGGCGACGAGATCAACACCTGCATCGGCTGCAACCAGGCCTGCCTGGACCACACCTTTGGCGGCAAGCTGACCAGTTGCCTGGTCAACCCGCGCGCCTGCCACGAAACCGAGCTCAATTACCTGCCGGTCACCCAGGTCAAGCGCATCGCCGTGGTCGGTGCCGGTCCCGCTGGCCTGGCTGCCGCCACCGTGGCGGCCGAGCGCGGCCATGAAGTGACCCTGTTCGATTCGGCCAGCGAGATCGGCGGTCAGTTCAACGTGGCCAAGCGCGTGCCGGGCAAAGAGGAGTTCTATGAAACCCTGCGCTACTTCAAACGCAAGCTGCAGACCACTGGCGTCGAGCTGTGCCTGAACACCCGCGTCGATGCCGCGCAGCTGGCGGCGGGCGGCTTTGACGAGATCATCCTCGCCACCGGTATCGCCCCGCGTTTGCCGGCCATCCCCGGCATCGAGCACGCCAAGGTGTTGAGCTACCTGGACGTGCTGCTGCAGCGCAAGCCGGTAGGGCAGAAGGTCGCGGTGATCGGCGCCGGCGGTATCGGTTTTGACGTCTCCGAGTACCTGGTGCACCAGGGCGTGGCCACCAGCCAGGACCGTGAAGCGTTCTGGAAGGAGTGGGGCATCGATACCCAGCTTGAAGCCCGTGGCGGTGTGGCCGGGATCAAGGCCGAGCCGCACGCGCCGGCGCGCCAGGTGTTCCTCCTGCAGCGCAAAAAGACCAAGGTCGGCGACGGCCTGGGCAAGACCACCGGCTGGATTCACCGTACGGGCCTGAAGAACAAGCAGGTGCAGATGCTCAACAGCGTCGAGTACCTGAACATCGACGACGCCGGCCTGCACATCCGCATCGCCGAGGGCGAGCCGCAGGTGCTGCCTGTGGATAACATCGTCATCTGCGCCGGCCAGGATCCACTGCGTGAACTGCAGGACGGCCTGCTCGCCGCCGGCCAGTCGGTGCACCTGATCGGTGGCGCCGATGTCGCCGCCGAGCTGGATGCCAAGCGCGCCATCAACCAGGGTTCGCGCCTGGCTGCCGAGCTCTGATTGGCGCAGCGCGGCGGGCCGCCCGGCCCGTCGCGCTGTTACACTGCGCTGCCCTGGCAGCCCTGTTGTGCCCCGCCCATGATCGGCAGATTCGACGACCTTCCCCTTGCGCCCCTGCAACCCTTGCCCCTGAGCTGGCTGCGCCCCCATGGCGTAAAGCTGGCGGTGTTGCGCCTGGACCTGATCGACCCGCTGATCAGCGGCAACAAGTGGTTCAAGCTGCTCGAACACCTGCGCCTCGCCCAAGCCCAGGGTGCGCCCGGGGTGATCAGCCTCGGCGGCGCCCATTCCAATCACCTGCATGCCCTGGCGGCGGCCGGCAAGCGCTTTGGTTTTGCCACCGCAGGCCTGCTGCGGGGCCATGCCCAGGACACAGCGACCGTGCGCGACCTGCAGGCCTTCGGCATGCAGCTGCATTGGTTGGGGTATGGCGGCTATCGCGAGCGTCATCAGCCGGGTTTCTGGCAGCCCTGGCAGGCGCTTTATCCAGGCTGGCAGTGTGTCGCCGAAGGTGGGGGCGGGCCCTTGGGCGCCAAGGGCTGTGCCTTGATCGTCGAGCAGGCGCAAGCGCAATTGGCGGCGCTGGGCTGGGCGGATTACCACGGCTGGTGGCTGGCGGCCGGTACCGGTACCACCCTGGCCGGGATGGTGTTGGCGGAAGCAGGCAGGCACGAGGTCCATGGCGCATTGGCCGTGCCGCTGGACCACGGCGTGCCCGAGGCGGTGCAAGCGCTGGTGGGCAAGGGCGGTTACCGCTTGCATGAGGCCTGCCGTGGCGGCTTTGCCAAGGTCGATGACGAGCTGTTGGCGTTTATGGGCGAGTGCGAATCTGAAACGGGCATGCCGCTGGAGCCGCTGTACACCGCCAAGGCCTTGCTGGCGCTGCGCCGGGAAGTCGAAGCCGGGGCCTTTGCCGCCGGCACCCGGCTGATCTTCCTGCACAGCGGCGGCCTGCAGGGCCGCCGCGGTTTTGCCTAGTTGTTGCGCGGCAGCATGCGCAGCAGGGTGTTGTCGCGCTGCACGTAGTGATGGAACAGGCCGGCCACGGCATGCAGGCCGATCAGCCAGTAGCCCCAGGTGCCGATGCGCTCGTGCCAGCCCTTGATGAACTTGGCCAGGTCCGGGTCCGGGGCGATCAGCGCCGGCAGCTCGAAACCGTAGAAAGGGATCGGCTTGTTGGCGGCGCTGAGCAGCAGCCAGCCGGCCAGCGGCAGGCCGATCATCAGCAGGTACAGGGCCAGGTGCATCAAGTGCGCCAGGCCCGTTTGCCAGGCCGGTGGCGCCGGAATGATCGGCGGGGTCGGGCGACCCAGGCGCAAGGCCAGGCGTAACCAGACCAGCACGAACACGCTCAGGCCGAGCATGAAGTGCAGGTCTTTCATCAGTGCGCGTTCGGCGCTGTCCTTGGGGAACATGCCGCGCAGTTCGATAAAGGCGTAGACCGCCGCCAGCAGCACCAGCATCAGCCAGTGCAGGGCAATCGACAGGCCGCCATAGCGGGCCTGGCGTTGGCTCAACGTCATGGGTATTCCTCATCATCAGGTCGAAGTCCGCGCTCTGCTGGCGCAGTCAGCTAACTGTAACCGCTTGCCAGCCGATTACCTGGCCATTGCAGCAGAAATTGATCACGCAGGCCTTGATCTGTCGCTAGAATCCGGCGCTTGTGCTCAATTTCTACAAGGCTTGTACTTCATGCTGATGGCATCGCTGATATTCCTGCTGACCATTACCCTGGTGATCTGGCAGCCCCGTGGCCTGGGCGTTGGCTGGAGTGCCACGGGCGGGGCGCTGCTGGCGTTGCTCTGCGGGGTGGTGCAGTGGAGCGATATTCCGGTGGTCTGGCAGATCATCTGGAACGCCACCGGCACCTTTATCGCCCTGATCATCATCAGCCTGTTGCTCGATGCTGCTGGCTTCTTTGCCTGGGCGGCGCTGCACGTGGCGCGCTGGGGCCGCGGCAGTGGCCGGCGGCTGTTCTGCTACATCGTGCTGCTGGGGGCGCTGGTGTCGGCGCTGTTTGCCAACGACGGCGCGGCGCTGATCCTCACCCCGATCGTGGTGGCCATGCTCCTGGCCCTGCGCTTCAGCCCGGCAGCGACCCTGGCTTTTGTCATGGCCGCAGGTTTTATTGCCGATACTGCGAGCTTGCCGCTGGTGGTGTCGAACCTGGTCAACATCGTCTCTGCGGACTTCTTCGGCATTGGCTTCAACCGCTATGCGGCGGTGATGGTGCCGGTCAACCTGGTCGCCGTGGCGGCCACTTTGGCGGTGCTGCTGTGGTACTTCCGCCGGGACATTCCGCGCGACTACGACCCGCTGCAGCTGGATGCGCCGCGCAGTGTGGTGCAGGATCCGGCGACCTTTATTGCCGGTTGGCTGGTGCTGGCGATCCTGCTGCTCGGCTGTTTTGCCCTGGAGCCGCTGGGCATCCCCATCAGCGCGATCTCGGCGGTGTGCGCACTGGTATTGCTGCTGGTGGCGGCACGTGGGCACAAGATCTCCACGCGCAAGGTGCTCAAGGAGGCGCCCTGGCACATCGTGGTGTTCTCCCTGGGGATGTACCTGGTGGTCTACGGCCTGCGCAACGCCGGGCTGACCGATTACCTGGCCGGCTGGCTCGATGCCTTCGCCACCGGCGGGGTATGGGGCGCAGCGCTGGGCACCGGGCTGCTGACCGCGGTGCTGTCGTCGATCATGAACAACCTGCCGACGGTGCTGATCGGCGCCTTGTCGATCGACGCCAGTGCCGCCACCGGGGTGGTCAAGGAAGCGATGATCTACGCCAACGTGATCGGCAGTGACCTGGGGCCGAAAATTACCCCGATCGGCAGCCTGGCGACGCTGTTGTGGTTGCATGTGCTGGAGCGCAAGGGGGTGAAGATTGGCTGGGGGTATTACTTCAAGGTCGGGATTGTGCTGACGCTGCCGGTGTTGCTGCTGACGCTGGTGGCGCTGGCGTTGCGCTTGACGTTGGTTTAGGGCTGGCCTGATCGCGGGGCAAGTCGAGGCGTCGCACCGCCGCTCCCACAAAACCATTTACCCGGGAAGATTGGGCCAAAGGTCAGAGACCAGGAACAAGCGCTCGGCTTCCTCCCACTCGCCGCGCTCGCCCTCGACCAGCCTCACCAGCAACTGCGCCGGTGCCAGCGGGTCCAGGGCCTGCAGCCAGGTGTCGAAGCGCTGCACCGACCAACAGTCCTGCGCCGGATAACAGGCCGGCGCCAGCCAGGCATGGCGCGGTAGCGGCTGCCAACGACCAGCCGCGCTTTGCGCGCGGAATGACGCCCAGTCACGCTGATGCAACCAGAGCCCGCGCAAATGCTGCGGGTTGGCCCCACGCGGCGCTTGCGCCTGCCCGGGCCAGGGGTAGAGCAGGTAACCGCCCAGCCACAATTGCGCACTGAACTGCTCGATCTCCAGCGCCGCCAGCGCGTCGCGGCTTTCCGCGCGCGCCGAAATCGGCAACTGGTGTTCGGCCAGGTGGGCAAGCTTGCGGTCCAGGCGGTCATGGCAACCCGGGCCCAGCCACTGCGCCGGGTTGTCCCCGGTGCCGTTCTGCGGCCCCAGGTACAGCTTGATCGCCAGTTCCAGGTGGTGCACGCCGTCGCTGTCGCGCAGCAACAGGTCCAGCTCGCCGAGGGTGTGCCCGCCATTGCGGATCGGCAGGTTGGCGGCCAGCAGGGTCACGCCGGGGGTATGCTGGAGGGCGAACTGCCATAGACGTTCGTAGTACAAACCCAGGCGCCGGGTGCTGGCCTGGGCCAGCCAGTGCAGGAGGGCGTGGCTGTCGCGGTCTTGCTCAAGCAGCCAGTGGCGCAGCCGTTCAGGCTCGGCCACCCAGCGACTGGCGGCCAGCGGGTGGCGCTGCGGCCACGGCGTATCGCGCAGCATCGGCGGCGCCAGGATCACCCAGGCCAGGTCGCGCACCTGGGGCTGGCGCAACTGGCGGGGCAGGTCGGTCAGGCTGGGGAACGGGTTCATTCAGCGAGCATAGCCGCTCAGCTTGCGCGCTTGCTGAATTTCTCCGGCGTTTGCCGCTGCCCGGCGCTTTCGCCCATAATCGAACTCTTTGGCGAGCATCGCCTCTTTACCCGCCGTAGAGCCCTGGAGCCCCATGGAGCAATTTCGCAATATCGGTATCATCGGCCGCCTCGGCAGCTCCCAGGTGCTCGATACCATTCGCCGACTGAAAAAATTCCTGCTGGCGCGGCATCTGCACGTGATCCTCGAGGACACCATCGCCGAAGTCCTGCCCGGCCACGGCCTGCAAACCTCGACCCGCAAGCTGCTGGGCGAGGTCTGCGATCTGGTGATCGTCGTCGGTGGCGACGGCAGCCTGCTCGGCGCCGCCCGCGCCCTGGCCCGGCACAACATTCCGGTGCTGGGCATCAACCGTGGCAGCCTGGGCTTTCTGACTGACATCCGCCCCGATGAGCTGGAGGTCAAGGTCGCCGAGGTGCTCGACGGCCACTACCTGGTGGAAAACCGCTTCCTGCTCCAGGCCGAGGTGCGCCGTCACGCCGAAGCCATCGGCCAGGGCGACGCCCTCAACGATGTGGTGCTGCACCCGGGCAAGTCGACGCGAATGATCGAGTTCGAGATCTACATCGATGGCCAGTTCGTCTGCAGCCAGAAGGCCGACGGCCTGATCGTCGCCACTCCGACCGGCTCGACCGCCTACGCGCTGTCGGCGGGCGGGCCGATCATGCACCCCAAGCTCGACGCCATCGTCATTGTGCCGATGTACCCGCACACCCTGTCCGGGCGGCCGATCGTGGTCGACGGCAACAGTGAGCTGAAGATCGTCGTGTCCAAGGACCTGCAGATCTACCCGCAGATTTCCTGCGACGGCCAGAACCATTTCACCTGCGCGCCCGGCGACACCATCACGGTCAACAAGAAGCCGCAGAAGCTGCGCCTGATCCACCCGCTGGATCACAATTACTACGAGGTATGCCGGACCAAGCTCGGCTGGGGCAGCCGCCTGGGTGGTGGAGGCGAGTGATGCTCGATCCCGCTCGCAGTTTTGACCTGATCGGTGACGTGCACGGCTGTGCACACACCCTCGAACGCCTGCTCGACGCCCTCGGCTACAAGCGCCAGGGCGGCGTCTGGCGGCATCCGTCGCGCCAGGCAGTGTTTCTTGGCGACATCATCGACCGTGGCCCGCGGATTCGCGAGGCGCTGCACATCGTCCATGACATGGTCGAGGCCGGTCAGGCCCACTGCATCATGGGCAATCACGAGTACAACGCCCTGGGCTGGAACACCCCGGCGCTGCCCGAGAGCGGCAAGCACTACGTGCGCGAGCACACCCCGCGCCACGGCCGGCTGATCTACGAAACCTTGACCCAGTTCGAACAGCATCCAGGCGACTGGCATGACTTTCTCGAATGGTTCTACGAACTGCCGTTGTTCATCGACGCCGGACGTTTTCGCGTTGTGCATGCCTGCTGGGATGCGCGGCTGATCGACCCGCTGCGCCAGCAGTACCCGGACGGGCGCATCGACGAGCATTTCATCCAGGCGTCGGCAGTGCCTGAGAGCTTTGCCGCCACGGTCTGCAACCGCCTGTTGCGCGGCACCGACATGCGCCTGCCGGACGGCCTGACCCTGACCGGTGGCGACGGCCTGACCCGGGCGTTTTTCCGCACCAAGTTCTGGGAAGAAGACCCGCAGACCTACGGCGATATCGTCTTCCAGCCCGATGCGTTGCCCGAGCAGGTGGCCAGCGCGCCGCTCAGCCACAGCCAGAAGAACGCCTTGCTGCGCTACAGCGAGGACGAGCCGATGCTGTTCGTCGGCCATTACTGGCGCAGCGGCAAACCAGCGCCGATCCGCGCCAACCTGGCCTGCCTGGACTACAGTGCGGTGCTGTACGGCAAACTGGTCGCTTACCGCCTGGATGCTGAAACCCGCATCGACCCGCGCAAGTTCGTCTGGGTCGATGTCGACCGGCCGGAGGCCAGCCAATGACTGCAGTGGTGGTATTACGCATGCCGTTGAGTACCGATCTCAGCGGTTTTGTCGGCTTGTTGCGGCGCCTGCAGGTGCCGCACCGGGTCAGCGAGGAGGGCGGCGACCAGGTGTTGTGGGTGGCCGAGAACCTCGCCGAAGACGTACGCCAGCTTTACCAGCGTTTCCCCGAGGGCAATGCCGAGTTCGAACTGCCGGCCGATGCCGCCCTGGCGCCGCCGGCGCGTCCGAGCATCGGCGAGCAGTTGCGCGCCAGCAAGGCCACGGCGGCGGTCCTGCTGCTATGCCTGATCGTCGCCGGCCTTACCGGCCTTGGCGATAACTTCGCGACCTTGAGCTGGCTGACCTTCCTCGATTTTCGCGTGCAGGGCGACTACCTGTACTTCACCCCCTTGGCCGCCAGCCTTGCCGATGGTCAGTGGTGGCGCCTGTTCACGCCGATGCTGGTGCATTTCGGCATCCTCCACCTGGCCATGAACGGCCTCTGGTACTGGGAACTGGGCCGGCGCATCGAACTGCGCCAGGGCCCGTGGAACCTGCTCGGCCTGACCCTGCTGTTCAGCCTGGTGTCCAACGCCGCGCAGTACCTGTTTGGCGGCCCGAGCCTGTTCGGCGGCCTGTCGGGGGTGCTCTACGGTTTGCTCGGACACATCTGGCTGTACCAGTGGCTGGCGCCCAACCCGGTGTATCGCATGCCGCGTGGCGTGCTGGTGATGATGCTGGTGTGGCTGCTGCTGTGCCTGTCCGGTTTGATCAGCCTGCTCGGCTTCGGCCAGATCGCCAACGCCGCCCATGTCGGCGGGCTGTTGGTCGGCTGCCTGAGCGGGCTCTTGGGCGGGGCGCTGGCCCGGCGTAAACTGACCGCTTGATTTTGGGAGACCTTATGTCCACTTTTGCGCAAATGATTGAAAACATCACCCCGGAAATCTACCAGAGCCTGAAACTGGCGGTAGAGCTGGGCAAATGGGCAGACGGGCGCAAGCTCACCACCGAGCAGAAAGAGCTGTCGCTGCAGGCGGTGATCGCCTGGGAGCTGCAGAACCTGCCGGAAGAACAGCGTACCGGTTACATGGGCCCGCAGGAATGCGCCTCGAAGTCGGCACCGGTGCCGAACATCCTGTTCAAGTCGGATGCGATCCATTGATCGAACTCGGCCGCGGCTCCATCAGTAAAATGTCGGCGCGTCTCGATGCGCCGGTGGTGCAGTACGCTTTTCGTCTGGGCGAGCAGGAAGTGCCGGTCAACCCCTTGATCGGCAAGACCTTGCGCCTGGAATACCTAGGTGCCATCCATTGCAGCCACTGCGGGCGCAAGACCAAGACCAGCTTCAGCCAGGGTTATTGCTACCCGTGCATGACCAAGCTTGCGCAGTGCGACGTGTGCATCATGGCCCCGGAAAAATGCCATTACGATCAGGGCACCTGCCGCGAACCTTCGTGGGGCGAGCAGTTCTGCATGACCGATCATGTGGTGTACCTGGCCAACTCCTCAGGGATCAAGGTCGGCATTACCCGTGCGACCCAGCTGCCCACCCGCTGGCTCGACCAGGGCGCCAGCCAGGCCCTGCCGATCGTGCGGGTTGCCACCCGCCAGCAATCGGGGCTGGTCGAAGACCTGTTCCGCAGCCAGGTGGCCGACCGCACCAACTGGCGCGCCTTGCTCAAGGGCGATGCCGAGGCGGTTGACCTGCTTGCCGTGCGCCAGCAACTGTTCGACAGCTGCGCCGAGGGCCTGACTGCCCTGCAGGCGCGATTCGGCCTACAGGCCGTGCAGCCGTTGAATGATGGTGAAGTGCTGGAAATCCGCTACCCGGTCGAGGCCTACCCGAGCAAGATCGTCAGCTTTAACCTGGACAAGAACCCCGTGGCTGAAGGCACGCTGCTGGGTATCAAGGGCCAGTACCTGATCTTCGACACCGGCGTGATCAATATTCGCAAATACACGGCGTACCAGCTCGCCGTGCATCAGTAAAAAAGGACCGCCACATGCGTACCGAACAGCCGCAAGTGATCTACCTCAAGGACTATCAGGCCCCCGAATACCTGATCGACGAGACGCACCTGACCTTCGAACTGTTCGAGGACCACAGCCTGGTCCACGCGCAGCTGGTCATGCGCCGCAATCCGGCCCGTGGTGCCGGCCTGCCGCCGCTGGTGCTCGACGGCCAGCAGCTGGAGCTGCTCAGCGTCGCCCTGGACGACCAGGCCCTGGCCGCCGGCGACTACCAGCTCGATGACAGCCACCTGACCGTACAGCCCAAGGCTGCGACCTTCACCCTCGACACCAGCGTGAAGATCCACCCCGAGCGCAACACCGCCCTCGAAGGCCTGTACAAGTCCGGCAGCATGTTCTGCACCCAGTGCGAGGCCGAGGGCTTTCGCAAGATCACTTACTACCTTGACCGCCCTGATGTGATGAGCAAGTTCACCACCACGGTGATCGCCGAGCAGCATCGCTACCCGGTGCTGCTGTCCAACGGCAACCCGGTCGGTACTGGCCCGCAAGAAGACGGGCGGCACTGGGCAACCTGGGAAGACCCGTTCATGAAACCGGCCTACCTGTTCGCCCTGGTCGCCGGTGACCTGTGGTGCGTCGAAGACAAGTTCACCCGCCAGTCGGGCCGTGACGTGACCCTGCGCATTTATGTCGAGCCGGAAAACATCGACAAGTGCCAGCACGCCATGACCAGCCTGAAGAAGTCCATGCGCTGGGACGAAGAAGTCTATGGCCGCGAGTACGACCTGGACATCTTCATGATCGTCGCGGTCAACGACTTCAACATGGGCGCCATGGAAAACAAGGGCCTGAACATCTTCAACTCCAGCTGCGTGCTGGCCCGCGCCGAAACCGCCACCGACGCCGCCCACCAGCGGATCGAGGCGGTGGTCGCCCACGAATACTTCCACAACTGGTCGGGCAACCGCGTGACCTGCCGCGACTGGTTCCAGCTGTCGCTCAAGGAAGGCTTCACGGTGTTCCGTGATTCGGAATTCAGCGCCGACATGAACTCGCGCACGGTCAAGCGCATCGAGGACGTCGCCTACCTGCGCACCCACCAGTTCGCCGAAGACGCCGGGCCCATGGCCCACGCCGTACGCCCCGACAGCTTCATCGAGATTTCCAACTTCTACACCCTGACCGTGTACGAGAAGGGCTCGGAAGTGGTGCGTATGGTCCGTACCCTGCTGGGCGCCGAGGGTTTCCGCAAAGGCAGCGACCTGTACTTCGAGCGCCATGATGGCCAGGCCGTGACCTGCGACGACTTCATCAAGGCCATGGAAGATGCCAACGGTGTCGACCTGACCCAGTTCAAGCGCTGGTACAGCCAGGCCGGCACGCCGCGCCTGGCAGTCAGCGAGGCCTATGACAGCGCCGCGCAGACCTACAGCCTGACGTTCCGCCAGAGCTGCCCGGCCACCCCGGACAAGGTCGAGAAGCAGCCGTTCGTGATCCCGGTGGAACTGGGCCTGCTCGATGCCCAGGGCAATGACATCGCCCTGCGCCTGCAAGGTGAAGCGGCAGCAGACGGCACCTCGCGGGTGTTGTCGGTAACCGAAGCCGAGCAGACCTTCACCTTCGAAGGCATCGCCGCCAAGCCGCTGCCTTCCTTGCTGCGTGGCTTCAGTGCCCCGGTCAAGTTGAGCTTTCCCTACGACCGCGACCAGCTGATGTTCCTCATGCAGCACGACAGCGACGGTTTCAATCGCTGGGAAGCCGGCCAGCAACTGTCGGTACAGGTGCTCCAGGAGCTGATCGCCCAGCACCAGCAGGGCGCCAAGCTAGTGCTGGATCAGCGTCTGGTCACCGCGTTGGGCACCGTACTGGCCAACGAGCAACTGGACCAGGCCATGGTCGCCGAGATGCTCTCGCTGCCAAGCGAAGCCTACCTCACTGAAATCAGCGAAGTGGCTGACGTCGATGCCATCCACGCTGCCCGCGAGTTCGCCCGCAAGCAGATCGCCGAGCAGCTGTTCGATGCCCTGAACGCACGCTACCAGGCCAACCGCGCGCTATCGCGTGGCACCGAGTACGTTGCCGAAGCCGAGCACTTTGCCCGTCGCAGCCTGCAGAACATCGTGCTCTCGTACCTGATGCTCAGCGCCCGGCCAGAAGTGCTGGCTGCAACCCTGGAGCAGTTCGACGCCTGTGACAACATGACCGAGCGTCTCACCGCTCTGGCCGTGCTGGTCAACTCGCCGTTCGAGGCCGAGCGGGGCAAGGCGCTGGAAGTCTTCGCGGAAAACTTCAAGGACAACCCGCTGGTCATGGACCAATGGTTCAGCGTACAGGCAGCCAGCACCCTGCCGGGTGGCCTGGCGCGGGTCAAGGCGCTGATGCAACACCCGGCCTTCACCCTGAAGAACCCGAACAAGGTCCGCGCCCTGATCGGTGCCTTCGCCGGGCAGAACCTGGTCAACTTCCATGCCGGCGATGGCTCGGGCTATCGCTTCCTCGCGGACCTGGTGATCGAGCTCAATGCGCTCAACCCGCAGATCGCTTCGCGCCAACTGGCGCCGCTGACTCGCTGGCGCAAGTACGACAGCGCCCGTCAGGCGCTGATGAAAGGTGAGCTGGAGCGCATTCTGGCTAGCGGTTCGCTGTCCAGTGATGTGTATGAGGTCGTGAGCAAAAGTCTGGCTTGATGGCCTCATCGCGGGTCAAGCCCGCTCCCACATTTAGTGTGGGAGCGGGCTTGACCCGCGATTGCTTCCCCGCAAATCCCCCCGCTTAACAAAAGATAACGTCCCGTTCGTTGTCAGCCCTTTGCAAACCCCGATAGGATGGCTCTCAGCTATTGCGGGGCTCTGGAACACGGTTTTTGCAGTACCTGCATATAGATTGACCCAAATAACAATAAACGGGGGATAGATCTATGACTGAGCCTGTCATGGCGGGTCTCGGCGGTGCTGTGCGTAAAGCCGGCAATCGCCCTTGGGCATTGGCCGCCAGCGGCTTGCTGGTCTTGGCGATCGGGCTATGGGCCAACACGGCCGAAGCCGCAGCCGCGCAAACCGATGACTACTCCACCGAATCGCCCAAGGCGGTTAAAAGCCTGCTACTGGACGTCACCAAGGCCGGCGCACGCCTGGTTGCCGTGGGTGATCGCGGCCATATCCTGTTTTCCGATGACCAGGGCAAGACCTGGACCCAGGCCAAGGTGCCGACCCGGCAACTGCTCACCGCCGTTTATTTTGTCGACGACAAGCACGGTTGGGCGGTCGGCCACGATGCGCAGATCCTCGCCAGCACCGACGGTGGCGCCACCTGGAGCAAACAATTCGAAGACCTGGCGCGTGAAGCGCCGCTGCTCGATGTCTGGTTCAAGGACACCCAGCACGGTATCGCCGTGGGCGCCTATGGTGCATTGCTGGAAACCACCGACGGCGGCAAGAACTGGAACGATGTCGGCGAGCGCCTGCACAACGATGACCAGTTCCACCTCAACGGCATCGCCGCAGTGAAAGACGCCGGCCTGTTCATCGTTGGCGAGCAGGGCAGCATGTTCCGCTCCAGCGACGACGGCCAGACCTGGGAAAAGCTTGAAGGCCCCTATGAAGGCTCGCTGTTCGGCGTCACCGGCACTGCCCAGCCACGCACTCTGCTGGCCTACGGCTTGCGCGGCAACCTCTACCGTTCCAGCGATTTTGGCGACACCTGGCAACAGATCGAATTGAAAGCCGTGCGTGGCAACCTCGAATTTGGCCTGGCAAGCGCTACGCTTCTCGATGATGGCAGCCTGGTATTGGTGGGCAATGGCGGCAGCGTGCTGCGCAGCAGCGACGACGGCCAGAGCTTCAGCGTGTTCAACCGGGCCGATCGCATCGCCCTGGCCGGCGTCAGCGGGCTGAGTGAAGGGCGCCTGGTGCTGGTAGGCCAGGGTGGCGTGCACCTGGCTTCGGCCAAGGGCGCCGAAGGAGTGCAGCCATGACCCGTCAGGAGCAGTTCAACATGAATCAGCAGCAACACCATCAGGACAAGGCGACCTTGCTCGAACGCCTGATCTTCAACAACCGCCCGGTGGTGATCCTCATCTGCCTGCTGGTCAGCGTGTTCCTGTTCTGGCAGGCCACGCAGATTCGTCCGTCCACCAGCTTCGAAAAAATGATCCCGCTCGAGCATCCGTTCATCGAGAAGATGCTCGAACACCGCAACGACCTGGCCAACCTCGGCAACACCGTGCGCATCTCGGTGGAGGCCACCGACGGCGATATCTTCAGCAAGGACTACATGGAAACCCTGCGTCAGGTGCATGACGAGGTGTTCTACATTCCTGGCGTCGACCGCTCCGGGCTGAAGTCGCTGTGGAGTCCCAGCGTGCGCTGGACCGAAGTGACCGAAGAGGGCTTCGCCGGCGGCGAGGTAATCCCGCAGACCTACGACGGTTCGCCCGACAGCCTCGACCAGTTGCGCAACAACGTGCTCAAGTCCGGGCAGGTCGGGCGCCTGGTGGCCAACAACTTCAAATCGAGCATCATCGACATCCCGCTGCTGGAGTCCTACCCCGACCCGCAGGACCAGGGCAAGCTGATCAAACTCGACTACCAGCAATTCTCCCATCAGCTCGAGGAGAAGATCCGCGACAAGTTCCAGGCCCAGAACCCCAACGTGAAGGTACACATCGTCGGCTTCGCCAAGAAGGTCGGCGACCTGATCGACGGCCTGATGATGGTGGCGATGTTCTTCGGTATCGCCCTGGTGATCACCTGGGTGCTGTTGTACTGGTTCACCTGGTGTATCCGCAGCACCATCGCCGTGCTGATCACCACCCTGGTGGCGGTGGTCTGGCAATTGGGCCTGATGCATGCGGTGGGCTTCGGTCTTGACCCGTACTCGATGCTGGTGCCATTTTTGATCTTCGCCATCGGTATCTCCCACGGGGTGCAGAAGATCAACGGCATCGCCTTGCAGTCCAGCGATGCCGACAACGCCCTGACCGCGGCCCGGCGTACCTTCCGCCAACTGTTCCTGCCGGGCATGATCGCCATCCTGGCCGACGCCGTGGGCTTCATCACCCTGTTGATCATCGACATCGGCGTGATCCGCGAGCTGGCCATCGGCGCCTCGATCGGTGTGGCGGTGATCGTCTTTACCAACCTGATCCTGCTGCCGGTCGCCATCTCTTATGTCGGCATCAGCAAGAAGGCCATCGAGCGCAGCAAAAAAGACGCCACCCGCGAGCATCCGTTCTGGCGCCTGCTGTCCAATTTTGCCAGCGCCAAGGTCGCGCCGGTGTCCATTGTCCTGGCCTTGCTGGCCTTCGGTGGCGGCCTCTGGTACAGCCAGAACCTGAAGATCGGCGACCTCGACCAGGGCGCGCCGGAGCTGCGTCCGGACTCGCGCTACAACCAGGACAACGCCTTCATCATCGACAATTACTCGACCAGTTCCGACGTGCTGGTGGTGATGGTCAAGACCCCGACCGAAGGCTGCTCGGTGCACTCGACCATGGCGCCGATCGACGAGCTGATGTGGAAGATGGAGAACACCCCGGGGGTGCAGTCGGCAATCTCCCTGGTGACCGTGTCCAAGCAGATGATCAAGGGCATGAACGAGGGCAACCTGAAATGGGAAAGCCTGTCGCGCAACCCGGACGTGCTCAACAGCTCGATCTCCCGAGCCGACGGCCTGTACAACGCCGACTGTTCGCTGGCGCCGGTGCTGATCTTTCTCAACGACCACAAGGCCGAGACCCTCGACCGCGCGGTCAAGGCGGTGCAGGAATTTGCCGACACTCACAACAAGGAAGGCCTGGAGTTCCTCCTGGCGGCCGGTAACGCCGGTATCGAGGCGGCCACCAACGAGGTGATCAAGTCGGCCGAGCTGACCATCCTGATCCTGGTGTACATCTGCGTGGCGGTGATGTGCATGATCACCTTCCGCTCGTTTACCGCAACCTTGTGCATCGTCCTGCCGCTGGTGCTGACCTCGGTGCTGGGCAACGCCCTGATGGCCTTCATGGGCATCGGCGTCAAGGTCGCGACCCTGCCGGTAGTGGCGCTGGGCGTAGGTATCGGCGTGGACTACGGCATCTACATCTACAGCCGCCTGGAGAGCTTCCTGCGTGCCGGGCTGCCGCTGCAGGAAGCCTACTACCAGACCCTCAAGTCCACCGGCAAGGCGGTGCTGTTCACTGGCCTGTGCCTGGCCATCGGCGTGTGCACCTGGATCTTCTCGGCGATCAAGTTCCAGGCCGACATGGGCCTGATGCTGACCTTCATGCTGCTGTGGAACATGTTCGGTGCACTGTGGCTGCTGCCTGCGCTGGCGCGGTTCCTGATCAAACCGGAGAAAATGGCGGGCAAGGAGGGCGGTTCGATTTTCGCCCATTGATTGCTGGTGATAATCGCGGGTCAAGTCGAGGGGGGGGGGGGGGGGGGGGGGGGCGGGGGGGGGGGGGGGGGGGGGGGGGGGGGGGGGGGCGGGGCGGGGGGGGGGGGGGGGGCCCCCCCCCCCCCCCCCCCCCCCCCCCCCCCCCCCCCCCCCCCCCCCCCCCCCCCCCCAAATTCCCCCGCGATGCTTTCAGGTATCATGGGCTTTTCCCGCCAGTGATATCCCTGCAATGACAACCCTCTCCCAAGCCCTCGAATCCTGCGACATGCTCCTGGTCGACGAGCTGCACGCCTTTGACTTCAGCTTCGACGAAACCGGCCTGCGCATCGAGTTGATGGACGGCCGTGCTTTCAAAAAATATGCGTTCTCTCCTGAGCAGATCGGCGCCGCACGGTTTGACGGTACCGACTGGCTGATCGCATCCGACACTGACGAGCATCGGCTAGTCTGTATGAGTGTCTTTAGTGCCAGCGATGAGGATGAAGATGACGCGCCTGCTGAAGAACCTGCTGATCGCCAGTAGCATGAGCCTGACTCTGACTCTCAGCGCCCAGGCCCACGAGCTGCTGGTCGGCAGCTATACCGCAGGCACCAGTGAAGGCATCTACCGCTACCGCTTCAACAGCGACAGCGGCCAGATCGACCCCACGCCGCTGCAGGTGCTCAACAGCGAAAACCCGTCCTGGCTAACCCTCTCGGTCGACAAGCGCCTGCTGTTCGCGGTCAACGAGAATGGCGCTGGCAATGGCCAGGTCAGCAGTTTTGCCATCGGCAAGGACGGCAGCCTCAAGGCCTTGAGCCAGGTGCCAAGCTTGGGCGACGAACCGACCCATTCCAGCCTCAGCCATGACCAGCGCTACCTGTTCGTGGCCAACTACGGCGTATTGCCTGCCCCGGGCGGCAGCCTCAGTGTGCTGCCGGTGGACCGTAACGGCCACTTGCAGGCCTCGGTGCAGCAAGACCGGCACAAGCCCAGCGGCGTCAATCCGGAGCGCCAGACCGGGCCGCACGTGCATTCGGTGATGTCGTCCGACGACGGTGAGTATGTGTTTGCCAGTGATTTGGGTGCTGACAAGGTGTTTGTCTACCGCTACGACGGCGCCAGCCCCTCGCAGCCTTTGAGCGCGGTGGAGCCGGTCAGCCTGCCGCCAGGCAGCGGGCCGCGGCATTTGCTGTTCGATCGTGATGGCAAACATGCCTACCTGACCCTGGAAATGAGCGCCCAGGTGGTGGCGTTCGAGTATCAGGACGGCGGCAAGCTGGTGGAGTTGCAGCGTCTGCCATTGACTGAGCAGACCGATGCCTCGGCCAGGGCGGCGGGGGCCTTGCACCTGTCGGCTGACGGGCGTTTTCTGTATGTCAGCAACCGCGGCACGGCCAATGAGCTGCTGGTGTTCGCCGTCGACGACAAGACCGGCAAGCTGATGCAGGTGCAGCGGCGCAGTGTCGAAGGCGATCACCCGCGGGAGTTCAGCCTCGATCCGACTGGCAAGTTCCTGCTGGTGGCCAATCAGAAGAGCAACCAGATCGTGGTGATCCGCCGTGATCCGCGCAGTGGTCTGCTCGGGGAAACCGTGCAAAAGCTGGCCCAGGACGCACCCTCGGACTTGAAGTTCGTCAACTGACTATCAATTGCCTTGATGTTTGCTACTGCTGCAATGAATTTCTGTGCGCCGCGCCAGCGGCGTAAGTTTGAACCACGGCCCCAGGCGGCCACTTCTAACCACAGACTTCGAGGGTCAGCGCCATGAACTTCAACCTTTTCCCGGTCATCGCCGCTTCCGCCATTTCTGCTTCGGTGGTCCTGCCGGCCAACGCCCATATCGAGCTCAACGAGCGCAAATCGTCGACCCAGAGCTACACCCAGAAATACCTGCAACAAAGCGCCAACTTCTACGCCGCACTGGACCATAAGTCGCAACACTGAAACAAGCCAGCTCCGGCATGGGCCCTGCTTGCACCAGCCCCTGTGGGAGCCGGCATTGCCGGCGATTGCTTCAGCGCGCCATGATCGCCTTGAACAGCACCGACTCCAGCCAACCCTGCAGCCATGCCCGCAGATGCGGGTAGGGCGCCTGGGCAAACCATTCAGGCTCGACCCCGGCGAACTGGCGCATCAAGGGCAGCAACGCCGCATCCGCCAGGCTTGGATGGTCAGCGAACAGGTAGGCCTGCTGTGCCAGTCGCTCATTCAGCTCGGCCAGCCAGGCTTCGGCCTGCGCCCGGTACTCTTCGCGTGATTGCTGCGGATAGCGTTCAGCATACTTGTACAGATTGACCTGCACTTTGAACTGGCGATCATTGCGCTCGATCAGCGCATCGGCGGCCTGCGCCGCCTGTGGGTCAGTCGCCAGTTGCCAGTCCTGCGGATCATGCCGGGCCAGGGCCCAGCGCATGATCTCCAGGCTTTCCTCCAGCACCACCTCACCTGCACTCAACACCGGCACCGTGCCCTTGGGCGAAAGTGCCAGTAGTTCGGCCGGCTTGGCCTTGAGGCTGACTTCGCGAATCTCTACCGGACACTCGGCATAACGCAGCGCCAGGCGCGCACGCATGGCCCACGGGCAGCGGCGGAACGAGTAGAGGATCATCCGCTGACCTCCACCGTGCTCAGGCCGTTGCCCTGGCGGCGCACCTGGATCTGCACCGGGATACGCTCGTGCATCTCCTGTACGTGCGAGATCACCGCGACCTTGCGGCCCTGGGCCTGCAGGCCGTCGAGCGCGTCCATGGCCAGTTGCAGCGACTCCGGATCGAGGCTGCCGAAGCCTTCGTCGATGAACAGCGACTCGATGCGCAGCGTGCTCGAGGCCATTGATGCCAGGCCCAGGGCCAGGGCTAGCGAGACCAGGAAGGTTTCACCGCCCGACAGCGAATGCACCGAGCGCAGCTCGTCGCCCATTTCCGTGTCCAGCACCAGCAAACCGAGCAGGCTGCCACCGCGCTTGAGCCGGTAGCGCCGGGCCAGTTGGCGCAACTGGGCGTTGGCGTGGTGCACCAGCAGGTCGAGGTTGTAGCCCTGGGCGATCTTGCGGAAGGTGTCGCCGGTGGCCGAGCCAATCAGGGCGTTGAGCCGCGCCCAGCGCTGCCATTCGCCGTAGGCGCTGGTGATCTGATCGGCCAGGGCCTGGTGCGCCAGTTGCCGGCGCTGGTCTTCGGCCTGGGCGGCGCGCAGTTCGGCGCAGGTCTGTTCACTGGCCGCCAGTTGCAGTTGCAGGTTGTCGAAGGCTTGCTCCAGCGCTTCGCGGGTGAGTTCGACATTGCTCTGGGCCTGATGCTGGTCCAGGCGTTGCTGGCGCTCCTGCAGCAGGGTGCGGGACTGTTCGATGGCTTTTTCGGCGTCCTGCAGACCCTGACGCAGCTGCGCCACAGCGTTGTCGTCCAGTGCCAGCAACTGCTCCAGGCCACTGTCGTCCAGCTCCGGGTGGCCCTGGCGCCATTGTTCGATCTGTGCGCGAACCTCGTTGTGTTCCTGCTCCAGGCTGCTCAGGCGTTCGTCCTTGGCCTTGAGCTCGGCGGCCACTTCGATCAGTTGCGCCTGGGTTTGCTGCAGTTGTTGCAGCGCCTGGGTTTCAGCCTGGCGCGCGTGCTCCACGGCCTGTTCCAGGTGCTGCTGCCAGTGTTCGGCGCTGGGCTGTTCGCCGAGCAGGGTGGTGAGGCTGTCGCGGCTGCTTTGATGCTGGCGTTGCAGCTCAGTGAACTGCTGATGCAGCTCTTCCTGTTTCTGTATCCGCGCCTGTTGCTGCAGTTGGGCTTTGTCCAGGCTCTGCTGGCGCTCGGCATGCTCCTGCTGTTCGTCCTTTTGCCCTTGCAAAAGGTCCAGGCGCACGGACAGTTGCTGGTCCAGGCGCATGAAGGCGGCCGCCGGCTCCTGGCGCAGGTCGTTGAGCACGGCTTCCGGCAACAGGCTGGCGAAGCTGGCCAGTTCCTGCTCCAGGCGCTCTTCGTCACTGGCCAGCGCTGTTTGCTGTTGGCTCAGGTGCTGGCTGGCTTGCTGACTGGCTTCATGGGCTGCCTGCAGTTGCTGTTGCAGGCGGCTGGCGTCTTTTTGCAAGGTCAGCAGGGCGTTCTGGCGCTGTTCGTCACGACCGATGTCGTGGTTCAGGTTGCGTGCCTGCAGGTCCAGCCAGGTGCTGCGCTGGCTGGCGTCCTGAGCGGCCAGCGACGGGTACAGCGGGTGCGCTTCGAGGCTGGGCAGCAACGTCTGTTGCTGGCTGCCCAGTTGCTCCTGCTGGTGCAGGTATTCCTTGATCTGGCCGTTGACGCCGCCCAGTTGCGTGCGCAGTTCATCGAGCTGTTTCTTCAGCCCGTCGACCACGTGCTGGGCGTTGGCCTCTTCGTTCTGATCGTGGCGGCCGAGGCTTTGCAGCAGGGCTTCGGGCTGATGGTAAGGGTGTTCCTGGCTACCGCAGACCGGGCAGGGCTGGTCGTCCTGCAATTGCGCGCGCAGTTCTTCGACGCTCTGGCTGCGGGCCAGGCGCTGGCGTTCAAGCAACTGGCGGGTGACGTTCAGTGCCTGCTCGGCGGCGGTCAGCTGGTTTTTGCCATTGAGGCCTTCGCTGATCAGCTGTTCGCGTTGTTGCAGGGCAGCTTGCTGGCGTTCGCGCAGGGCTTGCAGGCGCTGTTCGAGCTCTTGCTGGTTGCTCCACAGCCGGCTCAGTTCTTCGACCTGGCGTTGCTGCTGGCGGTTTTTCTGCAACAGCTCGCCAAGCAGGCCGATCTGTTCGGCCAGGGCTTCGGGTTCGGCCTCGGCTTCACGGTAAAGCAGGGCCAGGGCGGTGCGTTGCGCTTCAAGCTGGGCGTGGGCCTCGCTGGCGCGCTGCTGCAGGCCAGGCAGTTCGGCACGGCCCTGGTTGAGGCGGTTGCCCAGTTGCATCAGTTGCTGCAGGCGGTCGCGATAGGCATTCCAGGCTTCGCTCAAGCCGGCCAGCGTCACGCTCTGCTCGAGCTGTTCGCCAATCTGCTGCAGGCGTTGTTCGCTCAGGCGTTGCTGCTCATTGAGGCTCAGCAGCTGTTGCTGGCCTTCGGCACTGGCCTGTTCGGCCTGTTGCTTGAGCGCGGCGCTGTTGGTCAGCTCCTGCTGCAAACGGGTCAGGGTGTTCTGTTCGGCAAAGGCCTGGCGTAGCCCAGGTGCGCTGTCGCTTTGTTGCGCCAGGGCCAGGCCCAGGGCTTCACGGGCCTTGGCCTGTTCGTCCTGCAATTGCTGCTGACGGCCTTGCAGTTGCTCATGTTGCTGGCGCTGCGCGGCGATACTCGCGACCAGCGGGTTGAGCTGGGCATTGAGCGCCTGCTGGCGGGCGAACTGATGACGCTGCGGCGCCAGCTGTTCCAGGCGCGCCAGCTTCAGCCGCTCGCCGCGCAGGTTGTCGTGGTGTTGCTCGGCGCTATGCAGTTGCGCACTGGCGGCCTGTACTTGCTCCTGCAGTTGCAACAGCTCGTTGAGCCAACTGCGCTGTTGTTCCAGCAGGCGCAGTTGTGCCTGTTCGGCCTTGAACCGCTCGAGCGCTTCGTTGTAGCGCTGGTCGAGTTCGGCGCGAGCCTCGGCGGCCATGGGCAGCACGCCGCTGGCCTGGTCCTGCAGGGCTTTGTGCGCCTCTTCGGCTTCTTTGCTTTTGCTGTAGGCACGGCGCCCCAACTGGCTGTAGATCGCCGTGTTGGTGAGCTTTTCCAGCAGCTCGCTGCGCTCTTTGTCATCGGCCTTGAGGAAGGCGCTGAACTCGCTCTGGGCGAGCATCACGGCGCGGGTGAACTGCTCGAAGTTAAGACCCAGGCGCGATTCGATCAGTTGCTTGTATTCGCCCTTGCTCTGGTTGCTTAGCAGCTGCTCGCTGTCCAGGTCATGCAGGCTTTGGCGGCTGCCTTGCAGCTTGCCGTTGGCCTTGTCGCGGGCGCGGTTGGTTTCCCAGCGGGCGCGGTAGCGACGACCGTCGATGCCGACGAAATCCACCTCGGCAAAGCCGCTGCCCGAACCCCGACGCAGCAGGGTGCGCGGGTCGCTGGTGAGGATGTCGCTGTCGACCTCCGGCAGCTTGGTTTCGCGGCCGATGTTGTTCAGCCGCGGTACGGCGCCGAACAGCGCCAGGCACAGGGCGTCGAGCAGGGTGCTCTTGCCGGCGCCGGTGGGGCCGGTAATGGCGAACAGGCCGGCGCTGGCCAGTGGCTCGGCGGTGAAGTCGATCTCGATCGGGCCTTCCAGGGAGGCCAGGTTCTTCAGGCGGATGGCGAGGATCTTCATGGCTGTTCTTGCTCCTGCTGGACGTCCTGCAGCAACAGGGCAAAGTCGGCCAGGGTCTGTTCATCGACGGCGTTGCCGTAGGCCTGCTCCCAGGCGCGGCTGAACAACTCGTGCGGGGTCAGTTGGCCGAGTTCCAGCAGGTCGGCGCTGCTGTCGTCTGCGCTACGGCCGTTGCCGGCATACTCGGCGGCGATGCGCACCAGGCGTACCGCCTTGCCGTGCAGGGCGCCTTCAAGTTGCGCGCGCAGGTCGGGCAGGGGTTCGTCCAGGCGTACGCGGATCTCCAGCCAGGGTTGGCGCTGGGGATCGTCGAGCAGGTCGACCACCGGCAGCTCGGCCAGTTGCTCCAGTACCTCGGCCAGCGGCGCCGGGCCCAGGCGTTGCAGGTGCACGGCGCGCGGCACCAGGCGCGACTCGACGCTGGCAAGCTTGGCGCCGTCCAGTTCGATTTCCAGGACCTGGTGCTGATAACCGATTTCCGAGAACGACAGCGGGATCGGCGAGCCGCTGTAGCGGATGCGCTCTTCGCGGTTGACCTTCTGCGGTTTGTGCAGGTGGCCAAGGGCGACGTAGCTGATCTCTGGGGCGAACAGCCGCGCCGGCAAGGCTTCGGCGTTGCCGATGATCAGGCTGCGTTCGGAGTCTTCCGAGACCGAGCCGCCGGCCATGTGCGCGTGGCTCACGGCAATCAGCGCCTGGCCGTTTTTGCGCCGTTGCAGGGCGGCGGCGATGAGTTTCTCGTGGACTTGGGCGATGCCGTGCAGGTAGTCGTCGCCCAGGTGCGCTCCGGTGACTTCCGCGGGGCGCAAAAATGGCAGCGCCAGGCACCAGGCGGCGACCTTGCCTTTGGCGTTGGTCAGCGGAATCAGCAGGCGTTCGCTGTCCAGCTCGCCTTCATCCAGCCACTGCACCCGGCCCAGGGCGTGGGTGCGCAGGCGGCGCATCAGCGGCGCCGGCAGTTCGATGCGCGAGCCGGAGTCGTGGTTGCCGGCGATCATCACGATGTTCAGCTTGGGTTGTTGCTCGTGGGCCTGGACGATGAAGTCGTAGAGCCGCTCCTGGGCTTTGACCGGCGGGTTGACGGTGTCGAAGATGTCGCCGGCAATCAGCAGGGCATCGGGCTGGCGCAGCTTGAGCTGGCCGAGCAGCCACTCGAGAAAACAGGCGTGTTCGAAGTCGCGTTCCTGGCCGTGCAGGGTCTGACCCAGGTGCCAGTCGGAGGTGTGAAACAGACGCATGAAGGGTTCCGCAGTGTGCCGGCGTGGCGCCCGGGGCGTCACGCCTTGAGGTTATTTGGGGTACAGCGGCGGCAAGCTGCCGTTCTCGCTTTGTGCAGGCTGGACCTGCTCGGCGGCCGGGATGGTTCCAATCGCCCGCCATAATTCTTCACCTTGCCAATACTGCCCGCTTTCGCTGTACAGCGCGCCGTTGAGGCCATCGAGGGCATCGGACAGCGGCACGAAACGCGCGGCCATCTCGGCCAGGGTTTCCGGTTGCTGGCGCGCCCAGGCATCCAGGGCCTGGCGCGTAGCCTGTGGGTCGTTGGCCTGGCACGCGCGCTTGAGGTCATCAAGCAGGGTGCGCGGGCTCGGCCCGGTTTGCGCCGCGCGCAGCACCGCCGGTTGCGAACGCGCCCGCCACCACAGGGCAAAGCCCAGCAGGGTGGTCAGGGCCAGTACCAGGGTACTCAGTTGCCAGGGCCAGAGCAGGTAGGTGTGCACTGTGACCGGGTCGACGCTGGCCGGCTTGTCGGCGCTCAGCGCCGGGTTGTCCTGTATCTGCAGGCTGCGTGCGGGCAGGTTGCTGCGCTCCAGATGATCTTCGCGGGTGTTCCACCAGACCACTTCCTGGCTCGGCAGTTCCAGCCTGCCGGCGTGGGTCGGTACCAGTGCCTCGCGTTCTTCGCGTACGCCGAGCAGGCCGCGGTCGTTGACCTGGTTGCGCAGTTGCGGCTGGTCCGGGTAGCGGCGCAGGCCGGTCACTTCGGTGCCGGGCAGTGGTGGCAACTGGGCGCTGGACAAGCCCTCGGCCTGGAGGATCACGGTGCGGGTCAGCGAGTCGCCGATCTGCGACTGTTGTTGCGCCGGATCCGGGCTCCAGTGTTCTTCGAGGGTCAGGCTGTTGGCCGGCAGCCATGGCGTATCGGCCGGGTAATCGGCCGGGATCGGGTCGACCGTCAGCACCAGCGGCGTCGAGCTGACCTGCACCTGCTTGCCGGCGCGCGGGGTGTTGAGTTCCTGCTCGGCGTCGTTCTGCGCGGCGGTGGCGCTGAAGGTCAGGGCCGGGATGTTCAGGTCGCCGCTTTGCTGCGGGTAGATCGCATAGCGCATTTCGATCACGCCGTGGCGTACACCGTCGATGACTTTCTCGAAGGTGCGCGACTCGCCCAGCGGCTCGACCTTGGCGTTGTCCAGCTGCAGCGGGCTGAGGCTGCTGTCATCGTACAGCGGCACCGAGTGATAGATGCTCAGGGTCAGCACCGCCTGGGCCTGCACGTAGACCTCCGGCTGATCGAGGCTGGCGTCGATGAACACCGGGCCGTGGTTTTCGCTGCTGACCTCGTTGGCCTGGATCTGCAGGCTGATCGGCTGGCTGCGCACCTCGCCCAGCTGCAAGGCAGGAATCTCCACGCTGCCGCTCTGGCGCGGCAGCAGGGTGATGATCCAGCGGGTGTTGGCGCTGTTCTCGTCGAGGCTGTTGAGGCTGTTGACCTGGCGGGTGCCACGCACTTCGAAGCTGGCATCGAGCGGCGTCAGGTCGGGCTTGCCGAATTGGGTGACATCCTGGGTCTCGAGGGTCAGCTCAAGGGTTTCGCCGGCATTCAGGCGAGTGCGGTCGACGCTGGCGAGCAGCGCCGCCGCCTGTACCTGCAGGGCGATAAAGAGGCTCAAGACCAGGACGCAGACGCGACTCATCGATGGGTTTCCTGATGTTGTTGCTGTTCATACCAGAATTTACGCCGCAACAGCTCGGCCGGGTTATCCGGGATCTGCCGCAGCCATTGTTCCAGGGCCTGGCGCTGTTCGGCGTCAAGGCTGCTGTCGGTTGGGCGTTGGGGCGGGCGGGTGGTGTCATCGTCGTCCGCGCCGCTGGCCTGGTTTTGCGCCTGCTCGTTGCCGTTGTCCTCAGGCTTGGCTGCTTGGTCCGGGTCCTGAGCAGGTTTTGCCGCGGCCTGGTCCTGGGCGTTCTGCGAGCTGCTGGCAGCGTCGCTGCTGCTGTTTGGGTTGCTTTGCTGGGTGTCTT
This sequence comes from Pseudomonas sp. 2835, assembly GCF_050435905.1. Lineage (NCBI taxonomy): Bacteria > Pseudomonadati > Pseudomonadota > Gammaproteobacteria > Pseudomonadales > Pseudomonadaceae > Pseudomonas > Pseudomonas sp. 2835. The sequence continues at coordinate 169,728 of NZ_JBNDLE010000004.1, read as the reverse complement.
CGGACGGCTGCTCGGGGGCCTGTTCGGCCTGGCGTTGTTGCAGCAATTGTTCGACCAGGGCTTTGTTGGCCAGCGCCGGTTGCAGTTCAGGCTGGCGCTCCAGGGCCTGTTCGTAGGCATCCAGCGCGGCTTCCAGTTCACCGCTACGGGCCAGGGCGTTGCCGCGATTGTAATGGTCGGCGGCGCTGTTGCCTTGGGCGAACTGGCGGGCGGCGCCGTTGTAGTCGCCGGCTTCATACAGCGCCAGGCCTTTCCATTGCGGGTCGTCGAAGTGCCGTGCAGCTTCGGCCGGGCGCTGCTGTTCAAGCAGACGTCGGCCTTGCTGGTCGGGGCGCAGCCACAGGTCGTTGAACTCGAAGGCGTAGCTTGGTTGCGGCAGGGCCAGCAGCAACGGCAGGCAGAACAGCCAGCCACGGCGGCCGGCGCAGGCGGCCAGCAGCAACAGTGGCAGCAACAGCCAATAGCCCTGGTCGGCCCAGCTGTCGAGCTGCACGGTCTGGCCATCGTCTCGCAGGCTGCGCGGGTTGTCGAACAGGCGCAGGCCGCGCAGGTCGAGGTCGTCGATGCGGGCGCTGCGATAACGCCCGCCGGTACTGGTGACAAAGGCTTTGAGGCTGGCGCTGTCGAGGCGCGGCAAGAGGATGCCGCCCTGATCGTCCTTGAGGAACTCGCCGTTGGCCTGCCTGACCGGCGCCCCCTCGGCGCTGCCGACGCCGAGCATCAACAGGCTCGGGCCCTGGCGGCCCAGCGCCTGGACGATGCCCTGGCGCTCCTGGGTATCGAGCGATGAGCCGATCAACAGCAGCCGGCCCTGGCCGATGCCTGCCTGGGCGAGCAGGGCCAGGCCCTTGCGCACGGCAAGATCCGCGCGCTGGCCGGCTTGCGGCATGATCGCCGGGTCCAGGGCTTCGAGCAGGTTGCGGCTGGTGGCCAGGTCGTCGGACAGCGGCACCAGGGTGTGCGCGCTGCCGGCGTAGACGATGATCGCGGTCTGGCTGTCGCGGCGGTGCTCGAGCAGGTCGAGGATCTTGCGTCGGGCCTGTTCCAGGCGGTTTGGCGCGGCGTCGTCGGCAAGCATCTGCGGGGTCAGCTCAAGCAGCACCACCAGCGGGTCGGCCGGGCGCTGGCGGGTGTCCTCCAGGCGCTGCCAGCTTGGGCCCACCAGGGCCAGCACGGTGATCAGCCAGGCAAGGCCCAGGGCGATCCACGGCAGTTTGCTGTCGCGACCGTTACCGCCGCCGAGCAGCACGGCATGGAAGGCCGCAGGCAGGATCATCTGCCAGCGCCCGGCGCGTTTTTGCCGGTGCCAGAGCTTCCACAGCAGCCAGGCCAGCAGCGGCAGGACGACCAGCCACAGCGGGCGTAGCCATTGCGGCCACAGTTCGTTCATCGCCGCCTCCTCAAGCGCAGCCGTTGCAGGCGCTGGCGCCATTCCGGGTGTGGCTGCAAAAAGCGCGGGCGGCGCAGCAGGCGCTGCAGCAGGTTGTCGGGCCATTGCTGCTCGACCACCAGCAGCACGCTGAGCAACAGCGCCAGAGCCAACGGCCAGCTGTACAGTGGCTCGGCGGTGCGCGCCTGGGTCGGCTGCTGGGCTACCGGCTCAAGGCGGTCGAGGGCCTCGCCGATGGCTTGCAGTTCTGCGCCGTCGTGGGCGCGGAAGTAGCTGCCGCCGGTCAGCTCGGCGATTTCCTTAAGTGAGGCTTCGTCCAGGTCCAGGCTCGGGTTGATGCCCAGCAAGCCGGCGGTGCCGGTCTGCTCAGGGTCGGCGCCAATGCCGATGGTGTAGATGCGCACGTTTTCCTGGGCGGCCAGGCGCGCGGCGGTCAGCGGGTGGATCTGCCCGCCGTTGTTGGCGCCGTCGGTGACCAGCACCAGTACCCGGCTCTGCGCCGGGCGCTGGCGAAGGCGCTTGAGCGCCAGGCCGATGGCATCGCCAATGGCGGTGTTCTTGCCGGCGATGCCGATCTGCGCTTCATCGAGGAAGGTGCGTACGGTGCGCCGGTCGAAGGTCAGCGGCGCCTGCAGGTAGGCCTGGCTGCCGAACAGGATCAAGCCGACGCGATCACCCTGGCGTTCTTCAAGAAAATCGCCGAGCAGGGCCTTGACCAGGCTCAGGCGGCTAACGTCGTCGCCTTGCCACTGCATGTCGGGGAAGTCCATGGAGCCGGAAACATCCACGGCCACCAGCAGGTCGCGGCCACTGGCGGCCACTGGCAGCGGTTCGCCCAGCCACTGCGGGCGGGCGGCGGCGAACAGCAGCAACAGCCAGACCAGCACGAACGGCGCCTGCTGGCGCCAGGTCGGCAGGTTCAGGCGCGCGCGGCGGCCGGCCAAGCCTTCGAGTTCATCGAGGAAGCTGACCTTGAGCACCGGCTCGCCGCTGTCGGCGGCCGGCAGCAGCAAGCGCGCCAGCCAAGGCAGCGGTAGCAGCACGAAGATCCACGGCCAGGCCAGCTCAAACATGTTTGCGGATCCAGGTTTCGACCGACTGGTTGAGGCCGTTGATGGCTTTGTCGTCGAGTTTGCATTCGGGCTTGTAGGCGCCTTCGACCAGTACCATCCAGCGGGTCAGGCCGGCGGCCGGGCAGCGGTTATCAAGAAACGCCAGCCATTGGCGGCCGTTGAGGGTATGGCTGTGGCTGCCCGGGTAATGGTTGCGGCACAGGCGCTTGAGCAGGGCGTTGATCTGCTGTAGCCAGGCACCGGCCGGGGCGCCGTCGTAGGGTTTGGGCAGGCGCGCGAGTTCGGCCAGGGCTTCGATGCGAACCGGGTCCAGGGGCAGTTCGGCGCGCACGATGGGCTTTTTGCCCGGGCGCCAATGGCGCAGGCGCCACAGGCCCCAGCCCAGCAGCGGCAGCAGCAACAACAGAGCCCACCAACCTGGGGCCAGCGGCCACCAGCCGATTGGCGCCGGGGTCAGCAGCGGCTGCAACTGATCGAGCGGGTTCACGAGGTTTTCCCCGGTCGTTGCGCGTTGAGGTATTCGCGCAGCTGCTCGATCATTTCGCTCTGGGTGCTCAGTGGCATCAGCACCACCCGCAGCTTTTGCGCCAGCAGCTCCCAGCGCTCGATGCGCGCTTCGCTTTGCTGGCGGTAGCTCTTGCGCAGGGTCGGGTCGAGGGTGTCGAGCTCCAGTTGCGCACCGCGCTGGGCAAAGCGCAACAGGCCGGCGGCGGGCAGGGCGTGGTCGAGCGGGTCGGACAGCGGCAACAGCAGCAGGTCGCAATGGCGCGAGAGCAGGCTCAGTTGCTGCTCGACCGCAGGCGTCAGCGCCCGCTCGTCGCAGATGATGATTGCCAGGCTGCCCGGGCGCAGCACTTCGCGGGCGCGGCGCAGGGCGATGCCCAGGCTGTCGGCCTGGGGCACGGCTTCGGTGTGCAGCGACTGGTTGACCCGCGCCAGGCGGTTGAGCAGTTGCAGCAGGCTCTGCTTGCTGCGCCGCGGCTTGATTTCGTAGTGCTCGTTGTCGCCGAACACCAGGCCGCCAATGCGGTCGTTGTGGCCCAGCGCAGCCCAGCCGATCAGGGCGGCGGCCTGGGCGGCGAGCACCGACTTGAACATCAGCCCCGAGCCGAAAAACAGGCGCTGGCTCTGTTCGACGAGGATGAAGATCGGCCGCTCGCGCTCCTCATGAAACAGCTTGGTATGCGGCTCCTGGGTGCGCGCGGTCACCCGCCAGTCGATGTTGCGCACATCGTCGCCGGCCTGGTAAACCCGCACCTGGTCGAAGTCGACCCCGCGCCCGCGCAGTTTCGAGTGGTGCAGGCCGACCAGCGGGCTGCGCTGGCCGGGCCGGGAGAACAGCTGCACTTCGCGCACGCGATGACGCATCTCGATCAGCTCGGCGAGGCTGATGCGGATTCCGGGCGCGGCCAGCAGGCGATTGGGCATGGGGTCAGGCGACGGCGACGACGTCGAGGATGCGCTGGATCACCCGGTCCTGGTCAATCCCTGCGGCCTCGGCCTCGAAGGAAAGAATGATGCGGTGGCGCAGTACGTCGAACAGCACCGCCTGGATGTCTTCGGGGCTGACGAAGTCGCGCCCGGCCAGCCAGGCATGGGCCCGCGCACAACGGTCGAGGGCAATCGAGCCGCGCGGGCTGGCGCCGTAGGCGATCCAGTCGGCCAGCTCCAGGTCGAACTTGGCCGGGGTACGGGTGGCCATCACCAGTTGCACCAGGTATTCCTCTACCGCATCGGCCATGTACAGGCCGAGGATTTCCTTGCGGGCAGCGAAGATCGCCTGCTGGCTGACCCTGCGCTCCGGCTTGGTCTCGCCGTTGAGCGCCTCGCCGCGGGCTTGCTGGAGGATGCGTCGCTCGACGGCAGCATCCGGGAAGCCGATCTTGACGTGCATGAGGAAGCGGTCGAGCTGGGCTTCAGGCAACGGGTAGGTGCCTTCCTGCTCGATCGGGTTCTGCGTGGCCATCACCAGGAACAGCGGCGACAGCTCGTAGGTGCTGCGCCCGACGCTGACCTGGCGTTCGGCCATGGCTTCGAGCAGCGCCGACTGGACCTTGGCCGGGGCGCGGTTGATTTCGTCGGCCAGCACCAGGTTGTGGAAGATCGGCCCCTGCTGGAACACGAAGCTGCCGGTTTCCGGGCGATAGATCTCGGTGCCGGTGATGTCGGCCGGGAGCAGGTCGGGGGTGAACTGGATACGATGGAACTCGGCTTCGACCCCTTCGGCCAGTTCCTTGATGGCCTTGGTCTTTGCCAGGCCCGGAGCGCCTTCGACCAGCATGTGGCCGTCGGCGAGGAGCACAATGAGCAAGCGCTCGACGAGTTTTTCCTGGCCCAGGATCTGGGTTGAAAGAAAGGTGCGCAGCGCGATCAGCGCCTCACGGTGTTCCATCGTTGACGGTTCCTGGAAAAAAGCCAGGGCGTGCGGCGTAAAAGCGCCCGGGCGGGGGCTGATACTTTAATCCATCCGGGGGGCTGGCGACTAACGGCAGCAGGGAAATTTGTTCAAATCGTCAAGTCGGGGCTGCTGTGCAGCCCATCGTCGGCAAAGCTAACTCCCACAGGGATCGCGCTGACCCTGTGGGAGCCGGGGTGTCAGTTCTTGAAGCTGGAATGCTTGCGGCCCTGGTCACACAGGGCAAACACCACTACAAACACCGCCGCCACCACCAGAATCAGCGCAACGCCGTCGGTGGAGTGGGTCGCCGAATTGGCCACCAGCGCCAGGCCACCCAGTGGTGCCAGGCCGCCGGCCACGGCGGTGCCGATCTCGCGCCCGGTGCCAAAGCCCGAAGAGCGGGTCTGGGTCGGGAACTGACGGCTGAGGAACGAGCCCTGTGGGGCAAACATCATCGGTGCGAGGATGCCGGTACCAATGGCAATCGCCAGGTAAATCATCATCGGCTCGCCGGTGTTGAGCAGGCTCAGGAACGGGTAGGCAAACAGCACCGAGAACAGCCCGCCGAGCATCAGCACGGTCTTGCTGCTCCATTTGTCGCACAGCCAGCCGAAGAACGGCACGGCGATGATCGCCACCAGGCTGGCGATGGTTACCGACAACGAGGTGACATGGGCTTCGACGCCCTTGTACTGGGTCAGGTAGGCCAGCGAGAAGGTCTTGAAGATGTAGCTCAGGGCGTTGTAGCCGATGGCGACGAAGAACACCACGGCCAGGCCCTTGAGGTCGTTGCGAAACAGCAGCTTGAGCGGCGAAACCTGGTCTTTGGCCGGGGTTTTGTCGAGCTCTTTGAAGTCAGGGGTTTCCGGGATGCTTTTGCGCACCCACAGGCCGACGCCGACCAGCACGATGCTGCAGATGAACGGGATGCGCCAGCCGCCGGAGAGCAGGAACTCGTTGCCGTTCATGGTCAGCAGGTAGACGGTCAGCGACGACAGCAGCAGGCCCAGGTTCAGGCCCAGCGCCGGCCAGGCGCCCTGGCTGCCGCGTTTGCCTTCGCTGGCGTGCTCATAAGAGGTCACCGCCGCCCCGGACAGCTCGGCACCGGCGCCCAGGCCCTGGATGATGCGCACCAGCACGAGGATGATCGGCGCCCAGATGCCGATCGAGGCATAGCTTGGAATCAGGCCGATCAGGGTGGTGCACACGCCCATCATGCAGAAGGTGATGACCAGTACCTGCTTGCGACCGAAGCGGTCGCCCAGGTAGCCGAACAGCACGCCGCCGAAGGGGCGGGCGATAAAGCCGATGGCGAAGGTGGAGAACGCCAGCAGCGACGCCACCGCCGGGTTGCTCGGGTCGAAGAAGATCTTCGAGAAGACGATCGCCGCCATGGTCGCGTACAGGTAGAAGTCGTACCACTCCAGCATCGAGCCGAAGATGGTCGCGGCGGCGACCTTGCGCAGGCGTTTGCGTTTTTGTTCCGGGGTTTCGCTCGCGGCCGCAGCCGCCTCATGTACCGACATGTGGGGTGTTCCTTTTTTGTCTTTGTAGTTAGGTGTGCAGCAGGATTCAGCGGGCCTTGAAGATCCTCTCGGCGATCATCTGGCCGATCGGGATGGCCGAGGTGGCCGCCGGCGAGGGTGCATTGCAGACGTGCACCATGCGCGGCGTCTCGGCGAACAGGAAGTCGTGCACCAGGGTGCCGTCGCGCATCACCGCCTGGGCGCGGATGCCGGCCTCATAGGGCAGCAAGTCTTCGATGTTCAGCGACGGGCAGTACTTGCGGCATTGCTCCAGGTAGCCGCTTTTGAACAGCGAGTTCTTCATCTCGGCGGTGCCGGAACCAAGGTTGTTCCAGATGGTTTTCCAGAACCCCGGAAAACGCGCGTATTCGGCAACGTCGCGCCAGTTCACCGAGAACTTGCGGTAGTTCTCCCGGCCCAGGCCCAGTACCGCGTTCGGCCCGACGGTAACGCTGCCGTCGATCATCCGCGTCAGGTGCACGCCAAGAAACGGCAGCTCCGGGTCGGGGATCGGATAGATCAGGTGGTTGACGATGTCGTTCTTGGCCGCAGGCAGGCGGAAGTATTCACCACGGAAGGGAATGATCTGGTGGTCGATCTTGACCCCGGCCAAGGTCGCCAGGCGGTCGGATTGCAGGCCGGCGCAGGCCACCAGCTGGCGGGCGCTCCAGACCTTGTCGTCGCTGCTGATGGTGACCTTGTCGGCGGTTTCGACAATAGCGCGCACGGTGGTTTGCAGGTGCACTTCGCCGCCGAATCGCTGGATCACCCGGGCCATGGCTTCGCAGACCTGCTGGTAGTCGACGATACCGGTGGCATCGAGGAACAGGCCACCGAGGCCGACGATGTTCGGCTCGCGGCGTTGCAGCTCCTTGGCATCCAGCTGCTCGACCTTCAGGCCGTTCTGCTGCGAGCGCTCATACAGGGCGTGCATGCGCTCGACTTCCAGCGGCGTCGAGGCCACCAGCAACTTGCCGCAGACTTCGAACTTGATCTGGTGCTCTGTGCAGAACTCTTTGGTGGCCTGGGCGCCGCGCTTGCACAGGTCGGCCTTGAGGCTGCCCGGCGCGTAGTAGATACCCGCATGGATCACGCCGCTGTTATGCCCGGTCTGGTGCTTGGCCAGGCTGCTTTCCTTTTCGAGGATCAGCAGCGATGCGCCCGGTTGGCGCTCCAGCAGTGCCATGGCAGTGGCGAGGCCGACAATGCCGCCGCCGATGATGCAGTAGTCGTAGATCATGCAGGTGTCACCTTGGCTTGTTCTTATCAGAGAGTCTGCTTATCAGGTTGTCAGACTAAGCAGGTCAAACAAAAGGGCGCCATGCAGCGGCGCCCGCTCTATAGGGTGTTCAGTCGATACTCGGCAGGTCCAGTTTCAGGCGTTTGGCCGAGGCCCGCAGGTGCGCTTCGGCACAGGCTGCAGCGGCAACCCGGTCGCCATCGGCGATGGCCTGGTACAGCGCCTGGTGTTCGCGATGGGCATCGGCCGAACCGCCCACCGAATGCGCTGCGGAGTTTTCCCAGGCGGTGCGGCGGGCAGCGGCCAGTTGGCCACGCAGAAAATCATGAAAGGCGACGAAATAATCGTTCTTGCTGGCCTCGGCGATGGCCCGGTGAAACTCCACGTCAGCGGCGGCAGCCACGGCAAACTCGCTGCGTTTGTCGAGCATCTCCTGCAAGGCCTTGCTCATGCGTGCAAGGTCAGCGGCGTCGCGGCGCTGGGCGGCTACCGAGGCCGCCTGGGTCTCGATCCACAGGCGCACTTCGAACATCTGCACCAGGTCCGGGCTGCGGCCTTGGGCAGAAGGGAAGCGGAATACCGTGCCGGTCGGGGTTTGCGAAATGTACGAGCCCAGGCCACGGCGGGCGATGAGCACTCCATCCGCCTTGAGCTGGGCCACCGCCTCGCGCACCACCGAGCGGCTGACGTTCAATTGCTCGGCCAGTTGCTGTTCGGTGGGCAGGCGCGATTCGGCGGCCAGGCGACCGGAATCGATTTCTGCGCGGATGGCGCCGACAACCCGTTCAACCAGGGTGTCGGGGCGCTGAAGCTCAAGCATGAGGGCAGGCTCATTAATCAGGTTGTCAGACAATGCCTTTTGCAGCGGTTCCTTGTCAAGAAACCGCGTAAGCGATTACAGCTCGCTGACGTAGGTGCCGGTGCCCTTGAGGAGGTTCTGCAGGGTTTCTTCGACTTCGACGAGGTCGGTGCCGTCGGCGGTAAGCAGGATTTCCAGTTGGTCGTCACCGCCGAGGGCATCGGCATCCAGCGGTGCCACTTCGATCAGCAGCCTCGCGGCGCTGAAAGTAACTTTCAGGCCTTCGACGGGGGCGTAATACTCGTCCAGGGTGATGTCCACCCGGTCTTCGTCCGGGTAGCGAGTCATGATGAACATCTGGCCCTTGTCGCTGTGGCAGCACAGGGTGGCCATGTTGTCTTCTTCATCATCGCAGGGGGTGGCGAAGAGCAGGGTGGTCTTGAATTGCATGAGCGGCTCGATCAATTAGGTGAAACACGATTCTGCCAGTCTTCGGCCTGTGGATAAACGTGCGGTTGCACCTCAATGACCGAATATGTCGCAGCACCGCAAGCAGGGGCGGGCGGGCACTCGTTAAGCTGCGCTGTCGATGGACACCCGTAAAGACACAGCCGCGCTGGCAGTCGTTTTTGCAGATGCCCATCCGTGGAGCGGGAAGATGTGACTTGCGGGTCACCTTGAGCGCCTGTTTCTATGGTTTTACCGTCCTCCTGCTACGGGTTGGCTATCGTTGATCCGTAAACGGCGGACGCGCGCGACGCTTCACTCAATAATAAAGCCCAAGCGGAGTACCACAGATGGCGTTTTTCACCGCAGCCAGCAAAGCCGACTTCCAGCATCAACTGCAAGCGGCCCTGGCGCAGCACATCAGCGAACAGGCACTGCCACAAGTGGCGCTGTTCGCCGAACAGTTCTTCGGCATCATCTCTCTGGACGAACTCACCCAGCGCCGCATGTCGGACCTGGCCGGTTGCACCCTCTCTGCCTGGCGCATCATCGAGCGTTTTGACCACACCCAGCCCCAGGTTCGCGTCTACAACCCCGATTACGAGCGTCATGGCTGGCAGTCGACCCACACGGCGGTCGAAGTCCTGCACCATGACCTGCCATTTCTGGTCGACTCGGTGCGCACCGAGCTCAACCGCCGCGGCTACAGCATCCACACCCTGCAGACCACCGTACTGAGCGTGCGTCGTGGGCCGAAAGGCGAGCTGCTGGAAATTCTGCCCAAGGGCACCCAGGGCGAAGGCGTGCTGCAAGAATCGCTGATGTACCTGGAAATCGACCGCTGCGCCAACACCGCCGAACTCAACCTGCTGACCCGCGAGCTTGAGCAGGTGCTGGCTGAAGTGCGCGTCGCCGTCGCCGATTTCGAGCCGATGAAAGCCAAGCTGCGCGAGGTCGTGGCGCTGGTTGAACAAACCGCCTACGCCCCGGCACAAAATGAAAAGGCCGAGGTCAAGGCGTTCCTCGAGTGGCTGCTGGGCAACCACTTCACCTTCCTCGGCTACGAAGAATTCGTTGTGCATGGCGACGCCCAGGGCGGCCAGCTGCAATATGACGAGCAGTCGTTCCTCGGCTTGACCCGCATGCTGCGCGTCGGTCTCACCGCCGAAGACCTGCGCATCGAAGACTACGCCGTCAATTACCTGCAAGAGCCGCTGCTGCTGTCCTTCGCCAAGGCCGCGCACCCAAGCCGCGTGCACCGTCCGGCTTACCCGGACTACGTGTCGATCCGCCAGCTGGATGCCGACGGCAAGGTCATCAAGGAATGCCGCTTCATGGGCCTGTACACCTCCTCGGTGTATGGCGAGAGCGTGCGCGCGATCCCCTACATCCGTGGCAAGGTCGCTGAAGTCGAGCGCCGTTCGCACTTCGACCCTAAAGCCCACCTGGGCAAGGAACTGGCCCAGGTCCTGGAAGTGCTGCCGCGCGACGACCTGTTCCAGACCCCGGTCGACGAGTTGTTCAGCACCGTCATGTCGATCGTGCAGATCCAGGAACGCAACAAGATCCGCGTGTTCCTGCGCAAGGACCCGTACGGCCGCTTCTGCTACTGCCTGGCCTACGTGCCGCGTGATATCTACTCCACCGAAGTGCGGCAGAAGATCCAGCAGGTGCTGATGGAGCGCCTCAAGGCCAGCGACTGCGAGTTCTGGACCTTCTTCTCCGAGTCGGTGCTGGCCCGCGTGCAGCTGATCCTGCGCGTCGACCCGAAAAACCGCATCGACATCGACCCGCAGCAACTGGAAAACGAAGTGATCCAGGCCTGCCGTTCGTGGCAGGACGACTACGCCAGCCTGACCGTCGAAAGCTTCGGCGAAGCCCAGGGCACCAACGTCCTGGCGGATTTCCCGAAAGGCTTCCCGGCCGGTTACCGCGAGCGTTTCGCTGCCCATTCGGCGGTGGTCGACATGCAGCACCTGCTGACCTTGTCCGAGCGCAAGCCGCTGGTCATGAGCTTCTACCAGCCGCTGACCCAGGCCGGCAAACAGCAACTGCACTGCAAGCTGTACCACGCTGATACGCCGCTGGCGCTGTCGGATGTATTGCCGATCCTGGAGAACCTCGGCCTGCGCGTGCTCGGCGAGTTCCCGTACCGCCTGCGCCATGCCAATGGCCGCGAGTACTGGATTCATGACTTTGCCTTCACCGCCGCCGAAGGCCTGAACCTCGACATCCAGCAACTCAACGACACCTTGCAGGATGCCTTCGTGCACATCGTCAATGGCGATGCCGAGAACGATGCCTTCAACCGCCTGGTGCTGACTGCCGGCCTGCCATGGCGTGACGTGGCGCTGCTGCGTGCCTACGCCCGCTACCTCAAGCAGATCCGCCTGGGCTTTGACCTCGGTTACATCGCCAGCACCCTGAACAACCACACCGACATCGCCCGCGAGCTGACCCGGTTGTTCAAAACCCGCTTCTACCTGGCGCGCAAGCTCACCAGCGACGACCTCGACGACAAGCAGCAGCGTCTGGAACAGGCCATCCTGACTGCCCTGGACGATGTTCAGGTGCTCAACGAAGACCGCATCCTGCGTCGCTACCTGGACCTGATCAAGGCCACCCTGCGCACCAACTTCTACCAGACCGATGCCCAGGGCCATAACAAGTCGTACTTCAGCTTCAAGTTCAACCCCAAGCTGATCCCCGAGCTGCCCAAGCCGGTGCCGAAGTTCGAGATCTTCGTCTACTCGCCACGGGTCGAGGGCGTGCACCTGCGCTTTGGCAACGTCGCCCGCGGCGGCCTGCGCTGGTCGGACCGCGAAGAAGACTTCCGCACCGAAGTGCTGGGCCTGGTAAAAGCCCAGCAGGTGAAGAACTCGGTGATCGTGCCGGTCGGCGCCAAGGGCGGTTTCCTGCCGCGTCGCCTGCCGCTGGGCGGCAGCCGCGACGATATCCAGGCCGAAGGCATCGCCTGCTACCGGATCTTCATTTCCGGCCTGCTGGACATCACCGACAACCTCAAGGACGGCGCCCTGGTACCGCCGGCCAACGTCGTCCGGCATGACGACGATGACCCGTACCTGGTGGTGGCTGCCGACAAAGGTACCGCGACCTTCTCCGACATCGCCAACGGCATTGCCATCGACTACGGCTTCTGGCTCGGCGATGCGTTCGCCTCTGGTGGCTCGGCCGGTTACGACCACAAGAAAATGGGCATTACCGCCCGTGGCGCCTGGGTTGGCGTGCAGCGTCACTTCCGTGAGCGCGGCATCAACGTCCAGGAAGACCCGATCACCGTGGTCGGCGTCGGCGACATGGCCGGTGACGTGTTCGGCAACGGCTTGCTGATGTCCGACAAGCTGCAACTGGTGGCGGCGTTCAACCACCTGCACATTTTCATAGACCCGAACCCGGAGCCGGCCAGCAGCTTCGCCGAGCGCCAGCGCCTGTTCGACCTGCCGCGTTCGGCCTGGAGCGACTACGACACCAGCATCATGTCCGAAGGCGGCGGGATCTTCCCGCGCAGTGCGAAAAGCATCGCGATCACCGCGCAGATGAAAGAGCGCTTCGCCATCGACGCCGACAAGCTGACCCCGACCGAACTGCTCAACGCACTGCTCAAGGCGCCGGTCGACTTGCTGTGGAACGGCGGTATCGGTACCTACGTCAAGTCCAGTGAAGAAAGCCACGCCGACGTCGGCGACAAGGCCAACGACGCCCTGCGCGTAGACGGCAACGAGCTGCGCTGCAAGGTGGTGGGCGAGGGCGGCAACCTCGGCATGACCCAGCTGGGCCGGGTCGAGTTCGGCTTGAACGGCGGCGCCACCAACACCGACTTCATTGACAACGCCGGTGGCGTGGACTGCTCCGACCACGAGGTCAACATCAAGATCCTGCTCAACGAAGTGGTGCAGGCTGGCGACATGACCGAGAAGCAGCGCAACCAGCTGCTGGGCAGCATGACCGACGAAGTGGCCGGCCTGGTGCTGGGCAACAACTACAAGCAGACCCAGGCGCTGTCGCTGGCTGCGCGTCGGGCCAAAGAGCGCATCGCTGAATACAAGCGCCTGATGGCCGACCTCGAGGGCCGTGGCAAGCTGGACCGCGCCATCGAGTTCCTGCCGACCGAAGAGCAACTGGCCGAGCGCCTGGCCGCTGGCCAGGGCCTGACCCGTGCCGAGCTGTCGGTGTTGATCTCGTACAGCAAGATCGACCTCAAGGAACAGTTGCTCAAGTCGCTGGTACCGGACGACGACTACCTGACCCGCGACATGGAAACCGCGTTCCCGCCGTCGCTGGTGAGCAAGTTCGCTGAGGCCATGCGCCGCCATCGCCTGAAACGCGAGATTGTCAGCACCCAGATCGCCAACGATCTGGTCAACAACATGGGCATCACCTTCGTTCAGCGCTTGAAAGAGTCCACCGGCATGAGCCCGGCGAACGTCGCTGGCGCCTACGTGATCGTGCGCGACATCTTCCACCTGCCGCACTGGTTCCGTCAGATCGAGGCGCTGGACTATCAGGTCCCGGCTGAAATCCAGCTGACCCTGATGGACGAGCTGATGCGCCTGGGCCGCCGCGCGACCCGCTGGTTCCTGCGTAGCCGTCGCAACGAGCAGGATGCCGGGCGTGACGTGGCGCACTTCGGGCCGAAAATCGCCGCCCTGGGCCTGAAACTCGACGAACTGCTGGAAGGGCCGACCCGTGAGCGCTGGATGACCCGTTACCAGGGCTTCGTCGAAGCCGGCGTGCCGGAACTGCTGGCGCGCATGGTGGCTGGCACCACGCACCTGTACACCCTGTTGCCGATCATCGAAGCTTCCGACGTCACCGGCCAGGACCCGGCCGAAGTGGCCAAGGCGTTCTTCGCCGTTGGCAGCGCCCTGGACCTGACCTGGTACCTGCAGGAAATCAGCAACCTGCCGGTGGAAAACAACTGGCAGGCCCTGGCCCGTGAAGCCTTCCGCGATGATATCGACCTGCAGCAACGGGCGATCACCATCTCGGTGCTGCAGATGATTGATGCACCGCAGGACATGGATGCCCGCGTGGCCCTGTGGCTGGATCAGCACCGGGTCATGGTCGAGCGCTGGCGCGCCATGCTCGACGAACTGCGTGCCGCTACCGGCACCGACTACGCCATGTACGCGGTGGCCAACCGCGAGCTGGTGGACCTGGCCCTGAGTGGCCAGGCAACGGTGATGCCGTCTTAAGCGGCTAGCTTTAAGCTACAAGCTGCAAGTGGAATGCGTTGTTTCCGCTTGCAGCTTTCAGCTTGCTACTCGGCAAGCTAGCAACTTTCTCACCCACAGCGCCGTCCGCTTTTTCTTGTCGCTTGAAGCTTGAAGCTTGAAGCCTACTTGAACCTTCGCTCTACACCTTTCTCGACCAGAATCTTCGCCGCAATCTCTTCCACGGAGAAATGCGTGGAGTTGATGTGCGCAATGTTCTCGCGGCGGAACAGGTTCTCCACTTCACGCACCTCGAACTCGCACTGGGCAAAGCTTGCGTAGCGGCTGTTGGGCTTGCGCTCGTGGCGGATGGCGGTCAGGCGGTCGGGGTCGATGGTCAGGCCGAAGAGCTTGTGCTGGTGGTTTTTCAGGGCCTGGGGCAGTTGCAGGCGCTCCATGTCGTCTTCGGTCAGCGGGTAGTTGGCCGCGCGGATGCCGAATTGCATCGCCATGTACAGGCAGGTCGGGGTCTTGCCGCAGCGCGACACGCCCACCAGGATCAGGTCGGCCTTGTCGTAATAATGGGTGCGCGCGCCGTCGTCGTTGTCGAGGGCGAAGTTGACCGCCTCGATGCGCTCCATGTAGTTGGAATTGCCGCCGATCGAGTGGGATTTGCCCACCGAATAGGAGGAATGGGCGGTCAGTTCCTGCTCCAGCGGGGCCAGGAAGGTCGAGAAGATGTCGATCATGAAGCCGTTGGAGGTGGCGAGGATCTCGCGGATATCCTGATTGACGATGGTGTCGAAGATGATCGGGCGCACACCGTCTTTCTCAGCGGCGCTATTGATTTGTTGTACCATCACCCGCGCTTTTTCCACGCTGTCGATGTACGGACGCGTGAATTTATTGAACGGAATGGTATCGAACTGCGCTAGAAGACTTTGTCCCAGCGTCTCGGCGGTAATGCCGGTGCCATCGGAGATAAAGAAAGCAGATCGTTTCATTTGCGCCTTGGGCCTTAAGCTGGTGACGAATCTTGGATATGATAGGTTCGGTTTACCGAACACTGCGTTCGGCATTCTCACTTATTTTCCAGGTCCAGGCCACAAGCGCCCGGCCAAGCCAGAGCTGGCAGGCGGGCGACCTGAGCTTTTCCAACACAGTTAGTGGAGAGATCACCTTGGTAGAGTACGTAGTTTCCCTCGATAAGCTCGGCGTCCATGATGTAGAGCATGTGGGGGGCAAGAACGCATCCCTCGGCGAGATGATCAGTAACCTCGCGGGCGCCGGTGTCTCGGTCCCCGGCGGCTTTGCCACTACGGCTCAGGCGTATCGTGACTTTCTCGAGCAGAGCGGCCTGAACGCCCAGATCCACGCCGCCCTCGACGCGCTGGATGTTGACGACGTCAACGCCCTGGCCAAGACCGGTGCGCAGATCCGTCAGTGGATCATGGAAGCCGAGTTCCCCGAGCGTCTGAACGCCGAAATCCGCACTGCCTTCGCCGCCATGTCCCAGGGCAACCCGAACATGGCCGTGGCCGTGCGCTCCTCGGCCACCGCCGAAGACCTGCCGGACGCCTCGTTCGCCGGCCAGCAGGAAACCTTCCTGAACATCCGCGGCGTCGACAACGTCATCCGCGCCGCCAAGGAAGTATTCGCTTCGCTGTTCAACGACCGCGCCATCTCCTACCGCGTGCACCAGGGCTTCGACCACAAGCTGGTCGCCCTGTCGGCCGGCGTGCAGCGCATGGTCCGCTCGGAAACCGGCACCGCCGGCGTGATGTTTACCCTCGACACCGAGTCGGGCTTTCGTGACGTGGTATTCATCACCGGCGCCTACGGCCTGGGTGAAACCGTCGTTCAGGGTGCGGTCAACCCCGACGAATTCTACGTGCACAAAGGTACCCTGGAAGCTGGCCGCCCGGCGATCCTGCGCCGCAACCTGGGCAGCAAGGCGATCAAGATGGTCTATGGCGAAGAAGCCAAGGCCGGTCGCTCGGTCAAGACCGTTGATGTCGACAAGGCCGACCGCACCCGTTTCTGCCTGAGCGACGCTGAAGTCAGCGAGCTGGCCAAGCAGGCGATGATCATCGAGAAGCACTACAAGTGCCCGATGGATATCGAGTGGGCCAAGGACGGTGACGACGGCAAGCTGTACATCGTTCAGGCCCGCCCTGAAACCGTGAAGAGCCGCGCCCAGGCCAACGTCATGGAGCGCTACCTGCTCAAAGAGACCGGCACCGTGCTGGTCGAAGGCCGTGCCATCGGCCAGCGCATCGGCGCCGGCAAGGTGCGGATCATCAAGGACGTCTCGGAGATGGACAAGGTCCAGCCCGGTGACGTACTGGTTTCGGACATGACCGACCCTGACTGGGAACCGGTCATGAAGCGCGCCAGCGCCATCGTCACCAACCGTGGCGGGCGTACCTGCCACGCGGCGATCATCGCCCGTGAACTGGGGATTCCGGCGGTGGTGGGTTGCGGCAACGCCACCCAGTTGCTCAAGGATGGCCAGGGCGTGACCGTGTCGTGTGCCGAAGGCGATACCGGTTTCATCTTCGAAGGCGAGCTCGGCTTTGACGTGCGCAAGAACTCCGTCGACGCCATGCCGGAGCTGCCGTTCAAGATCATGATGAACGTCGGCAACCCGGACCGCGCCTTTGATTTTGCCCAGCTGCCCAACGCCGGTGTCGGCCTGGCGCGCCTGGAGTTCATCATCAACCGCATGATCGGCGTGCACCCCAAGGCGCTGCTCAACTACGCAGGCCTGCCTGCCGAGCTCAAAGAGAGCGTCGACAAGCGCATTGCCGGCTACAACGACCCGGTCGGCTTTTACGTCGAGAAACTGGTCGAAGGCATCAGCACCCTGGCCGCGGCGTTCTGGCCGAAGAAGGTCATCGTGCGCCTGTCGGACTTCAAGTCCAACGAATACGCCAACCTGATCGGCGGCAAGCTCTACGAGCCGGAAGAAGAAAACCCGATGCTGGGTTTCCGCGGTGCGTCGCGCTACATCAGCGAAACCTTCCGTGACTGCTTCGAGCTCGAGTGCCGCGCCCTCATGCGCGTGCGCAACGAGATGGGCCTGACCAACGTCGAGATCATGGTGCCGTTCGTGCGCACCCTGGGCGAGGCCAGCCAGGTCGTCGACCTGCTCGCCGAAAACGGCCTGGCCCGTGGCGACAACGGCCTGCGCGTGATCATGATGTGCGAACTGCCGTCCAACGCCATCCTCGCCGAGGAATTCCTCGAGTTCTTCGACGGCTTCTCCATCGGTTCCAACGACCTGACCCAGCTGACCCTGGGCCTGGACCGCGACTCGGGGATCATTGCGCACCTGTTCGACGAGCGTAACCCCGCGGTGAAGAAGCTGCTGGCCAACGCCATCCAGGCCTGTAACAAGGCTGGCAAGTACATCGGCATCTGCGGCCAGGGCCCATCCGACCACCCGGACCTGGCCAAATGGCTGATGGAACAGGGCATCGAAAGCGTCTCGCTGAACCCGGACTCGGTGCTTGAGACCTGGTTCTTCCTGGCTGAAGGCCAGGCCGCGAACTGATGCGCTGAACCGGATCCTTCACCTGGCGATACGCCGGTGAAGGGTCCGACCGTATTCCAGGGCGTGTTCCAGTGATGGATCTCGCCCTTTTTTGTGCAAGAACCCTATGCAAAGCAGCAGTACCCTTTTTCCCGTGGCCTTGCTCAGTGCCGAGCGCCGTGGCGACCTGAGCGAGGACGTGTACCGGATCAAAGCCGGTAACAGCCCGGATCGCAGCGTCGAGCTTGCGCTCACCCGCCTGGGCATGGCCGATCAAGCCGAGGTGCGTGGCACCCCGGTCATTCTGTTGCACGGCAGCTTTTCCAACCGGCGCTTCTGGTATTCGCCCCGGGGCATTGGCCTGGGCGCTTACCTGGCGCGCGCCGGTTTCGATGTGTGGATTCCGGAGATGCGCGGCCACGGCCTGTCGCCGCGCAACCATGGCTATCGCAACAACCGCGTTGCTGACTACGCCCGTTACGACCTGCCGGTGATTGCCGCGTTCGTCTGCGAGCAGGCCGGCAGGCCTGCGCACTGGATCGGTCACTCGCTGGGCGGCACCACCCTGGCGGCAGCCCTCGGTGGCCAGTACCTGGGCGCCGAGCAGGTGGCCAGCGTGGCGTTTTTTGGTACCCAGGTCAGCCGTACCTACTGGCCGCTGAAGCTGCCGCCGGTGGAGTGGGGCGGGCGCCTGCTGCTCAAGCGCTTTGCGCAGATTTCCGGCTCGCGGCTCAAGCGCGGCCCGGAAGACGAGCCGATTGGCCTGGCGCTGGAAAGCATGCGCTGGTTCGGCCTGTTTGGCCGTTTTGGCGACAAGGACTGCGACTGGTGGGCGGGGCTGGCCGAAGTTGAGGTGCCGGTGCTGGCCGTGGCCGGTGCCGGTGATCACCAGGACCCGGTATGGGCCTGTCGCAAGCTGTTCGAGCAACTGGGCAGTGAGCACAAGCAGTTTGTTCGCCTCGGCCGCGAAGACGGCTTCGATAACTTTGGCCACGTCGACATGCTGGTCAGCAAGCCGGCGCAAGCGCAGGTCTGGCCGTTGGTCGAGCGTTGGTTGGAGGATCCGCTGGCGGCATTGCTGCCGGAGGCGGCGCAGGCCGTTTCGCCGGCGCGCTGATGCCGTTAAGATATGACGATTGTGAGGGTTCTGGTCATTTTTGGGTTTTTCAGCGAACGTGTGTTCGCTGAATCCTCGTCCAAGGTGACCGCACCGGCAGTGACGTGTAGCCTTGGGCCTAAAGCCGCATCGCCGGGCCTCGTTCACTGAGTGAAACTGCGACATTCATCGTCTCGATAATCGACAGGAGTTTCCCATGCATTACATCACCCCTGATCTGTGCGACGCCTACCCGGAACTGGTGCAGGTGCTGGAGCCGATGTTCAGCAACTTCGGCGGCCGCGACTCCTTCGGGGGTGAGATCGTCACCATCAAGTGCTTCGAGGACAACTCGCGGGTAAAAGAGCAAGTCGAGCTCGATGGCACCGGCAAGGTCCTGGTGGTCGATGGCGGCGGTTCGCTGCGCCATGCCCTGCTCGGCGACATGCTCGCCGAAAAGGCGGCGAAGAATCACTGGCAAGGCCTGGTGATCTACGGTTGCGTGCGTGATGTCGATGTCCTGGCGCAGACCGACGTTGGCGTCCAGGCCCTGGCCAGCCACCCGCTGAAATCGGTACGCCGCGGTGTTGGCGAGGTCAACATCCCGGTGACTTTTGCCGGCGTGACCTTCCGCCCGGGCGAATACATCTACGCCGACAACAATGGCGTGATCGTCTCGCCAAGCCCGTTGAAAATGCCTGAGTAAAGCTCTGAAACCGGTCAGTGGGGTAGGGATGTTCGAGGAAGAAAACGCGCAATGGGGGCTGGTGCATGCCCTGGTGCTGGATGGAAAAGGCGGTGCCCGTGCGATCGCCCGAACTGAACTGGACGCCCTCGCGCTGCAGCCCCAGGAAAGCCTGTGGCTGCACTGGGACCGCAGTCACCCGCAGACCCGCACCTGGTTGCGCCACGACAGCGGCCTGAACGAGTTTGCCTGCGACCTGTTGCTGGAGGAAAACACCCGTCCACGCCTGCTGCCTCTGCCGGATGCGCAAATGCTGCTGTTTTTGCGCGGCGTCAACCTCAACCCCGGTGCCGAGCCCGAAGACATGGTTTCAGTGCGCATCTTCGCCGAGGCCCAGCGGGTGATCTCGTTGCGCCTGCGGCCATTGCGCGCCAGTGACGAGCTGCTCCAGCAACTGGCCGAAGGCCGCGGGCCGACAACCGCCTCCGAGCTGCTGTTGAGCATGGCGCAATTGCTGACCGAAAAGGTCCAGGCGCTGATCAGCGACCTCTCGGAAGTGGTCGATGTCGAAGAAGAGAAGCTTGAAGCCGACAAGCGCTATGCCCCGGACCAGGGCAGCCTGCAGCAGATCCGCCGGCGTGCGGCGGGGCTTCGGCGGTTTCTCAACCCGCAGCGGGAAATCTACGCGCAACTGGCGCGCAACAAGTGGAGCTGGTTCGCCGCCGAAGACGCCGATTACTGGAACGAGCTCAACAACAGCCTGACCCGCTACCTGGAAGAGCTGGAGCTGACCCGCGAGCGCGCCGCCCTGGTGCTCGAGAGCGAGGACCGGCGCCGCAGCGAGCGGATGAACCGGACCATGTACCGCTTCGGCATCATTACCTGCATTTTCCTGCCCATGAGCTTCGTCACCGGGCTTCTGGGCATCAACGTCGGCGGTATTCCCGGCTCCGACAGCCCTTACGGCTTTCTTTTCGCCAGCCTGCTGGTGCTGGCCCTGGCGTTGGGGCAATGGTGGTTGTTCCGCCGCCTGCGCTGGGTATGACGATGAAATATGTGAACGTGCAGTCACAAACTGCCTGGACGGTTCATGTGACCCGTTGTCTGGCGACCTCGTCTTTGACAGATATTGCGCGAGGTGCCTATGCACGATCCGTTTGAAGAATCTCTGCGAGACCTGCTCAAGGCATCGCCGTCCGGCCAGGACCGTGACGACGATGCCTGTTTGGGCCGGGTCCTGAAAACCGCCAACCGCCAGGTTGGTGCGGGCGATCTGTTCAGCCTGCTGGGCCGTTGGAGCCAGGCGCTGATGATTGCCGTGAACAATGGCTCGGCGCATGTCGCGCCGGTGCGCCGTAACGCTACCGCTCGTAAAGCTGATAAGGCCGATTGAATATGGAACTTGATCTCTGGACCCAGAGCCTGGTCACCGCCATGACAGCGTTGTGGACCAAAGTGGCGAACTTCATCCCCAACCTGTTCGGCGCCCTGGTTGTGGTGCTGCTCGGTTTCGTCGTGGCCAAGCTGCTCGACACCCTGCTGTCGAAATTGCTGGCCAAGCTCGGCCTGGATCGCCTGATGGGCGGCACCGGCCTGACCAAGATGCTCAGCCGGGTTGGCATCCAGGTACCGATTTCGACCCTGATCGGCAAGATCGTCTACTGGTTCGTGTTGCTGATTTTCCTGGTTTCCGCCGCTGAATCCCTGGGCCTTGAGCGCGTCTCGGCTACCCTCGACATGCTCGCCCTGTACCTGCCGAAAGTGTTCGGCGCGGCGCTGGTGCTGCTGGCGGGTGTATTGCTGGCACAACTGGTCAATGGCCTGGTGCGCGGCGCCGCCGAAGGCATCGGCCTGGAATATGCCGCAGGCGTCGGGCGTATCGCCCAGGGCCTGGTGATCATCATCAGCATCTCGGTGGCAATCAGCCAGCTCGAGGTCAAGACCGACCTGCTCAACCACGTGATCGTCATCGGTTTGATTACCGTTGGTCTGGCCGTGGCGCTGGCCATGGGCCTGGGCAGCCGGGAAATTGCCGGGCAGATCCTGGCCGGAATTTACGTGCGTGAACTGTATCAAGTGGGCCAACAAGTGCGGATTGGCGAGGTCGAAGGGCAGATCGAGGAGATCGGCACGGTCAAGACGACCCTGCTGACCGACGACGGCGAGCTGGTGTCGTTGTCCAACCGGATTCTGCTTGAGCAGCGAGTCAATAGCCGCTAACCGGGCAAATCCTGCTAATGTATGCCGCCGCAAAAATACCCCAGGCAGGGGTATGCGGCGACATTGACCTGACTGTCGGCCAGATCCGTTTTGAATAAAGTTCACTCGCTGCCCATGCGTTACGACCCCCGCGAGCTCACTGATGAGGAGTTGGTGGCGCGTTCGCATGAGGAGCTGTTTCATGTTACCCGCGCGTATGAGGAGCTCATGCGCCGCTACCAACGGACCCTTTTTAACGTCTGTGCACGTTATTTAGGGAACGATCGGGACGCTGACGATGTCTGTCAGGAGGTGATGCTCAAGGTGCTCTATGGGCTGAAGAACTTCGAGGGCAAATCGAAGTTCAAGACATGGCTCTACAGCATCACCTACAACGAATGCATCACCCAGTACCGCAAGGAGCGGCGCAAACGTCGACTGATGGATGCCTTGAGTCTTGATCCACTCGAGGAGGCCTCGGAAGAGAAGGCGCCAAAACCGGAAGAGAAAGGCGGGCTGGACAAATGGCTAGTGCATGTCAATCCGATTGACCGCGAGATTCTGGTGCTTCGATTTGTCGCAGAACTGGAATTTCAGGAAATCGCCGATATCATGCACATGGGCCTGAGCGCAACGAAAATGCGGTACAAGCGTGCGCTTGACAAGCTACGTGAGAAATTTGCGGGCCTTGCTGAAACTTAGTGGCGCGCAAATATCTCTAACGTACCGGCAAGTTCTGCTAGACTTGCCGTCGAGTTGTCCCCCGGATGTTGGTGGGACTGCTTAACTATCACCAGATGGGGATTTAACGGATGAAATTGAAAAACACCTTGGGCTTGGCCATTGGTTCTCTTGTAGCCGCAACTTCCTTCGGCGCTCTGGCACAAGGCCAAGGCGCAGTCGAAATTGAAGGCAACGTCACCAAGCAGTACTACGACAGCGAACGTAACTTCAAGAACGACGGCACCAATCCTGGTGTTCGCCTCGGTTACTTCCTGACCGACGACCTGTCCCTGGACCTGGGCTACAACGAGACTCACAACGTTCGTGGCGAAGTCTTCAACAAAGACATCAAAGGTTCCAAGGCCAAGCTGGACGCTACCTACCACTTCGGTACCGTCGGCGACGCTCTGCGTCCTTACGTTTCGGCTGGTTTCGCTCACGAAAGCCTGGGTCAAGCTACCCGTAACGGCCGTGACCACTCCACCTTCGCCAACGTTGGCGCTGGCGCCAAGTGGTACATCACCGACATGTTCTTCGCCCGTGCTGGCGTTGAAGCCATGTACAACATCGACAACGGCAACACCGAGTGGGGTCCGACCGTTGGTCTGGGTCTGAACTTCGGTGGCAGCGGTGGCAAGGTTGAAGCCGCTCCTGCTCCAGTTGCTGAAGTCTGCTCCGACAGCGACAACGATGGCGTCTGCGACAACGTCGACAAGTGCCCTGACACCCCAGCCAACGTTACCGTTGACGCTGATGGCTGCCCAGCTGTTGCTGAAGTCGTCCGTGTTGAGCTGGACGTCAAGTTCGACTTCGACAAGTCGGTCGTCAAGCCAAACAGCTACGGCGACATCAAGAACCTGGCTGACTTCATGAAGCAGTACCCACAGACCACCACCACTGTTGAAGGTCACACTGACTCCGTCGGTCCTGACGCTTACAACCAGAAACTGTCTGAGCGTCGTGCAAACGCCGTTAAGCAAGTTCTGACCAACCAGTACGGTGTTGAGTCGAACCGTGTTGAATCGGTTGGCTACGGTGAAACCCGTCCGGTTGCTGACAACGCCACCGACGCTGGTCGCGCTGTTAACCGTCGCGTAGAAGCACAAGTAGAAGCCCAAGCCAAGTAATTGGTCCAAGCCCTACTGAAAAGCCCGGCCTAGGCCGGGCTTTTCTTTGCCTGCGATTTGCCGTTCAGGCAACCGCTGTCAAGGTGGTGAACAGCTTGCGCGCCTCGACGTTGAGGCTGTTGATCGAGCCGGCGTTGGCGGCGACCACAACCCCCGCCACTGCATTGATCGCACTCATGAATGCCCCTTCAATCCAGCCTCCCAGGTGACTGTAGCTGTCACAGGCGAGGAAAAATCGGTTATCCAGGGCGTTGTTCTGTGCATGGGTGTGATAACGGAAACACAGATTGCTCTGGTAGTGATCGCCGCACATGTCCAGCTTGAAGCCGCCGGCACTGGTGTTAGTGGTCCAGTCGAACACCAGGCGGCCATCGCCTTCGACCTTGTTCAATAGCGAGCCGAACCACCAGCGTTTGTATCTCTCGGTCTCGGGGTCGTAGATCTCATGGTCGACCCGATTGACCATGCGCTGGAACATGTAATGGGTGCTTTGCTGTTCACTGCCGTTGTCGGGGTTTTGCGGGTACTGGTCATAGTCATGTTGCAGGCGGGTCGAGTCGTCGTCCCAGCTGTAGCTGGCGAGGAAGCTTGAGTATGGCTGGCCACTCAGGGTGCTGGGAACGATGTAGCTGGCGGCAAGCCCTGTATCGCTGATCACGGCCTGGATAGGGTCGCCGTTGAAAGTCGGCACCTGGGGCCCGCTGCTTTCATCGTTATGAATCAGACCGAATACTTTCGAGGTGCGAGTCATGTGCAACTGGCTGATGGCACTGGCCATGCGTGCGTTGGGCGCGCTATGGGTCCGGCTCAATTGCAGGGACGGCTGGGTATTGATTACCGTGCGAGGCTGCAAACCGAGATACTGATCACCGGCCTGGAGCCTGGGCGTGACCTCTGGGTTGTGACCGGCGCGTTTGACCAGCGGGCTGAGCTGATCCTGGGGCATGGCCAGCACGACATAGTCGTAGCGCTCTTCGATCAGGGCCGGTTGCGGGGTATCGGCCGGGTAGTAGCAGACATTGGCGGAGCGATTGCCCGTCTGCGTGCTGTGATAAACGTCACTGACGCGGGCGCTGCGGAAGTTGACCTTCAATTGGCTACCGCCTATGGACAGTGCGGCCTGATACAGCCGTTCGATGAACTGTACATTCTCCTCCACCGGCAAGGTGTATTCGTTGCTGTAGTCCCACAGCACCAGGCGCATCATTTCCACTAGGGAAATGTTGTACAGCGGTTTGAAGCCACCGGTGCCGAAACCGAAGCGGCCGAACAATTCTACGCAGTAGTTAACCGATTCGGCGGGGCTCAAGCCGGGAATAACCGGCAGCTCACTCTGGGCGCTGGCATGCTCCATGATTTTTCGGATTGCCCCAGCCAAGGTCGTGGCGTCATGGTCCCGAATGAATGTGGCCCAGTCCCCTTCGATCCTGTTCAGCTCGCCTGCGGCCGGTGCTTCTTGTGCCAGAATCCCGGCAACTACAGCAGGGTCGCGGCTACCGATCTTGAACAGCGAGGCGCCAGTAAGCTCGCCATTTTCGATGTTTACACCCGGGAAGTACTTGAGTACCAGGGCAAACACCTGGCGAGTGGGGGATTGCGGATCCAGCCATTGGCCATTGGCATAACGATCAACACGATCGGCAAAGACGAATTCGGTGGCTATCTTGCCAGGATTGGGGAAGACATTGACCTGAGTACCAGGATCGAACACCCGGCTGGCGTAGAGCCAGGTCAGCCCGGCAATTTCCGGGAAGCGCATGGCGCCGATTTCGTACACCGATCTTTCGGTTTCGCTGCCACCCAGGCCGGTGGTCGCCCTGGCCGCACTGACCCGCCCGGCTCGCTTACCAGCGGTGCGCACAGCTCTTTCGTCGCTTTTGGTTGGCTGCACCCGCAGAAAGTGATCCGGATCATTGTCATACAGGTCGACTTCGATCTGCGCACCACCTGTGAGTGTCCGTGACAGCTCGTACAAGGCAGTAATACCTGCTACGCCAGCGCCGACGATGGCGATGCGATGGCTGCCGACGGGCAGCTCGCCCAAAGGGACTGAAACAGTGGTGGGGTAGGCGATATGCACCGAGTCGGGATGGCGGTAGTGGCGTGATCGCGCTACCAGGGTGGCGATAGTTTCGCTGTTGGGCATTTGCGCCGAACGTGCCCAGTTCCAGATGACAGTAACGCTCATGGCGGATCCTCCGAAGAAAGTAAGCTCCGAGTACTTACTGTCTGTCTCACTTCCCTGCGGAGTTCGATCATTGTAGTCCAGTCTTGGCAGGACGCCGTTTGTAACGCTTGGACAAACTTCCTTTGGCGAGAAGGGAAGTTTTAAGTGATACGGTTGTTTATTCAAAAAAATAAAATCTGTATCTGATTTTGGGGGTTGAATGGGGCATCTATTGCGCCTTGGGGGATTGCTGGCCGTGTCCATGGCAATGGCGGGCTGCCAGATTGTCGGGCAGCAGCCCGAAGGTGACATCCTGATCAAGCGTGACCAATGGGGTACGCCACATGTTTATGCCGACAGCCCGTACCGGCTGTTCTATGGCTACGGTTATGCCATAGCGCAGGACCGCCTGTTTCAATTGGAGATGTCCCGGCGCACCACCCAGGGGCGGGTGGCCGAGGTGCTAGGGCGCGACTACCTGGCCTTCGATGAGGGCATTCGCCGGCAATACTCGCCACAGGCCATTGCCCAACAGCTGGCAGCGCTGGCCCCCCAGGAGCTGCAGATACTCCAGGGCTACGCAGACGGTATCAACCGCCACCTTGGCGAGATTGAACAGCGCCCTGACGGCTTGTTGCCCAAGCAGCTTTCGTATTACCAATTTCAACCCGGGCCCTGGACGGCGTTTGATGTGGCGATGGTTTACGTCGGTTCCATGATCAACCGTTTTGGTGACTACAACACGGAACTGGACAACCAGAACCTGCTGGCCGGGCTGATCGAAAAGCATGGGCTCAAGGACGGGCAGTCACTGTTCGAATTGCTGCTGGCCAATGACGACCCGCAGGCGCCGACCACTATCGCCCGCGGCGAGTGGGACCCGTCACGGCGCAGTGGGGCGGTGCTGCCACGGGCAGCAGGCAAGGCAGCAGAGCCTCCGTTGCCGATGCGTGTCGTTCACCCGATAGGCCCCAGTAGCGGGCGCGGTTTCAGCAATATCATCCTTCTGGGGGCAAAAAAGAGCGCCGATGCCCGGGCAATTCTGGTCAACGGTCCGCAATTCGGCTTCTTCCAGCCCGCTTATACCTATTCCATAGGCCTGCACGGGGCTGGCTACGATGCGGTTGGCAACAGCCCGTTTGGCTATCCGCTGATCCAGTTCGGTCACAACCGCGAGATATCCTGGGGCAGCACCTGGGGAGCGGGGGACAACGTCGATGTCTATCGGCTCCAGCTCAACCCGCAGAACCCGAACCAGTACTGGTTCCAGGGGCGTTATCGGGATTTTGAGCAGCGGGTTGAAACAATTGCGGTCAAAGGTGAAGCGCCTCAACAACTCACGGTGTATCGCAGTGTCCAGGGCGCGGTGTTCGAGCATCTGCCTGAGCAGGGCGTGGCCTATGCTCGCCGCCGCGGTTGGGAAGGCCAGGAGCTGGCGACCCTGATGGCCTGGAACCAGGTGGCCAAGGCTGGCAATCACGCGCAGTGGCTGGCCCAGGTGGCGCGCTCGGCGATCAACGTCAACCTGTACTACGCCGACCAGCAAGGCAACATTGGCTATGCCCTTGGCGGTCGTTATCCGGTGCGCTTGCAAGGGCATGACAGTCGCTTGCCGATGCCGGGCAATGGCGACTATGAATGGCAGGGGTTCCTGCCGTTCGCTTCCAATCCGCAGGTGTTCAATCCGGCCAGTGGCTACATTGCCAATTGGAACAACCAGCCTGCAGAAGGCTTCCCCGGGCCGGACCAATGGTGGTATGCCTGGGGTGCTGCCGATCGATACGAGGTGCTCGATGTGCGGTTGCGCCAGCAAGACCGCTTCACCCCGGAGCAAGCCTGGAGCCTGATGATGGAGGCTGCGTTCGAGGACCCCAATGCGCGTTATTTCATGCCGCGCCTGCTGGCGCTGAGCGAACGCTTGCCAGCGGAGTTCGCTGCCGTCCACCAGGCGCTGGCGGCCTGGGACTATCAGGACCTGGACAACAATCGCGATGGTTTCTACGACCAACCTGCCACGGCGATCTTTCGGCGCTGGCTCGGACAGATGCTTGCCTTGACCCTGGCCGATCAGTTGCCATCGGCGCAGGCCGGCTGGTTTACCGATACCGGTTACAGCGCACCCGGCGCCAGCTCGCCGGGCAGTCACAACATTTCGGTGGGCACCAAGGTGCTGTACCGGGCGTTGAGGGCAAAGGAGCAAGGCGAGCCTTTGCCCTTCGATCTGTTCAACGGCCACAACGTCGATGAGCTGATGCTCCAGGCCTTGCGCCTGAGCGTTGCCCAGCTCAAGCGCGAACAAGGCCCGCAGGTGTCGACCTGGCGCCAGGGAGTCTCGACCTTGCGCTTTGCCCACAAGAACTTCCTGGGCGTCCCGCAAGCGTTGCAAAGCGAAGAGCACGCCCTGGCGCCAAGCATGAACCTGGGTACTGAAAACAACATGGTCGTGCTCAGCGAGGGCAAGGTCAGCGGCTTTGAACTGGCGGCACCCGGGCAATCGGGGTTTATCGCCGCCGATGGCAGCCCTGGCAAGCACTATGATGACCAGGTGCCGCTACTGCGCGAGCAGCGCAAGCGGCGTACCTGGTTGAGTGAAGACGAGATCGAGCGCCACACCGTCGAGCGCTTGCGGCTGCAGCTCTAGTGTGCCAGCGGCATTGACCACCTCGCCGATCACCAGCACTGCCGGGCTCTTGAGTTCGAATTCGGCGGCGCGTTGCAGGAGCTGGTATAGCGGACTGCGACAGGCGCGCTGCCCAGGTAGCGAGGCGTTCTCGATCATCGCCACCGGCGTGCTGCCCGGCATGCCGGCGGCGAGCAGTTGCTGCTGAATATCGGCCAGGCGCGCTACGCCCATGTAGATCACCAGGGTTGTGGCGCACGCCGCCAGCGCCTGCCAGTTCAATGGGCTGTCATCCTGAGTATGGGCGGTGACCAGGGTGACACCACGGCTGATCCCGCGCAGGGTCAGGGGAATGCCGCACTGGGTGGCCCCGGCAAGACCGGCGGTGATGCCATTGACCACTTCGACCTCGACGCCGCGCGCGTGCAGCCAGCAGGCTTCTTCGCCGCCGCGGCCGAAGATGCAAGGATCGCCGCCCTTGAGGCGCACTACGCAACGCCCCTGACGGGCATGGCGCAGCATCAGGCGCTGAATGAAGGCCTGTGGTGTGGAGCGGCAGCCGCCGCGTTTGCCCACGGCGATGACCCGGGCGTCGGGGCAGTGTTGCAAAATGGCTGGATTGACCAGGTCATCGATCATCACGACAGCGGCTTGCCCCAGAGCGCGTACCGCTTTCAGGGTCAACAGCTCAGGGTCGCCTGGGCCTGCGCCTACCAGCCAGACTTTTGCATTCATGGTGATTTCCTCATTGGCAGTATTGGCCATCAGCCTTTGAACAGGCAGATCAGCAGGACCAGATCAAGGAGCAAGAACAGCAGCGCCAGGCCGCGCCAGACCTTCAGGGGTTCGCGTTCAAGCAGTGGTCGTGGGCGCACGCTCGGTTGCTGGCGTTCGCCCTGTTCGAGCAGCAATAGCCATTGCTCGGCGGTTTCAAAGCGTTGCTGTGGATCGGCGAGCAGTGCCTGGGCGAGGGTGTGCTCGAGCCATCCGGGCAGGTCCGGACGATAGCGTGCGGCGCTGACCGCCTGGGTGAAACGGGGGTGCTGGAAGGCTTCGATTTCGCCATAGGGGTAATGCCCGGTGAGCAGGTAGAACAGCGTTACGCCCACGCTGTACAGGTCTTGCTGGGGGCTGGGCGGCGCGCCTTCAAAGGCTTCCGGGGCAATGAACGATGGCGTGCCCGGCAGCTCATGGGCGCGGTCTTCGGAGAGCCCCGGACAGTAGGCCAGGCCGAAATCCAGCAAGCGCAGTTGGCCGTCATCGCCCAGGTGCAGGTTTTCAGGCTTGATGTCGCGGTGCAGGATGTTGCGCCGGTGCAGCGAGCCCACGGCTTGCAGCAGTTGCCGGGCCAGGGATTGCCACTGCACCAGCGGCAAGGGTCCAGTACCAGCTAACCGTTGCGCCAGGGTTTGCCCTGGGTATTCGCGCATCAGGTAGTACAGGTGCTGGCGCTGGCTGGCCGGGTGCACCTCGGGGAACCAACGCCCGGCCACTCGGCGCAGGAACCATTCTTCGAGCAGCAGATTTTGCTGGGCGCCGGGTTCGTCCTTGCGTTCTGCCGGCAGGGTTTTCAGCAGCCACGCCTGTTGCTGACTGTCGCGCACGCGATACAGCAAGGATTGACGGCTGTGGCCCAGTTGCTGCTCGACTTGCCAACCGTCAATCGTCTGCCCGCTGCGCAGCGCCGCTGGCAACGGCCATTGCTGCAGTTGCGCCAGCGAATCACCGAGGTTGCTCGCCCCCAGGCGCTCGACCCGCACCAGCAGCGCGCTGGCATTGTCCTGGCTGCCGCTGTGGTGGGCCGAGCTGACCAGCGTCTGGGCGGCGTCCTGCAGGTCGATCTGTTCACGCAGCACTGCGCGGATCTGCGCTTCGCTGAGGCTGGCCCAGACGCCGTCGCTGAGCAGCACGAAACACTCGCCGGCCTGCAGTTCGCCCTCCAGATAGTCGACCTGCAGGTGCTGGTCCAGGCCCAGGGCGCGCTTGAGTACGTGCTGCATGCCGGGTTGGTCCCAGACGTGGTCTTCGCTGATGCGTTGCAGTTGCCCGGCGGCCCAGCGGTAAATCCGGCAGTCGCCGACATGCGCCAGGGTAAAGCGCCGGCCACGCAGCACCAGGGCGCTGAGCGTAGTCAGCAACGGCTGGCCGCCGCCATTGGCGCGCAGCCAGCGGTTCTGCGCCAGCAGCAGGCGGTCCAGGGCCTGGGCCACGCCCCAGGTGGCGGGCGTGGCGTAGTAGTCCAGGGCCAGCGCCTGCAGGCTGGCCCGCGCCGCCAGGCCGCCATCGGCGCACTGGCTGACGCCATCGGCGAGGGCGAACAGGTAGCCTTTGCTGGCGGCCAGTTCCGGATTGGGGGTGACCAGGCGCAGGGCGTCCTGGTTTTCCTCCCGGGGGCCGCTGGCGCTGGCCTGGGCAAAACTCAGTTGCAGGCTCATGGCATCACCTCAGACCCGCGCTGCGGTGACCGCCGCCGAGCCCCAGGTGGTGCGCCAGCGTTGCTTGACGCCGTGCAGGCCGAACCAGGCCAGAATACCGAGGCTGGCGAACAACCACAGGCCCAGTTGATAGTCGCCGCTGTGCTGCTTGATCGTCCCCAGGCCCGCAGCGAGCAGGAAACCGCCAATACCGCCGGCCATGCCGATCAGCCCGGTCATCACACCGATTTCCTGGCGAAAGCGTTGCGGTACCAGCTGGAACACTGCGCCGTTGCCGGCACCCAGGCCGAGCATGGCAGCGACGAACAGGGCCAGGGCAGCCACCGCGCTGGACAGGTTGAAGCCGACGGCGGCAATGCAGATGGCGGCGACGCTGTACATCGCCAGCAGGGTGCGGATGCCGCCAAAGCGGTCAGCCAGGGCACCGCCGAGCGGGCGCATCAGGCTGCCGGCAAATACGCAGGCGGCAGTGTAGTAGCCAGCCGTCACCGGGCTCAGGCCGTACTGGTCATTGAAGTAGCCGGGCAGGGCACTGGCCAGGCCGATAAAGCCACCGAAAGTGACGCTGTAGAAGAACATGAACCACCAGCTGTCGCGGTCGCCCAGGGCCTTGAGGTAGTCGGCCACGGCTTTGGGTTTGGGCCGCTCGGGGGCATTGCGCGCCAGCAGGCTGAACAGCACCAGGGTCAGCAGCAGCGGGATCACGGCAAACCCGAATACGTTGTTCCAGCCAAAGCCCGCGGCCAGGGCCGGGGCCAGCAGGGCGGCGAACACCGTGCCGGAGTTACCCGCACCGGCAATGCCCATGGCCTTGCCCTGGTGCTGCGCCGGGTACCACTGCGAGGCCAGCGGCAGCGACACGGCAAACGAGGCGCCGGCAACGCCGAGGAACACCCCGAGCAACAACGCCTGTTCATAGCTGTGGATGCCCAGGCGCCAGGCGCAGAACAGTGCGACGATGACAATCACCTGGCCGATCAACCCGGCGGTCTTGGGCGACAGCCGATCCACCAGCAGGCCCATGACAAAACGCAGGATCGCCCCGGCAAGGATCGGCGTAGCCACCATCAGCCCGCGCTGCTGGGTGGTCAGTTGCAAATCGGCAGCAATCTGCACCGCCAGCGGGCCGAGCAGGTACCAGACCATGAAGCTCAGGTCGAAATACAGAAAGGCGGCAAACAGGGTGGGGACATGCCCGGACTTCCAGAAACTCGTATTCATCGAACACCTCGTTGAACAGGGACGGAAACGAAAAAGACGTCGCCACCCGACCCGCTTGTGCGAGTGGGAGTGCGACGTCTTTGTCGTGGAGGGGGCAACCGCCGTTGGCTACCTGTCCTGTGGTGATAGCAAGAGCCGGGCCAGATTCCCTCAGCCAAGCAGGTCGCTCATGGCAATGATCTGCTCGGCCACCTGGATCAGCTTTTGCTGCTTGCTCATTGCCTGGCGGCGCATCAGGGTGTAGGCCTGCTCTTCGTTGCATTCCTTCATTTTCATAAGCAGGCCCTTGGCCAGTTCGATGCGCTTGCGCTCCGCCAGTTGCTGGTCGCGAGCCTGCAGCTGGGCCTTGAGTGCCTGGTCGCTTTCAAAGCGGGCCATGGCCACGTCGAGGATCGGCTGCAGCCGCGCGGCATGGATGCCTTCGACGATGTAGGCGCTGACTCCGGCCTGGATTGCCTGGCGCATCACTCCGGGGTCGTGTTCGTCGGTGAACATGACGATCGGTCGCGGCCGGTCGCGGCTGACCAGCACCACTTGCTCCATGACATCGCGGCCCGGTGACTCGGTATCGATCAGCACCACGTCCGGGCGCACCGTTTCGACGCGGGCCGGCAGGTCGATGGTCAGCCCCGACTCTTCGATCACCTCGAAACCAGCCTGGACCAGGGCGGCTTTGAGGCGGCCGACTTTTTTCGCGGTGTCGTCGATCAGCAGGATTCGCAGCATGTGGGCGTCTCCTTTAGCGGCGGGCGAGGGCGGCGGGTGATTCGGCCAGCGCATGCAGACGAAAGCTGCGGGCGTAGCCATGCGGGTCGCTGCCGTCCCAGCGGCTGCCATCTATCAACTGGCTGCTGCGCATGTCCGGACCGCCGCAGGGTACGCCGATCGCCGTGGCGGCATCGCGGTATAGCGCCAGTTGCTGGACCTGGCGAGCCACGGCAAGGTAGTCGGGATCCTCGCGCAGCAGGCCCCAGCGGCGGAACTGGGTCATGAACCACAGGCCATCGGACAGGTACGGCAGGTTGGCCCGGCCCTCATCATGCAGGCGCAAGGCGTGCGGGTCCTGCCACTGGTTGCCCAGGCCATCCTGGTACTGGCCAAGCAGGCGCGGCTCGATACTCGCCAGCGGTGCATCCAGGTACGCCTTGCCACTGAGCAGTTGCGCGGTGCTGCGGCGGTTTTCGTTGTTTTGCTCGATGAAGCGACTGGCAGCCAGCACGGCCATCACCAGAGCCCGTGCGCTGTTGGGGTATTGCTCGACAAAGGCCCGGGTGCAACCCAGGACTTTTTCCGGGTGGTCCGGCCAGATCGACTGGCTGGTGGCCAGGGTAAAGCCCTGGCCCTGGGCGATGGCGCCTGCCGACCAGGGTTCGCCGACACAAAAGCCATCGATGCGCCCGGCCTGCAGGTGCGCGAGCATTTGTGCCGGCGGCACTACCACACTGTTGACGTCGTGTAGCGGGTGGATGCCCTGGCTGGCCAACCAGTAATACAGCCACATGGCATGAGTGCCAGTGGGGAAGGTTTGGGCAAAGGTCAGTTTTGTCCTGCTTTGGTGCACGAAATGCTCCAGCGCCTCGGGACTGGTCACGCCCTGGCGTTGCAGCGCAGCAGACAGGTTGATGCCCTGGCCGTTCTGATTCAGGCCCATCAGCACTGCCATGTCGATGGCCGGGCTACCGCCGATGCCCAGTTGCACCGCGTAGATCAGGCCGTACAGGCTGTGCGCGGCATCCAGCTCGCCGCTGGCCAGCTTGTCGCGCAGGCCGGCCCAGGAGCTCTGGCGCCGCAGGTTCAGGGTCAGGCCATAGGTCTGGGCGAAACCCTGGGTCGCGGCCACCACCACCGAGGCACAATCGCTCAGGGCCATGAAACCGAGATTCAGGCAGGGCTTTTCCGGGGCATCGCTGCCGTTGACCCAGGCCAGTGAGGTTGCGGGAATAGGGTTGGTCACGTCATTGCGCCTGTGTCGAAGGTCAGGCCGTACCGCTCGCGTGGCAGGCGTTTGCACAGGGTGCAAGCAACGCATATGCCAAGGCGGCCCTGTCCCCCGGGCGACGCCACCGCTATAATCGCCCCCCTCACTCACGTCGAGCTAAACCCGCCCATGTATACCCTGGCCCGCCAGCTGCTGTTCAAGCTCTCCCCGGAGACTTCCCATGACCTGTCCCTGGACCTGATCGGCGCCGGTGGCCGCCTGGGCCTCAACGGCTTGCTGACCAAGGCGCCGGCTTCCTTGCCGGTTACCGTCATGGGCCTGAACTTCGCCAACCCGGTCGGGCTTGCGGCGGGTCTGGACAAGAACGGCGCGGCCATCGACGGCTTTGCCCAGCTGGGCTTCGGTTTTGTCGAGATCGGCACCGTCACCCCGCGTCCGCAGCCGGGCAACCCCAAGCCGCGCCTGTTCCGCCTGCCGGAAGCCGAAGCGATCATCAACCGCATGGGCTTCAACAACCTGGGTGTCGACAACCTGCTCAACCGTGTGCGCGCTGCCAAGTACCGCGGCATTCTCGGCATCAACATCGGCAAGAACTTCGACACCCCGGTTGAGCGTGCAGTGGACGACTACCTGATCTGCCTCGACAAGGTCTACGACCAGGCCAGCTACATCACTGTCAACGTCAGCTCGCCGAACACCCCGGGCCTGCGCAGCCTGCAGTTCGGCGATTCGCTCAAGCAACTGCTCGACGCCCTGGCCGAGCGCCGCTCGCAACTGGTGACCGAGCGCGGCAAGCATGTGCCGCTGGCGATCAAGATCGCCCCGGACATGAGCGATGAAGAAACCGCGCTGGTCGCCGCGGCCCTGGTCGAGTCGGGCATGGACGCGGTGATCGCCACCAATACCACCCTCGGCCGCGAAGGCGTCGAAGGCTTGCAGCATGGTGACGAGGCGGGTGGTCTGTCGGGTGCGCCGGTGCTGGAAAAAAGCACCCATATCGTCAAGGTGCTGGCCGGCGAGCTGGGCGGCAAATTGCCGATCATCGCCGCAGGCGGGATTACCGAAGGCAAGCATGCGGCGCAGAAGATTGCCGCCGGTGCCAGCCTGGTACAGATCTACTCGGGGTTCATCTACAAGGGCCCGGCCCTGATCCGTGAGGCCGTGGATGCCATCGCGGCCATGCCGCGCTGAAACCGCAGGCATAAAAAAGGGCCCCCTCAAGGGGCCCCTGGGCCTCAGCCCGCCGCCCGGATAGGGCGCGCATGGTAATCGGATTCGGTTCCTCGTTCAGCCAACGGCGTGAAGTTCGTTGAGTCTATGGATACCCGCAGTGCCGGTCATACCGTCCCAGTTGTCGCCGCGTCCTTCGCGCCAGCCATTGATCCATGCCTGGCGTACAGACGGTAGAGTAAAGGGGCAAAGCTCGCGGGATTTGCCGGTGACCCCATATTGGTAGCCACGTGAAAATGCTCGTTCCAACGGATCACGCTTAAGTCTTCTCATAGGGTGTTGCCCTCACTTGTTGACTGTAATGTCCCGTCGACCTCTAGAAGGTCGGGCAGAATCGTTCTGCCGGTTTGCGCTCGCTGCCGGCGTCGCGAGCGGAAGTGTTGCCCCATTGCGGTGACAACCTGAGACCAGTTCTAACCAATGCAAGACACAGTGTGAATGATCGTTTTGTCATAAGGACGTAACCTTTCATAGGTCCACAGGATAAGTAAATAAATGCGTCTGATTAGGATCTGGCGCAAAGCCCGCTATGATCAGGGTTTGACCTGCTTCAAAGTCATCTGGCCATCGCTATGTGATAATTTGTAACAATGAAGGCAAAACGACGAAGGGTCATTTTCCTCTTATTTTTGCCTGAATTTTTCATTCTGCTCGGCAATCAAAGACTTTTCAGCCCTTGGCAAAAGTCGGATTGGTGGGCGGCCCGGCGCTCAATGGAGCGCCACTCGAACGCTGTGGAAAGGCGTTCGATTAAACATCGGAAGGGCGATGCGCTTGCCTTTCCACTTTATTGCTCAAGGCTCTGGATACCCCATGTCGGACCGTTTCGAACTTTACCTCACCTGTCCCAAAGGCCTTGAAGGCCTGCTTGCCGAAGAAGCCCGCGGCCTTGGCCTTGAAGAGGTGCGCGAGCACACTTCGGCAATTCGCGGCACGGCCGACATGGAAACCGCCTACCGGCTGTGCCTGTGGTCGCGCCTGGGCAACCGCGTGCTGCTGGTGCTCAAGCGCTTCAACATGAAGAACGCCGACGACCTCTACGACGGTGTCAACGAAGTCGAGTGGCAAGATCACCTGGAGGCCAGCGGCTCGCTGGCAGTGGAATTCAGCGGCCACGGCTCGGGTATCGACAACACTCACTTCGGCGCCTTGAAGGTCAAGGATGCAATCGTCGACAAGCTGCGCACCAGCAGCGGCGAGCGCCCGTCGGTCGACAAGCTCAACCCGGACCTGCGCGTGCACCTGCGCCTGGAGCGCGGTGAGGCAATCTTGTCCCTGGACCTGTCCGGCCACAGCCTGCACCAGCGCGGTTACCGCCTGCAGCAAGGTGCTGCGCCGCTTAAGGAAAACCTTGCGGCGGCGGTGCTGATCCGTGCCGGCTGGCCACGCATCGCTGCCGAAGGCGGCGCCCTGGCCGACCCGATGTGCGGCGTGGGGACCTTCCTGGTCGAAGCGGCGATGATCGCCGCCGATATCGCGCCTAACCTGCGCCGCGAGCGCTGGGGTTTCAGCGCCTGGCTTGGTCACGTGCCGGCACTCTGGCGCAAACTCCATGACGAAGCGCTGGCCCGTGCCGAAGCCGGTCTTGCCCGTCCGCCGCTGTGGATCCGTGGCTATGAAGCCGACCCGCGCTTGATCCAGCCAGGCCGTAACAACGTCGAGCGCGCCGGGCTGAGCGACTGGGTGAAGATCTACCAGGGCGAGGTCGGCAGCTTCGAGCCGCGCCCGGACCAGAACCAGAAAGGCCTGGTGATCTGCAACCCGCCATACGGCGAGCGCCTGGGCGACGAAGCGAGCCTGTTGTACCTCTACCAGAACCTCGGCGAGCGCCTGCGTCAGGCTTGCCTGAACTGGGAAGCGGCGGTATTTACCGGCGCCCCGGACCTGGGCAAGCGCATGGGTATCCGCAGCCACAAGCAATATGCCTTCTGGAACGGCGCTTTGCCGTGCAAGCTGCTGCTGATCAAGGTCCAGCCCGACCAGTTCGTCACCGGTGAGCGCCGTCAGCCCGAACGTAATGGCGACGCTGCCGAGCAGCGTACCCCGGCCGCCGTGGCCAGCGAGCCGGCGCGCCTGAGCGAAGGCGGGCAGATGTTCGCCAACCGCCTGCAGAAGAACCTCAAGCAACTGGGCAAATGGGCCAAGCGCGAGAACGTCAGCTGCTATCGTCTGTACGATGCCGACATGCCCGAGTACGCCCTGGCCATCGACCTGTACCAGGATTGGGTCCATGTGCAGGAGTACGCCGCACCACGCTCGATCGACCCTGAAAAGGCCCAGGCGCGCCTGTTCGACGCCCTGGCAGCGATTCCCCAGGCCCTGGGCATCGACCAGAGCCGCGTGGTGGTCAAGCGCCGCGAGCGTCAGAGTGGCACCCGTCAGTACGAGCGCCAGAGCGCCCAGGGCCAGTTCCTCGAAGTGCAGGAAGGCGGCGTCAAGCTGCTGGTCAACCTCACCGATTACCTGGACACCGGGCTGTTCCTCGACCACCGTCCGATGCGCCTGCGCATTCAGCGCGAGGCTGCCGGCAAGCGCTTCCTCAACCTGTTCTGCTACACCGCCACCGCCAGTGTGCATGCGGCCAAGGGCGGCGCGCGCAGCACCACCAGCGTCGACTTGTCGAAGACTTACCTGGACTGGGCGCGGCGCAACCTGTCGCTCAATGGCTTCTCGGACAAGAACCGCCTGGAGCAGGGCGATGTCATGGCTTGGCTGCAAGCCTGCCGCGATGAGTACGAGCTGATCTTCATCGATCCGCCGACCTTCTCCAACTCCAAGCGCATGGAAGGTGTATTCGACGTGCAGCGCGATCATGTCGAGTTACTCGACCTGGCCGTGGCACGCCTGGCGCCGGGCGGTGTGCTGTACTTCTCGAACAACTTCCGCAAGTTCCAGCTGGATGAAAACCTGGCTGAGCGCTACGCGGTGGAAGAGATCAGTGCCCAGACCCTGGACCCGGATTTTGCCCGTAACAGCAAGATTCACCGAGCCTGGAAAATTCAGGCGCGCTGATTGGCTGATTGTCGCGGGTGATGATTGCTACGTTAATGGCTAATGGCTATAACTCAATCAGAGCCCGCGATCCGCTGGACGCTGGCGTTTTGAGTGCTTTCTATGTCGATGCACGTCGCTCGTCCGAAGATGCTCGGCTTTGTCAGCGAAGAAGTTTCCGCCTGGCTGGTGGCAGGTGTGGCGTTTGTGGCCGGCAGCCTGTTGACGGCGCTGCTGGCGCTGGCCACTCATGACCTGTATCGCCAGCAGCTGCGGCAACGCTTCGAACTGCTCGCCAGTGAGCGTTACAGCCGAATCGAAGAACGCTTCGAGGATCAGGTGCAGCGCCTTGATGGGCTGCGCCGGTTCTTCGTGTTCTCTGAAAGCGTCACCCTTGCCGAATTCAACGGCTATGCCCAGCCCTTGTTATACCGCACCCAGGCATATGCCTGGGCTCCGCGGGTGGCGGGTGATGAGCGTCAAGGCTTCGAGCGCAGCGCCGCCCAGGTCCTGGGCAAACCTTTTGCCATCCACGAATTGAATGAAGCCGGCAGCTTGCAGGTCGCGGCCGCGCGCCCCCTTTTTTACCCGGTGTTCTACACCCAGGCGTCCAGCCGTCAGGTCCAGCCCCTGGGCCTGGACCTGCTGTCCCAGCCCCTGCGCCAGGCGGCGCTTGATCGCGCCCGACAACCCGGGAGCATGGCGGTTTCAGCGCCGCTGAACCTGACGAATGTCGACCCGGCCTTCAGCCGTGGGGTGTTGATGGTGGCCCCGGTGTTTGCCCCGGGCAGCGCCGCCTCGCCACCTGATGGCTATGTCCTAGCGGTGATCAGCCTGCAGCAACTGATGGCCGAAGGGCTGCCGAGCGCGAGCGAGGACAACCTGGTGGTGCGCATCCTCGACCTGTCGGGGCAGGGCCAGCACGAGGTGCTGTTCCAGTCCGCCAACCAGGGCGCCGACACCGACCTGACCGCCAGCCACTTGTTGCGCCTGGCCGATCACGACTATCAACTGGATATCCAGCCGAGCCTTGCGTTCATGGACGCCAACCGCTCTTCGGCGGTCAATGCCGTGGTGCTGCTCGGTGGTCTGCTCAGCCTGTTGCTCAGCGCCTTGCTGTTCAGCCTGTTTGGCCAGCGCCAGCGTGCCCTGACCCTGGTCGAGCAGCGCACCGCCGAACTGCGGGTCAGCGAACAGTCGCTGCGCAATACCCACAACCAATTGCGCAGCGTGCTCGATGCCGCCACCCAGGTGGCGATCATCGCCACAAGCCTGCGTGGGGTGATCAGCACCTTCAACGCCGGCGCCGAACGCATGCTCGGCTACCACAGCGCTGAAGTCATCGGCCACCTGACCCTGGAAGACCTGGTATCGCCCCAGGAACTGCAGGCCCGTGCCCGGGCCCTGAGCCAGCGTTACGGCCGCGAGGTCAGCCCGGCCCAGGCCATGTTTGCCGAAACGGTCCAGGAGGGCGAAAGCGAGCCCGGCGAATGGACCCTGCTGCGCAAGGACGGCAGCCACCTGCTGGCCAACATGATGGTTACAGCGGTTCTTGACGAGCACGGCCTGTGGGTCGGGCACCTGGCCATCTGCATCGATGTCACCGAACGCAAGCGCGTCCATGAGGCTCTGGCAGCCCGCGACCGGCTGCTGGAAAAACTCAGCGCCGAAGTGCCCGGTGGCATATACCAGTTTCGCCTCGACCCTGATGGCAGCTCCTGTTTCAGCTATGCCAGCGAGGGCTTGCGCGATATCTACGAGATCGAACCGCAGCGCTTGCGCGAGGACGCCACGGCGGTGTTCGAGCGCATCCATCCCGACGACCTTGCGCGGGTGCGCGCCTCGATCCGCTATTCCGCCGATCACCTGACGCCCTGGCGTGAAGAGTACCGGGTGCTGCTGCCGGTGGCCGGGATGCGCTGGATCCGCGGCGAAGCCACGCCGGAGCCGGCCGAGCAGGGCGGTACCTTGTGGCACGGCTACCTGACCGATATCTCTGATCTGAAACGCGTCGAGGAAGAGCTGCGGGCGTTGTCGGTGACCGACTCGCTGACCGGCATACACAACCGCCGCTACTTCCAGGAGCGGTTCAAGGCCGAGCTTGAGCGGGCCCAGCGCGATAACCAGGACCTGGCGGTAATCATGCTGGATATCGACCATTTCAAGCGGATCAACGACGTCTACGGGCACGCTGTCGGCGACCATGTGCTGCGCAGCCTGTGCCAGCGCATCAACCACCGCTTGCGGCGTACCGACGTATTCTGTCGCCTGGGGGGCGAGGAATTCATGGTGTTGTGCCCGGGCAGCAATGCCGAGCAGGCCTATACCCTGGCCATGGAGCTCTGGCAGGGTTTGCGCAGCGTGCCGGTGGATGGCGTCGGCATGGTCACGGCGAGTTTCGGCGTGGCCGGCTGGCGCCCTGGGGAGGGCGCCGATGCCTTGCTGCTACGTGCCGACTCGGGGGTGTACGCGGCCAAGCAGGCTGGCCGCGACCGGGTAGAGGGCGAGCTGCCCTGAGCCAGGCTCAGGGCTGAACGGCGGCGGTGCTGTTGACCAGCTTGGGCTGGCGGTACAGGTCCAGCAGGACCTGATCGAGCACGGCCGACGCTCCCCAGGGTTTCGGGTCGTTGAGGATTGCGGCGACCGCCCAGGTGTTGCCGTTGCTGTCGCGGCTGAAGCCGGCGATGGCGCGTACGGTGTTCAGGGTGCCGGTCTTGATGTGTGCTTCACCGGTCATGGCGGTGCGCTTGAGGCGCTTGCGCATGGTGCCGTCCATGCCCACCAGCGGCATCGAGCTGATGAACTCGGCGGCATACGGGCTGTTCCAGGCCGCTTGTAGCAGGGCGGCCATTTCCCGGGTGCTGACCCGCTCGGCGCGGGACAGACCCGAGCCGTTTTCCATGATCAGGTGGGGCGCGGTGATACCCTTTTTCGCCAGCCACTGGCGCACCACACGCTGGGCGGCGCGGGCGTCGTCGCCATCGGCGTCGGTACGGAACTGCGCGCCCAGGCTCAGGAACAGCTGCTGGGCCATGGTGTTGTTACTGTATTTGTTGATGTCGCGGATGATCTCGACCAGGTCCGGGGAGTAGGCGCGGGCCAGCAAACGGGCGCTTTTCGGCACGTTATCGACCCGGTCACGGCCCTGGATGCTGCCCCCCAGCTCGTTCCAGATGGCGCGCACGGCGCCGGCAGCGTAGGTCGGGTGATCGAGCAGCGACAGGTAGGTCTGCGAGTTGCAGCCGTCGCCCAGCTGGCCGCTGACCACGACGCTGACGCCGTCGGCCTGGACTACCGGGTTGTAGCGCACGTCGCCGCTGCACTGTTTGGAGTTGACCGCCTTGACCTGGTTGTCGATACGGATGTTGGCAATTGGCGGCTCGACCGACACCAGCACCTTGCCACCGTCGTTGCGGGCGACGAAGCGCAGCGCCTTGAGGTTGATCAGCAGCGAGTCGGGCTTGACCAGGAAGGGTTTGTTCTCGTCGCCGCCATCATCGTTGAACTGTGGCAGTTGCGGCTGGATGAAGTGGCTGCGGTCGAGCACCAGGTCACCGCTGATGGTCTGCACGCCATTGGCGCGCAGGTCGCGCATCAGCAGCCAGAGCTTTTCCATGTTCAGTTTCGGGTCGCCACCGCCCTTGAGGTACAGGTTGCCTTGCAGCACGCCGTTGCGCAGCGGGCCGTCGCTGTAGAACTCGGTTTTCCACTGGTGGGTAGGGCCGAGCATTTCCAGGGCGGCGTAGGTGGTGACCAGCTTCATGGTCGAGGCCGGGTTGACCGAGACATCGGCGTTGAACACGGTCGGCGTGCCCGGGCCGTTGAGCGGCAGCATTACCAGCGACAGGGCCGAGTCTTGCAGTTTGTTGGTTTTCAGCGCCTGCTGCACTTTCGGCGAAAGCGTGGTGTTGACCGCGGCCGCGTGGCTGGAAAGCGCCAGGGGCATCAGCAGGCCGGCAAGCAGAAGAGGGCGAAGAGATCTGATCATGTGCGATAAAACCCTGCGAGCGAGGGGTGAAAAAAACGGAGCGAAAAAAGGTGAAGGCCCCGATACGGAAAAATATAGCGCGCATTATGCCCCAAGCAGAACGCCCATGGGCCTGTGAATACAGGATCAAACAGCAGCTTATCGGCTTTTATTCCGGCAATCGCGCGGTGAAACTGGTAAAGTGCCGCGCGTTAATACTCAAGAGGATTGTTTCATGGCCACTAACCGTTCCCGCCGTCTGCGCAAAAAACTCTGCGTGGATGAATTCCAGGAGCTGGGTTTTGAGCTGAACCTGGATTTCAAGGAAGATCTGTCCGACGAAGCCATTGACGCCTTCCTCGATGCATTCCTGGCTCAAGCCATGGATGCCAATGGTCTGGACTATGTTGGCGGCGACGACTTCGGTCTGGTCTGCAAGGCTACCCGTGGTTCGGTCACTGAAGAGCAGCGCGCAGCTGTTGAAGCCTGGCTCAAGGGCCGCAGCGAACTGACCAAGATTGAGGTCAGCCCGTTGCTGGACGCCTGGTATCCGGAAAAACCGGTCACCCCGGCTTCCTGATCCAGATGAAACGGCGGCCCTTGTGGCCGCCGTTTTCATATCCGCTCCCCGCTACCTGTTCAGGTGGTGCCGCTGGAACAGCGTTGTTCCGGCAAGTGTTCGCTTAAATACCCCTGCAATGCCTGCTCAAGCACCGAAAGGATGTGCAGGATCTGCCGTTGCCGACGTTTCAGCACGGCCGGCGTCAGGCGGGTCTGGCAATCGGCCTCGAGCTGTTCGCAGGCGCGGATCAGGCCGTTGGCTTGAATGATCCGTGCCGGCCCGAGAATCTTGTGCGCCTGGCTCATCAGTTGCGCTGCATCGCGGTCGGGGTCCAGGGCCTTGAGCAGGGCGCCGTCGCGGCGGAAACTGCGCAACAACTCCTCGAGCAACTGGCGCAGGTCGTTGACGCTGTTGCCGACCACCGGCTCCAGCCC
This sequence comes from Pseudomonas sp. 2835, assembly GCF_050435905.1. Lineage (NCBI taxonomy): Bacteria > Pseudomonadati > Pseudomonadota > Gammaproteobacteria > Pseudomonadales > Pseudomonadaceae > Pseudomonas > Pseudomonas sp. 2835. Next base: position 126,750 of record NZ_JBNDLE010000004.1, on the reverse strand, counting down.
TTGCAGATCGAACGGCAGCTGCGCGGGGATAGCTGGCCGGGCACTCATCAGCGGTGCCCTGGCCAGGCGCTGGCCCAAAGCGTTGAGGCTGATGGGCTTGAGCAGGCAGTCATCCATGCCGACCTGGCGGCAGCGTTCGCGCACTTCCGGCTGGGCATTGGCGGTATAGCCGAGGATGGTGCAGGGCGACCATTGATACTGGCGTTCGTGGTCACGCACCGCCTGGGTGAACTGGTAGCCGTTCATCTGCGGCATGTTGCAGTCGACGATTACCACATCGAAATGTTCCTGGCGCCAAGCGTTGAGGCCGCTGAAACCATTGTCGGCACTGCTGTGCTCAAGCCCGAGGAAGTTCAGCTGCTGGGCGATCAGTAACAGATTGGCCGGATGATCATCGATGACCAGGATTCGCAGCGCCGGCAGCACCGCATCGGGCACCGCCACGGCCGGGGCTGGTTTGGGGGTTTCTGCCAGCAGGGTCAGGGGCATGCTGATACACACGCGGGTGCCCTGGCCAAACACGCTGTGCAGGGTCAGATTGCCGCCCATCGACTGGCACAGGTCACGGCTGATGGCCAGGCCCAGGCCGGTGCCGCTACGGGCCAGATTGCTGTCCGGGTTGGCTTGGGCAAACGGCAGGAACAGGCGCTGCTGGTCTTGCGGGCGGATGCCGATACCGCTGTCTTCAACCGTTACCTGCAAGGTCGGCTGATCCGCCAGCGGGCCGGGTTCCAGGACCAGGTGCACGGTGACCTGCCCCTGCTCGGTGAACTTGATCGCGTTGCTGACCAGATTGGAGAGGATCTGCTTGAACCGCAGCGGGTCGAGCAGCACCTCACAGCGCGCTTGCGCGGCGATCTCAAGGCTCAGGCGCAGGTCCTTCTGGCGTGCCACGCCGTCGAACACGCGCCCGACCGATTCGACCAGTTCGGCCAGGTTGACCGGCTCGGGTGCCAGGGTCAGGTGCCCTGACTCGATGCGCGCCATGTCGAGAATATCGCCAATCAGGGCCAGCAGCTCTTTCGCCGAGTTGTAGGCAACTTCGATGGCCGGCCGGTCGATATGCCCCTGGTCGCCCCGTTCGAGGGTGAGCTCGAGCATGCCGATGATGGCGTTCATCGGCGTACGGATCTCGTGGCTGATGGTCGCCAGGAACACGCTCTTGGCGCGGTTGGCATCGTCGGCCCGTTGCTTGGCCAGGCGCAGGTCCTGGATCAGTTGGCGGCGCTCGCTGATGTCGATCCAGCCGCCAATGATGCCCTGGACTTCGCCGAGCGAGTCACGGTAAGGCAGGATCCAGTGGTAGATGGTCAGTTCGCGTTCGCGCAGTAGCAGGGGGCGGTCAACGATCAGCGGGATACCTTCGCGCATGACCTTCTGGTAATCAGCCTGGATCTGGCTGGCGTAACAGCTGTCGCCGAGGGTGCTGTCCTGGATGCTCTTGCCCAGGACGTCCTCAAGGCGCGCCTGCACCGCTTCCAGGTAGCTGTCGTTGCAACTTTGCAGCAACCCCGCGCGATCGCGAACGTACATCGGGTGGGGGGTGCCATTGAGCAGGGCGCGCATGAATTCGAGCTGGTCGTTGAGGGCGCGTTCGGCAGCCTCGCGCTGCTTGATCTGGCGGCGCATCCAGGCATTCCAGGCCAGCGACAGCAGCAGCAACAGGCTGGTCCCCAGGACCACCTGAAGGATCAGGCGCTGGTACTTCTGCCAGTAGGCGTCGGTCTCGGTGCTGTAACCCCGCCAGCGGCTGTTGATGATGCCCAGTTCTTCCGGGGCGATGCTCAAGAGCGCCTTGTCGAGGATCGACGCCAGTTCCTGGGCATCGCGCGCGGTTGCCATGGCGAACGTGGCCGGTTCGGCGCCGACCGAGGTGCGAATTGTCAGGTCGCGTTGGGATGCCAGGCTGAAGTTGGCGTTGATCAGTGCGGTGATCGCCGCGTCGACATGCCCGCTGGCCAGCAGTGAGGTGGAGTAGAAGGTACTTTCGGTTTCGACCAGGTGGATGCCCGGGAAACGCTGGCGCAAGTCCTCGAACAGCGGGCTGTCGCGGGTCAGGGCCAGGCGCCGGCCGTTCATCTGCTCCAGCGAGTCCGGTTGGTCGGCGCCTTTGCGGGTCAGCAGTACGTAGGAGTTTTCCAGGTATGGCCGACTGATTGCCAGGGTGCCGGCGCGGCGCGGGCTGGGTGAGATCGCGGCGATGACATCGGCCTGATCATGGTTGAGACGGTCGATCATGTCACTGATGCCGCTGGCCCGTTGAACCTCGAAGCGCAGCCCGGTACGCAGGCGGATCAGTTCGAGCAGGTCGGCGGCGATACCGCGAAAGTTGCCGGCGCTGTCGAAGAAGGTCAGCGGTGCGGCAGTTTCGTTGACCACCACCCGCACCACCGGGTGGTCGCTGAGCCAGCGTTCTTCGCGTTGCGACAACTGCAGCTTGCGGTCGGTGAGCAACACATCGCTGCCGGCGCTCCAGCGTTTGAAGATGGTCTCTCGGGTACTGCTGGACACCGTGTCGAGGGTGGCGTTGATCAGTTCCAGCAGGGTCTGGTTGCTGCGCTGCACGGCAAAGCTGAAGCCCACGGGTTCGTGCTTGCCGAAGTTGGCCATCTTGACGTTCTGCAAATGGCCCTGGTTGATCAGGTAATGGGTCGAGATGGTATCGCCCAGAAACACATCGGCCTGATCGAAGGCCACTGCATTGAGGGCGTTCTGGTAAGACGGGTAGGACTGGATGGTGGCGTCGGGGTAGTTGGCCAGTACCTCGTCCATCGGCAGGTAGTGATAGACCATGCTCAGGCGCAGGCCGGCCAGGCCCATGTCGAGCGGGCGCGACTCGTTCTCGCGGGTGACCAGCACCGGTTGGTCTACGGCATAGGGCTTGGACAGGGCAATGCCGGGAGTCGCCGCCTCGTAGCCGTTGGTGCTGCCCAGCAGGTCGATCTGCCCCTGGGCCAGGGCCTTGACCGCATCCTGGCGGGTGGCGAAGCGCTGTACCTGGATCGGCAGGTCCAGGGCCGAGCCGATCAGCCCGGCGAAATCAGCGGTCAGGCCTTCGTAGTCGCGGCCGCTGGCGGTCATGTCGAACGGCGGGTAGTCCGGCGCCGAGGTCCCCAGCACCAGCTGGCCCTTGCCTTTGATCCACAGGCGCTGGGCTGGGGTCAGCGGCAGCTTCATGGCAATCGGCCCGGCTCGGCTGAACAGGGTGAACGGGCTGGCGGCGACTTCATCCGCCTGCGCGGCCTGGCTCAGACAGGCCAGCACGCCGCACAACAACAGGGTCAGGCGGTGCCTAAGCATGAGTGCCCTCAAACCAGCGCATTACGCTTGGCCATTTCAATCAGTTCCACCAATGAACTGGCCTTTAGCTTTTGCATCAACCGTTTTTTGTAGGTGCTGACTGTTTTATTGCTGAGAAACATGCCCTGGGCAATTTCCTTGTTGCTGCGGCCTTGGGCAAACAGTTGCAGGACCATCAGTTCGCGGTCGTTAACCTGTTTGAAAAGATCCAGTTCCGAGGCGGACTCTTCGTGTTTACGTGGCGGATTGATCGCCTGGCTGGGGAAGTAGTTATATCCGGAAAGTACCGCTTTTATCGCACTGAGCAGCTCGCTGAGGTCTTCCTGTTTACATACATATCCAGCAGCCCCGGAATGCATGCAACGGATGGCAAAGAGTGCGGGCGATTGTGCGGTCAATATCAGGATTTTCAGCGGGATGCCCATGGCATGAAAGCGTGAGAGCACTTCCAGGCCATCGAGGCGCGGGATGCTGATGTCGAGGATGATCAGGTCCGGCAGGCATTCGCGGACCATTTGCATGGCGTCTACGCCATTGTCCGATTCCCCGACGACTGAATAGCCTTCATTCTCCAGAAGCATGCGCACCGCCAGGCGGATGACCGGGTGATCGTCGACGATGAATACAGAGTACATGTTGAAGTTTCCATAAAGGTGCCAGAGGGAGAAGCGGCACCTTAGCGCAGATAGAACAGGTCGCACATGAACTCAAGGGGAGTTAATCGATATATAGGAAAAGTCCTACTAAATTTGAAATGTAGGATTACAGGAGTTTCTGTATGGCGGCAGTGTCAATAGTGTTGATAGTAAGTTGATGTTGCGAAGGCTGCAGGGAGTTTATCGTTGCTTGCACTGTGTAAGTGATTTCTCGCAAGTTCTCGGCGAAATCGTACTGCCCGATTGCCGGGCAGTACGGCGTTGCTGCGATCAGGTCGGGCTTGAGCGACCGGTCATTTCACGGGCCATTTCGCTGGCGTAGCTGTCGGTCATCCCGGCGATGAAATCGATCATGCGCAGGAACGAGCTGTGCAGCGAGGCGTCGGGGTCAGGGGCATTCTTGCCGAGCAGGTCGAGGATGCGCCGGCTCTTGAACGAGGGCGTGCGTCCGCCATGCTGCTCCAGCGCCGCGCCACAGAACGAGTTGAGCAGGATTTCCAGGGTGGTATAGGCACCGATTTCATGCAGGGTCTTGCGTTTATCCTGGAAGATTTTCTTGCGCGCTATGTCCTTGGCTTGCAGCACACAGCGTTTGGCCGGGCCGTGCATGTGCTCGACCAGGTCACCGCCGAGGGTGCCAGCCAGCAGGGCGTCCTGTTGCTCGACGAAGGCCCGTGCGGCGGCGTTGGTCAGGTGTTCGATGGCCTTGCCGCGCAGGATCGCCAGCTTGCGCCGGCGCGAATCGTCGGGGCCCAGCTGGCGATAGGTTTCCGGCAGGTCGTCGCCCACCAGGCTGAGCAGCAGCGACTCGACTTCGGCGTACTCGAGCAGGTCCATCTCCAGGCCGTCTTCGAGATCGATCAGGGCATAGCAGATATCATCGGCAGCCTCCATCAGGTACACCAGCGGGTGGCGTGCCCAGCGTTGCTCTTCCAGCTGCGGCAGGCCGAGCTTGCGGGCGATCTGTTCGAGCAGGGGCAGTTCGCTCTGGTAGCAACCGAACTTGTGTTTTTTGTAGCCCAGAGCGTCGGCATGGCGGGCCGTCCAGGGGTACTTGAGGTAGGTGCCGAGGGTGGCATAGGTGAGCCGGGTGCCGCCGTCGAACTGGTGGTATTCGAGCTGGGTGAGCACCCGGAAGCCTTGGGCGTTGCCTTCGAAATTGAGGAAGTCGGCGCGTTCGGCCTCGCTCATGGCGTCCAGCCAGCCACGCCCGGCTGCTTGCTGGAACCAGTGGCGGATGGCGTCTTCGCCGGAGTGGCCGAACGGCGGGTTGCCGATGTCATGGGCCAGGCAGGCGGACTGCACGACCATGCCCAGGTCGCTGGGTTCGCACCATTGCGGCAGGCTGGCGCGCAGGGTTTCGCCGACGCGCATGCCCAGTGAGCGGCCGACGCAGCTGACTTCCAGGGAGTGGGTCAGGCGGGTGTGGATGTGGTCGTTGCTCGACACCGGGTGGACCTGGGTCTTGCGGCCCAGGCGGCGGAAGGCGCCGGAGAAGATGATCCGGTCGTGGTCTTTGTGGAAGGGGCTGCGGCCGAGTTCTTCGGGGCTGTGCAGAGGTTTGCCGAGGCGTTCGCGGGTGAGCAGGGTGTGCCAATCCAAGGCCATTTCTCCGGGGTTTTGGGGCAGGTTGGTAGCTTCGGGGTTTGGGGGTGGGGGTGCAAGTGGCTTTGTGGGCTTATCCGTTTGGGGTGGGGGCGTTGCGGGCCCCTTCCGCCCTTACGGCGGGTTACTTTGGCAGTCGCCCCAAAGTAACCAAAGGGCTTGCCCCACCAGGGGCCCTACGCTGCGCTCCGGGTTCCCTCCCTCCGGTGTCGCTACGGGGCATTGCGAACTACGAGTTGCAAGCAACTCTACGTTTCGCAACTTCGGCTAACGCCGAAGGTGCTGCGCACTCGCCCCTTCGCAACACCTGCACTCGGCCCTTCTGGTTAACGGGGCCGGGTAGATCAAGAGCAGATCAAGATCAAGAGCACAATTCGCTTCGCTCTTGCTTTTTAACGCTTGCTACCAGCCCCTTGCATGGCCAGCTTCAACAATGGAATCAAGCTGGTCCCCAGGCGCACCAGGCGGCTGACGCTGCCGCTGCGGGCGCCTTTGCCGGTGAGGAAGCCCAGCAACACCACGGCGCCAATGCCCCACAGCGGCGCGTGCTTGATGCCCAGGCCGCCTTGCAGTGAGTCGCCCATGGAGCGCAAGCGGTTCAGGGGGTTGAGCAGTTGCCCGGACTCGTGGCGAATTTCCTGGCGGTGCATCTCAAGGCGCAGACGTACCAGGGCTTTGCGCAGTTCGCGGCGGTTGGTGGTTTGTGGCAGTTCTGGCAGGCTCATGGCATCAGGCGCTCCCGGTCCTTGGCAAGTTCTTCGAGGGTCGAGCTGAATGGCGACGATTCATCGAACACCGCCGCTTTCAGGCGCAAGCCGCAGAATATCGCCGCCAGCCCGTAGAACACGCACAGGCCGATGATGCCGGCCAGGCGATAGCTGTCCCAGAGCATCACCAGCACCAGGCCGGAGAGGGCGGTCAGCAGCAGCAAGGCAAACACCAGGGCCAGCCCGGCGAACAGCAGCAGGCTCAGGGTGCGGGCCTTCTGCTCTTGCAGTTCGATGCCGAACAGTTCGACATGGCCGTGCAACAGGCCAAGTACTGCAGCACCGAGGCGCTTGCTGGAGGGGCCGGCACCGGCCAGTGGTTCGCTTTCCATGCTCGGTCCTCAGCGGCGGGTGGCCAACAGGCCGATCAGAAAACCTACGCCGGCGGCAATGCCGATCGACTGCCAGGGGTTGCTCTGCACGTAGTCTTCGGTAGCGGTCAGGGCTGCCTGGCCACGTTCGCGTACCGATTCCTGGGTCAGTTGCAGGGTTTCCCGGGCGCGCAGCAGGCTGTCGTGGATCTGCTCACGCAGGTCGTCGGCCTGATCGCCGGCCAGGGTTGCAGTGTGTTCCAGCAGCTTCTCGGTATCGCGTACCAGGGCCTGGAAGTCAGCCATCAATATGTCTTGAGCAGTCTTTGCCGATTTGCTGGCCATGGGGCTCTCCCTAACAGTGTGTGTGGCTATTTCGAGTCGTGGGCGCGGGCGAAGGTTCAAGTGCAATTCGCTGGTACAGCTTTTGCTTTGCCGTGGTGCGCCAGGACCGGTGCCTGCGCCGATTGTGGGCGCGGGACAATGCCGGCCCTGTAAACCTTAACCCAATCCACGACAAACCCAAGGAAAAACTCCCGTACTACCCGGATCGGCCAGGGAGGTGGTCGCCGCAACGATCCAGGCTGGTGCACGAAGGAGTGTTTTTGAGCTGTCTTGGTGCTTTTTTGCAGGCCTGCCGACTCCATGGAAAATTTGCAAAGCGCGGTGGACACTCTGGTCCACGGTTCCAACACGTTGTTCATCCTGCTCGGTGCGGTGATGGTCCTGGCCATGCACGCAGGCTTCGCCTTTCTTGAAGTGGGCACGGTGCGGCACAAGAACCAGGTCAACGCCTTGTCGAAGATCCTCAGCGACTTTGCCGTCTCGACCCTGGCCTACTTCTTTGTCGGCTACTGGATTTCCTATGGCGTGAGTTTTCTCCAACCGGCGCAGGTGTTGAGCCAGGAGCATGGCTACAGCCTGGTGAAGTTCTTCTTTCTGCTGACCTTTGCCGCGGCGATCCCGGCGATCATCTCCGGCGGTATCGCCGAGCGGGCGCGCTTTGCCCCGCAATTGTGCGCCACGGTGCTGATCGTTGCCTTCGTCTACCCGTTTTTCGAAGGCATCGTCTGGAATGGCAACTTCGGCCTGCAAGCCTGGCTGACGACGCGCTTTGGCGCGGGCTTTCATGACTTTGCCGGCTCCGTGGTGGTGCATGCCATGGGCGGCTGGCTGGCGCTGGCGGCGGTGCTGTTGCTGGGGCCGCGCAACGGCCGCTATCGCGACGGCAAGCTGGTGGCCTTTGCGCCGTCGAATATTCCTTTTCTGGCCCTGGGTTCGTGGATTCTGATTGTCGGCTGGTTCGGTTTTAACGTGATGAGCGCGCAAACCCTGCAGGGGGTCAGCGGCCTGGTGGCGGTCAATTCCCTGATGGCCATGGTCGGTGGCACCGTCGCCGCCTTGCTGGTCGGTCGTAACGACCCGGGCTTCCTGCACAACGGCCCATTGGCCGGGCTGGTTGCCGTGTGCGCAGGTTCTGACTTGATGCACCCGGTGGGGGCGCTGGCCACCGGGGCGATTGCCGGGGCGTTGTTTGTCTGGTGCTTTATTGCCGCGCAGAACACCTGGAAGATCGACGACGTGCTGGGCGTGTGGCCGCTGCATGGCATGTGCGGGGTATGGGGCGGGATCGCCTGCGGCATCTTCGGCCAGAGCGCGCTGGGCGGTCTGGGCGGGGTGAGCCTGATCAGCCAGCTTATCGGTAGCCTGGCCGGGGTGTTGGTGGCCTTGCTCGGTGGCTTTGCCGTGTATGGCAGTATCAAGTTGCTGCACGGCTTGCGCCTGAGCCAGGAGCAGGAGTACTACGGCGCCGACCTGTCGATTCACAAGATCGGCGCTACCAGTCAGGACTGAACGGCTCAGCGTCCGGCGAGCAAGCGTGCCTCGCAGGCTTCTACCGCGCTCAACGGGCCGCTGACCAGCACTGCATCACCGGCGTGCAGGCAGGTGCCGGTGTCGACATTCAGCTCCTCGCCCTGGCGTTGTACCGCCTGTAGCTCTACGCCCAGCTGTTCCAGGCCCAGTTCGTTCAGAGGGCGGCCGCAGGCGTAGGCTTCGGCGCCGAGGTTGACCGCGTGCATCATCGCCTTGGGCAGGCCCTCGCTGTCGACCGGGCTGGTCTGGGCGCCATGGTAGAAGGCGTGCAGCAAGCGGTAGCGGGTCTTGCGCACTTCATCGACCCGTTGCTGCACCTGCTCTTGCGGCAGGCCGAGCATGACCAGGGCGTGGGAGGCCAGCATCAGGCTCGACTCCAGTAACTCAGGGACCACCGCCGTGGCGCCAGCGGCGCGCAATTCTTCGCGCTGACTGTCGTCACGGGTGCGCACCAGGATCTGCACCTGGGCATGACGCTCGCGGGCGGCTTTCAACACGCTCAGGGCGATGTCGGTCTTGTCCACGGCAATCACCAGCAGGCGCGCGCGTTCAAGGCCGATGGCGGTAAGCAGTTCGCCGCGCCGCGAGTCGCCATAGTGCACGCAGTTTTCTCCGGCGGCGGCTTCCTGGACCCGCACCGGGTCATCGTCCAAGGCAATAAAGGGTATGTTCTCGCGCCGCAGGAAGCGTCCGATCGACTGGCCGACGCGGCCGTAGCCGCAGATCAGCACGTGGCCGTTCATTGCGGCGCTTTGGGCTTCGATTTCTTCCAGATGAACTTCCTGGTTGGGCTTGCGGTGCAGGCGCGCGGCGATTGTCGGAGCGGCGCGCAGCAGCAGCGGTGTGACCAGCATCGAGCAGAAGGTTGCAGCCAGCAGCAGGTGGCCGAGTTCCTCTGGCAGCAAGCGGGTCTGTTGCATCTGCGCCATCAGGGCGAAACAGAACTCGCCGCCCTGGGCCAGGGCCAGGCCGCTGCGCCAGGCGGTCTCGGCATCACTGCCGCGCAAGCGCACCAGCGCGGCCACTACAGAACCTTTGATCAGCAGCAGGGCGAGGGTCAGGGCAAGGAGCTGCCAGCCATGAGTGGCGAACAACTGCAGGTCGATGAGCATGCCGATACTGACGAAGAACAGCCCGAGCAAAATATCCCGGAACGGGCGGATATCGGCTTCGATCTGATGGCGGTAGTTGCTTTCGCCCAGCAGCATGCCGGCGAGGAACGCGCCCAGGGCTGGCGACAGGCCCAGCAGGTGGGTCAGCCAGGCGGTCAACAGCACGATCACTAGCGCCAGCAAGACGAACAGCTCAGCTGAGTGCGAGCTGGCCACCTCATGGAACAGCCGCGGCAGCAGCCAGCGGCTGGCCAGCAGCAGGCCGAAGAAGAGAACCACGGTCTTGCCCAGGGTCAGCGGCAACGCCCAGTACCAGGCCTGGCCGCCCTGACCTGCAAACACCGGTACCAGGGTCAGCAGCAATACCGCCACCACATCCTGGAACAGCAGCACGCCGATGGCATTCTGACCATGACTGCTGAAGATCTCGCCGAGGCTGGTCAGCTCCTTGCTGACGATCGCCGTCGATGACAGCGCCAGGCCCGCGCCGAGCATCAAGGCCACGTTGGGTTGCATGCCGAGCAGAACCAGCAGGCCGGCAAGGAGGATACTGGTGCAGATGACCTGCAGGCTGCCCAGGCCAAACACCACCTTGCGCAAGGCGAGCATTTTCGACAGGGAAAATTCCAGTCCAAGGGAAAACAGCAAAAACACCACACCCATTTCAGCCAGGTCCGGCAGCTCTTCGCTTTCGTTGACCCAGTCCAGGGCAGTAGGGCCGACGAACAGGCCGACACACAAATAGCCGAGTACCGGCGGCAATTTCAGGCGCCGGAAGAACGCGATGACGACCAGCGATGAGGCCAGGATGATCAACAGGTTGGCAAACACAAAACACTCCCTTGCGAAAACAGCGAAAAAACCATTAAGTCTGAACGACTTGCGCGATTTGGTCGTTGATATGCATCAGCACTTCATTGCCGTTGGCCGGCTTCAGGGGCGATGCTCGACTGGCTCCGGATGCAGACCTAGAATAATGATCCGTTCCTACAGTCGCTGGTACCCATAAATGCCTCCTGAATGCCAATTGTTCGGCACCCTCGGTTGTCACCTGTGTGAAGTGGCCGAGGCGCTGCTGATGCCGTTTGTCGAGCATGGGCTGTTGGTTGAACTGGTCGATATCGCCGAGCACGAGGGGATGATCGACACCTATGGCTTGCTCATTCCGGTGCTGCGCCGATGTGACACGGGTGCAGAGCTGAACTGGCCGTTTGGCCCTGACCAGGTAGCGGCCTTCCTGAAGTAAAGCAGGTGCGCGAGGATCAGCTTCCGATCGTGCGCCGATTCAAGGGTGCAAGGATAATCCCTGGCGAACTCATCATGCCAAGGAATGGCCCCATGCAGCTTTCCGCACATTTTTCCCTCGCCGAAATGATCACTTCGGAGACTGCCGCACGTCGCGGTATCGACAATACACCCCACGCGCAGATCATCAGTAACCTGGAACGACTATGCGCTGTGCTTGAAGAAGTTCGCAGCCTGGTCGGCCGGCCGGTTCGAGTTAGCAGCGGTTACCGTTCGCTGGCCCTCAACAAGGCAATCGGTGGTTCGGTCAGGAGTGCGCATACCCTTGGCCTGGCGGTGGATATCAATGTGACCGGGCTGGCGCCTCGCGAACTGGCCAGGCGAATCATGGACAGTGAGGTAATGTTCGATCAGTTGATCCTCGAATACGACCAGTGGGTGCACTTTGGCCTCAGCACGCAATCGCCACGCCGCCAGGTGCTGACCATTCGCCGCGGCAGCGGTTACCTGTCTGGCCTGGTCTGACAGCTGCTGTCTGATTGACGCAGGAGACATCTCTGAATATGCTGTATATAAATACAGTACAAGGATGGCGCTTGCGTCGAGGGTCCGGATCAATGGTCAATGTCGAACAACTGAAATACTCCGTCAATCGCATGGCTGTCGAGGTCGTGAGTGAAGCGGTGCTCGAGTTGCGCCTTGACGGCCTGGTGCTGGAAGGCAAGACACCGTTCAACAAGGTGCATTTCAACACCTGCTTTGCCGAGATTGAAGCGCTGTTCCAGCGCGCCGGCTACCACCGGCCACTGGACGTGGTCGGTTACCAGGGGTTGTTGTACGCCCTCTATGACCCTAGCCGCTGGGAGGCGGTCGAGGTGCTGCGCTGGCTCAAGGAGTTTACCGAGGCTGCCGCCGCCGAAGCTGGCTGAGCAGGCGAGCATGGGGGATAATGGCCGGTCCATCTGTCCCGAGTGTTTCCATGGCCACGCCTCCCTTCGATCCGGCTCAGCATCAAGCCAGTACTGTCTGCCTGCCACCCGGCAACTGGGCGACGGTAGTCGATTGCCTGAGCGAGCACTTCAAGGCCATCGGCCGCGAGCAGTGGCTCGATCGCATCGCCCGCGGCCGGGTGCTCGATGCCCAGGGCGCGCCGATCAGCGTTACGCTTGCCTACCGCCCGGGCTTGCGCATCCATTATTTTCGCGAAGTGCCGAACGAAAAGCCGATCCCGGTCGAAGAGTCCATCCTGCACATTGATGAGCACCTGGTGGTGGCCGACAAGCCGCATTTCCTGCCGGTTACCCCGACCGGCGAGTATGTCGAACAGACTTTGCTGCGCCGGTTGATCCGCCGCCTCGACAATCCCAATCTGGTGCCCTTGCACCGCATCGACCGGCACACCGCCGGGCTGGTGCTGTTCTCGGCCAACCCGCAGAGTCGTTCGGCCTATCAGTCGCTATTCCCCAACCGGCAGATCGATAAGCGCTACCAGGCCATCGCCCGCGCCTTGCCCACGCGTGAGTTTCCACTGGTGCACAGGAGCCGCCTGATCAATGGCGAGCCGTTCTTCCGCATGCAGGAAGTGGAGGGGGTGAGCAACAGCGAAACCCTCGCCCAGGTGCTGGAGAAGAACGGCGAACTGTGGCGCTACGGGCTCTCGCCAGTGACCGGCAAGACCCACCAGCTGCGCGTGCACATGACTGCCCTGGGGGCGAGTATCTGTAATGATCCGTTTTATCCGGACATCGTCCAGGGGCCGGATGACTACAGCAAGCCCTTGAAGCTGCTGGCGCAGAGCCTGCGTTTCAACGACCCGTTGAGCGGTGCTGAACGTTACTTCGAAAGCCGGCTGACGCTCGACTGGTAAGGCGGGAAGCCGCGTACCGCCAAGAGCGATACGCGGCCTGGCTTAGCGGTTGAAACGCTCCACCAGCGAGTACTGGCTGGTGGCGGTGCGGGTCAGCTCTTCGCTGAGCAGCGCCGAATGCTGGGCCTGTTCCGAAGTCTGGTCGGCCAGCTGGGCGATGGTGCTGATGTTGCGGCTGATTTCGTCGGCTACCGCAGTCTGCTCCTCGGTGGCCGCGGCAATCTGTGTGGCCATGTCGGTGATGTTGGCCACCGCTTCGCTGATACCGACCAATGCCTGGTCGGCTTCCATCACCCGTGCAACGCCTTCTTCAGCCTGGCGATGACCGCTTTCCATGGTCTGCACGGCGCTGTTGGCGGTCTGCTGCAGCTTGGCGATCAGGCCGTGGATCTGCCCGGTGGACTCGGCGGTGCGTTGCGCAAGCTGGCGCACCTCGTCGGCCACCACGGCAAAGCCGCGGCCCATCTCGCCGGCCCGGGCCGCTTCGATGGCGGCGTTAAGGGCCAGCAGGTTGGTCTGATCGGCAATACCCTTGATCACATCGACCACGCCGCCGATTTCGTCGCTGTCGCGGGCCAGCTGGGTCACGGTCAGGCCGGTCTCACCGACGGCGGCCGACAGGCGCTGGATGGCTTCGCGAGTTTCCCCGGCGATGTCGCGGCCGCGCCCGGTCAGGCGATTGGCTTCCTGGGTGGCATCGGCGGTGCGCTGGACGTGGTTGGCCACTTCCTGGGTGGTGGCGGCCATCTGGTTGACGGCAGCGGCGACCTGTTCGGTCTCCACTCGCTGGCGCTCCAGGCCCGAGGAGCTGTTGTGGGCCAGGGTGTCGGACTGGCGCGCCTGCTCGTTGAGGTGCTCGGCGGTGTCCTGCAGGCGGGTCAGGCAGGTTTTCATCCGCGCGTCCTGGCTGAGCATGGCCATTTCCAGGCGCGCCTGCACGCCGCGGCTGTCGGTGTACATCTGCGCGATCAGCGGGTCGGAGGTGGTCTGTTCGGCCAGGCGCAGCAGGCGCTTGAGGCCGCGTTGCTGCCAGCTCAGGCCAAGCAGGCCAAGCGGTACCGAAAGGCCGGCGGCCAGGGCAAAGCCCCAGGAGTGGCCCAGCCAGTTGCCGATCAGAAAGCCGATCTGGCTGACCAGGATGAACGGCAGCCAGTCCTGTACCACCGGCAGCCACTTGTCGCGGCGCGGAATGGCCGGCTTGCCCTGGTTGATGCGCTGGTACAGCGCTTCGGCGCGGCGTACCTGTTCGGCAGTGGGCTTGACCCGCACCGATTCGAAGCCCACCACCTGATTGTTCTCGAACACCGGCGTGACATAGGCGTTGACCCAGTAATGGTCACCCGACTTGCAGCGGTTCTTGACGATGCCCATCCATGGCAGGCCTTGCTTGAGCGTGGTCCACATATGCGCAAAGACAGCAGGCGGCACATCCGGGTGGCGGACCAGGTTGTGCGGTGCGCGCATCAGCTCCTCGCGGGAGAAGCCGCTGATCTCGACGAAGGCGTCGTTACAGTAGGTGATCACGCCCTTGGCATCAGTGGTCGAAATCAACCGTTGCTGAGCTGGGAAAGTCCGTTCGCGCTGGGTAATCGGCTGGTTGTTACGCATTAGCTGTTCAATCCGCAAGGCTTTCGAGAGGTATCGGCACGCCGGGGGTTTTGTTGAATGAATATTTGCAGGGGTTGATTTCGATCAATGAGTCCCGATCCGACCTGCGCTAAGTCATTCGTGCAAAGTTCAACAAATTAGCTGCATTCTTTCATGTTTTTGACACAAAAGTCAGCTAATGACCGCAAGTTCACAATGGCGCCAGCATCGGGTAACTGAAGCCGGCGAAGTGCGCCAGGTTCAGGCCGAAATGGCACAGCACGGCGGCGAAAAGTCCGCCATATCGGTAAGCCAGACCATAGCCAACACCGGCAAGCCCAGCCAGCAGCACCCATTGCCAGCCGCCAGCGAGATGGGCCAGGCCGAACAGGCTGGCGGCCAGCAGCAGAGCCAGGTTCTGGTTTTTCAGCAGGCGTTGCAGGCCGCCCTGCAGGTAACCGCGAAACAGCAGTTCTTCTGTCAGGCACACCAGTAGCAGGTTGTTCAGAGCCCAGATCCAGCCCTGTTCAGGCCACTTCGGTGCCCAGGCGATCATCCCCAACAGCCAGGCGCCACCCAGGCATACCGCGATTACCAATGGCAAGGTCCAGGCCAGGCTCGCCAGTGGGCGCTTGTTCTTCAGGGCCAGCACCCAGGGGCAAGCCAGCAGCAGCCAGAAGCCAATCAGTGGCTTGTCGAGGTTCAGGTACATGGAAAAGGGCAGGGCGTCGCTGCTAAAGCGCACTTTGTCGATGACCTTGGCGCCGCTGAAACCAGGCAGCATATGCAGGGCCAGGCCGATAGCCAGGAGCACGAACAGGGCATGCCCGACCAGCTTCTGCCAGAGGCTGGCGCGGCGCACCAGCAAGCCGGCACACAGCAGGGCAATCAGGCTGGGCAGGGCCAGCAGGCCGAGGTTGCCTTTGAGCAGGGCGAAGATGTAACCAAGGCCAAGCAGCGCCAGGCCGATCCATTGCGGGGCAAGCATGAGACATCCTTTGAAAAGCAAAACGTGAACCCTTCGACTGCGCTACTGCGCGCGAGGACACGCCTCTCGGCCATCCTTTGGCCATTACTGCCTATCGTACGTTGTCTGCTGGGCAAGGCAAAGGCCCGGTCACCAGGGACCGGGCCGGCGCTTCAGGCTGCGATCAATTGCCGCAGTACATAGTGGAGGATGCCTCCTGCCTTGAAGTACTCCACTTCATTGAGGGTGTCGATCCGGCACAGCACTTCGATCTGTTCCTGGCGACCATCCTCGCGGCTGATCTTCAGGTTCAGGGTCATGTGTGGCTGCACCTGGGCATCACTCAAGCCAAGGATATCGATACGCTCGCGGCCGTCCAGGGCCAGGCTCTTGCGGTTCTGCCCGGGTTTGAACTGCAACGGCAGCACGCCCATGCCCACCAGATTGGAGCGGTGGATGCGTTCAAAGCTCTCCGCCAGCACCGCCTTGACCCCCAGCAGGTTGGTGCCCTTGGCGGCCCAGTCGCGACTGGAGCCGGTGCCGTACTCCTGGCCGGCAATTACCACCAGTGGCGTGCGATCGGCCTGGTAGCGCATGGCCGCGTCGTAGATGGCCATCTTCTCGCCAGTGGGTGCATAAAGGGTGTTGCCGCCTTCTTCTCCACCGAGCATCTCGTTGCGGATGCGGATGTTGGCGAAGGTGCCGCGCATCATCACTTCATGGTTGCCCCGGCGTGAGCCGTAGGAGTTGAAGTCGCGCGGCTCGACGCCTTTTTCTCGCAGGTAACGTCCGGCCGGGCTGTCGGCCTTGATGTTGCCGGCCGGGGAGATGTGGTCGGTGGTCACCGAATCACCCAGCAGGGCCAGAACCCGGGCGCCGTGGATATCCTCGATCACCGGCAGCGGCCCGGTAATGTCGTCGAAGAACGGCGGATGCTGGATGTAGGTGGAATCGTCCTGCCAGACATAAGTGGCCGCCTGGGGGACCTCGATGGCTTGCCACTGGGCGTCGCCGGCAAACACTTCGGCATACTCCTTGTGGAACATCGCGGTATCGACGCTGGCCACGGCGTCGGCGATTTCTTTCTGGCTGGGCCAGATGTCGCGCAGGTACACCGGTTGGCCATCCTTGCCGACGCCCAGCGGTTCGCGGCTGATATCCACGCGCACGCTGCCGGCCAGGGCATAGGCGACCACCAGCGGTGGCGAGGCCAGCCAGTTGGTTTTCACCAGCGGATGCACGCGGCCCTCGAAGTTGCGGTTGCCCGAGAGCACCGAGGCGACGGTGAGGTCGGCGCTGGTGATGGCTTTTTCGATGGCTTCGTCCAGCGGGCCGGAGTTGCCGATGCAGGTGGTGCAGCCATAACCCACCAGGTCGAAGCCCAAGGCGTCGAGGTACTGGGTCAGGCCGGCGGCGTTGTAGTAGTCGGTGACCACCTTGGAGCCGGGGGCCAGGGAGCTCTTGACCCAGGGTTTACGCTGCAGGCCTTTTTCCACCGCTTTTTTTGCTACCAGCCCGGCTGCCATCATCACGCTGGGGTTGGACGTGTTGGTGCAGGAGGTGATCGCCGCGATCACTACCGCGCCGTTTCTGAGCTGGATTTGCTGACCCTGGTGTTCATAGCTGACTTCGCCGGCCTGGTCGGCATTGCCCACCGCCACGCCGCCACCGCCTTCGCTTTCCAGGCGGCCTTCTTCCTTGCTCGAGGGCTTGAGTTGCAGGCCGATGAAGTCATCGAAGGCCTGGCTGACATTACCCAGGGCCACGCGGTCTTGCGGGCGCTTGGGCCCGGCCAGGCTCGCTTCGACTTCGTTCATGTCCAGGGCCAGGGCGTCGGTGAACACCGGCTCCTGGCCAGGCAGGCGCCACAGGCCCTGGGCTTTGCAGTAGGCCTCGACCAGTTTCACCGTGGCCTCAGGACGGCCCGACAGGCGCAGGTAATCGAGGGTGATCTGGTCGACCGGGAAGAAACCGCAGGTAGCGCCATATTCCGGTGCCATGTTGGCAATGGTGGCGCGGTCCGCCAGGGGCAGGTCGGCCAGGCCGTCGCCGTAGAACTCGACGAACTTGCCGACCACACCTTTTTTACGCAGCATCTGCGTAACGGTCAGCACCAGGTCGGTAGCGGTGATGCCTTCGCGCAACTTGCCGGTCAACTTGAAGCCGATCACTTCCGGAATCAGCATCGACACCGGCTGGCCGAGCATCGCCGCCTCCGCTTCGATGCCGCCCACGCCCCAGCCGAGTACACCCAGGCCATTGATCATGGTGGTGTGCGAGTCGGTGCCGACCAGGGTGTCGGGGAAGGCGTAGGTGCGCCCGTCTTCTTCACGGGTCCAGACCGTGCGGCCCAGGTACTCAAGGTTGACCTGGTGGCAGATACCGGTGCCCGGCGGCACCACGCTGAAGTTGTCGAAGGCGTTCTGGCCCCAGCGCAGGAAGGCGTAGCGTTCGCCGTTGCGCTGCATTTCGATGTCGACGTTCTGGGCAAAGGCCTGCTGGCTGGCGTAGCGGTCGACCATCACCGAGTGGTCGATGACCAGGTCCACCGGCGACAACGGGTTGATCCGCTGCGGGTCGCCGCCGGCCTTGGCCATGGCCGCGCGCATGGCGGCGAGGTCGACCACCGCTGGCACCCCGGTAAAGTCCTGCATCAGCACCCGCGCCGGGCGGTACTGGATCTCGCGGTCGGAGCGCCGCTCCTTGAGCCAGTTGGCCAGTGCTGAGAGATCGGCGCTGGTGACGGTCTTGCCGTCTTCCCAGCGCAGCAGGTTTTCCAGCAGCACTTTCAGCGACATCGGCAGGCGCTGCAGGTCGCCGAGGCTGCGGGCGGCGTCGGGCAGGCTGTAATAGTGGTAGGGACGATCATCGACCGTCAGGGTCTTGAGGGTTTTCAGGCTATCGAGCGAGGGCATTACCAACTCCTTCTGCGCCGGTGATCGGCAATCTTCCCTGCTGTCGCCGGTTCACCGCCTCTGTGACAGTCCGCACGGCACGGACTTGGCTGAACGGTCAGGTTAGCCCTGTTTGGCGGACCTGACCATGTACTGGACCGGTAGGAAGTGTCGCAGGTTCCGAACTTCCTTTATCATTCGCCGATTTACCGGCGCTGTTTATTGCGCCCGGAGTGAAGATGAATACCCTGTTTATGCATTGCCGGCCCGGTTTCGAAAGCGAAGTCTGTGCCGAAATTGCCGAGCACGCTGCGCGCCTGAACGTCGCCGGCTATGCCAAGGCCAAGCCGCAGAGCGCCTGCGCCGAGTTCATCTGCAACGATGCCGAAGGTGCCGAGCAGCTGATGCGCGAGCTGCGCTTCGCCCAGTTGATCTTCCCCCGGCAATGGGCTCGCGGCACATTCATCGAGCTGCCGGAAACCGACCGCATCAGCGTTCTGCTCGAGGCCCTGGCCGACTATCCGCAATGCGGCAGCCTGTGGCTGGAAGTAATGGACACCAACGATGGCAAGGAGCTATCGACCTTCTGCCGCAAGTTCGAGGTGCCGCTGCGCAAGGCCCTGAGCAAGGCCGGACGGCTGGTTGAGGATGCGCACAAACCACGTTTGCTGCTGACCTTCGTCAGCGGCCGGCGGGTGTTTGTCGGCCTGGCGGCAGCGGATAACTCGGCAATGTGGCCGATGGGCATTCCGCGCCTGAAGTTTCCGCGCGAAGCGCCGAGCCGTTCGACCCTCAAGCTGGAAGAGGCCTGGCACCACTTCATCCCCCGTGACCAGTGGGATGCGCGCCTGTCCGATGACATGACCGGTGTCGACCTCGGCGCGGCGCCGGGCGGCTGGACTTACCAGTTGGTCAAACGCGGCATGCTGGTGACCGCTATCGACAACGGGCCGATGGCCGAAAGCCTGATGGACACCGGCCTGGTCCAGCACCTGATGGCCGACGGCTTCACCTACAAGCCCAAGCAGACCGTGGACTGGATGGTCTGCGACATTGTCGAGAAGCCAGCGCGCAGTGCCGCCTTGCTGGAAACCTGGTTGGGCGAGGGCCTGTGCCGCGAGGCAGTGGTCAACCTGAAGTTGCCGATGAAGCAGCGTTATGCCGAAGTGCGGCGCTTGCTCGAACGCATCGAAGAGGGCTTCAAGGCGCGCAAGGTCAAGGTCTCGATTGGCTGCAAGCAGCTGTATCACGACCGTGAGGAAGTGACCTGCCACTTGCGTCGCCTGGATCTGAAACCGCGCTGAGGCCATCGCTGGCAAGGTTGCCAACACAACCTGTGAGCCGGCGTTGCCGGCGATGAGGCCAGTGAAGATGACCCTGGCGCCTGCATGAGCGACAATAGCTGATTGTTTCCGGAGTTCTACATGACTGACTTCACCCCAGATGCCGTCCTCGACGCCACCGGCCTGAACTGCCCGGAGCCGGTGATGATGCTGCACCAGCACATTCGCGACCTGGCCCCCGGCGGCCTGCTCAAGGTGATCGCCACCGATCCCTCGACCCGTCGCGATATCCCCAAGTTCTGCGTGTTCCTTGACCACGAGCTGATCCAGCAGCAGGAAGAGGCGGGTACCTATCTGTACTGGATCCGCAAAAAAAGCGGTTAACGTTTTTCAGCGCGGCGAATGTGCTTGGCGCTGCTGCGCGCCAAGCGAATCGCCAGCATCAGCGCTGCGCAGGTCAGGCCGGCGATCAGGCCTTCCCACAGTCCGTTGGGGCCGCTAGCCGGGCCGAACAGGTCGGTCAGGCCGAGCACGTAGCCGACCGGCAAGCCGATGCCCCAGTAGGCGAACAGGGTCAGGATCATGGTCACCCGGGTGTCCTGGTAACCGCGCAGGGCGCCGGCGGCGATCACCTGGATGGCGTCGGAGAACTGATACAGCGCGGCATAGACGATCAGCATCGCGGCAATCTGGATTACCGCCGTGTCAGGGGTGTAGATCGAGGCGATCGGCTCGCGCATCAGCAGGATCAGGCTGGCCGAGAAACAGGCAAACACCAGTGCCGCGCCCAAGCCGACCAGGGCGGCAAAGCGCGCCTGGCGCGGCAGCCCGGCACCGATCGCCTGGCCAACCCGCACGGTCACCGCCATCCCCAGTGAATACGGAATCATGAACAGCAGCGAGCTGATGTTCAGGGCAATCTGGTGCCCGGCCACCACGGTCGGGCCGAGGCTGCCGATCAGCAGGGCAATCACTGCGAAGATGCTCGACTCGGCGAACACCGCGATGCCGATCGGCAGGCCGACGCCTACCAGGCGCTTGATCACCGGCCATTGCGGCTTGTCCAGGCGCACTAGCACGCGGTTGCGGGCGTAGGCCGGGGCCCAGTGGGTCCAGGCGGCCATGCTCAGGGCCATGAACCACATGACGATGCCGCTGGCCCAGCCGCAACCGACGCCGCCCAGGGCCGGCATGCCGAAGTGGCCGTAAATCAGCACATAGTTCAGCGGGATGTTCAGCAGCAGGCCGGACAAGCCGATGACCATGCTCGGTCGCGTCCGGCCCAGGGCATCGCTGTAGCAGCGCAACACGTAATAGAGGGCAACGCCGGGGAAGCCGAAGGCAATGCCCTGTAAATAGCCCATGCTCGGCGCCACCAGTTGCGGGTCGACTTTCATCACCTGCAGGATCGGTTCGGCGCTGAGCAGCAGGCCACTGGCGATCAGGCCGACACACACTGCCAGCCACAATGCCTGGCGCACCAGCGGTCCGATCTCGGCATGCTGGCCGGCACCAAAACGCTGGGCAACCTTGGGTGTGGTCGCCAGCAGGATGCCGGTCATCAGCAGGTACACCGGGATCCAGATCGAGTTGCCCAGGGCTACCGCAGCCAGGTCGCGCGGGCTGACCCGGCCGGCCATCACCGCATCGACAAAGCCCATGGCGGTGGTCGCCAGCTGGGCAATGATGATCGGCGTAGCCAGCATCAGCAGGCCGCGCAGCTCGGTGCGGATCCGCGTCGGGCGCGAGAGGGCGGGGGTTTGGGTCTGGGCAGTCATCGGTGTCACAAGGCAGGCGTCCACAGGAAAGATGGGCAAAGCCGACTAGTCTACGCCTTGACGCAGCAGTCAGGAACCTCGCCTGCCTGTGGAACGGCCCACCCGTATCGGCCTACACTGCGCACCCCGATAGGAGAGCGCCATGCTGATTGTTGCTGACGAGAATATCCCGCTGCTCGATGCCTTCTTTGCCGGCTTCGGCGAAATCCGCCGCTACCCCGGTCGGGCGATTGATGCCGCCTGCGTCAAGGATGCCGACGTTTTGCTAGTGCGTTCGGTGACCAGGGTCGACCGCGCGTTGCTCGATGGCAGCCGGGTGAAGTTTGTCGGCACGTGCACCATCGGCACCGATCACCTGGCCCTGGATTATTTCGCCGAGGCCGGTATTCACTGGTCCAGCGCGCCGGGTTGCAACGCCCGTGGGGTGGTGGATTATGTGCTGGGCAGCCTGCTGACCCTGGCCGAGCTCGACGGCGCCAGCTTGCCTGCGCGCACCTATGGGGTGGTGGGCGCTGGCGAAGTCGGTGGGCGTCTGGTCGAGGTGCTGCGTGGCCTGGGCTGGAAGGTGTTGGTCTGCGATCCGCCGCGCCAGGCGCGCGAAGGTGGCGACTATGTGAGCCTGGAGCAAATCATCGAGCAATGCGACGTGATCAGCCTGCACACCCCGCTGACCCGTAGCGGCGAGCTGCCCACCTGGCATCTGCTGGGCCAGGCGCAATTGGCCCGCCTGCGCCCCGGCGCCTGGCTGATTAATGCAAGCCGCGGTCCTGTGGTCGACAATCAGGCCCTGCGCCAATTGCTGCGCGAGCGCGATGATATCCAGGCGGTGCTCGACGTCTGGGAAGGCGAGCCCCAGGTCGACCTGGCCCTGGCCGACCTCTGTGTGATCGCCACCCCGCATATTGCCGGCTACAGCCTGGACGGCAAGCAGCGCGGCACCGCGCAGATCTACCAGGCGTTCTGCGCCTGGCGGGGCGAGCCTGAGCAGGTGCAACTGGCCGACCTGTTGCCACAGCCGTGGCTGGCCGAGATTGCCTTGCAGGCCGAGACCGATCCGGCCTGGGCCCTGGCCACTCTCTGCCGCGCGGTGTATGACCCGCGCCGTGACGACGCCGATTTTCGCCGCAGCTTGAGCCGCGACCCGGCGCAGCAGAAGGCCGCCTTCGACAACCTGCGCAAGCACTACCCACCGCGCCGTGAAATCGAAGGCCTGGCCGTGCGCCTGCACGGTGAAGCGCCGCAACTGGCGCAAATGGTCCGCGCCCTGGGAGGCGTGCTGGTGTAAACAGCGGGCAATAAAAACCCGGCGCGTGCGCCGGGTTGAAGAATTCGGGTGGGTCAGTCTTTCTTGGCGGGGTCTTTGCGGCTTTCTTCCAGCTTTTTGCAGGCCTGCTGGACCATCTCTTCAGTGATGATGATCTCATTGCCATCCGGGCCGATGATCGCACCACCTACCGGCGCTTGCGGGTTCTTCACCGATTTTTCCTGGGTATTGCCTTGATGTTGCAAGCTCATTTCCTGTCTCCTCATCAGGTTGCAAGCTCAGACTAGAATCGCCTCGTGACCGGCCTGTGACAGCTCCTTCGGTTATCACTGTGCGACGTCTCCAGTCCACCAGAAAGCCGAGTAAACCTCCAGTGGTACTTTAGACCGAAACGGTCTAGCCAGCTGTGGCCTGGGTCTTATATGCCCAGGTACTGGTTCCGACGCCCGAACATGGTAGGGAGTTCCTTGGCCCTTGATCAGTGGTCCGGTGTAGGCTGCTGCAAACAGCGGACAAACGGCGTACTCCATGCTCAACCGGTTTTCTTCCCGCCAGCGCCAGGCCCTGCGCCTTGGCTGGCGTTTCATTCGTCCTTACCGCAAGCAGGCGCTGCTGGCCTTGCTGGCCTTGATCGTCACTGCGGCGATTACCTTGTCCATGGGCCAGGGTATTCGTCTATTGGTTGACCAGGGCTTCATGACCCAGTCGCCGCACCTGCTCAACCAGTCCATTGGCCTGTTCCTGCTGTTGGTGCTGGCCCTGGCGATCGGCACCTTCAGCCGCTTCTATCTGGTGTCCTGGATTGGCGAGCGCTGTGTGGCCGATATCCGCCAGCAGGTGTTCGATCATCTGATTTACCTGCACCCGGGCTTTTTCGAAAGTAACCGCAGCTCGGAGATCCAGTCGCGGCTGACCGCCGATACCACTTTGCTGCAATCGGTGATCGGCTCGTCGCTGTCGCTGTTCCTGCGCAATGCCCTGATGGTGCTAGGCGGCATCGTCCTGCTGTTTGTCACCAACCCCAAGCTCACCAGCATTGTGGTGCTGGCCTTGCCGCTGGTGCTGGCACCCATCCTGATTTTCGGCCGGCGCGTGCGCAGCCTGTCGCGGCAAAGCCAGGACCGGGTCGCTGATGTCGGTAGTTATGTGTCCGAGACCCTTGGGCAGATCAAGACTGTGCAGGCTTACAACCATCAACCCAGTGATCAGCAGCGTTTCGGCGCCACGGTCGAGGCGGCCTTTGACGTGGCGCGCAAGCGCATCCTCCAGCGCGCCTGGCTGATCACCCTGGTCATCGTGCTGGTGCTGGGTGCGGTCGGGGTGATGCTCTGGGTCGGTGGCATGGACGTGATCGCCGGGCGAATTTCCGGCGGCGAGCTGGCCGCCTTCGTGTTCTACAGCCTGATCGTCGGCAGCGCCTTCGGCACCCTCAGCGAAGTGATCGGTGAGCTGCAGCGCGCCGCCGGTGCGGCCGAGCGGATTGCCGAGCTTTTGGCCGCGCGCAGCGAGATTGTCGCGCCCGCTGACTTGCAGCGCTCAGCGCCGCGGGTCAGTGGCCGGGTCGAGGTGCGGGACGTGCATTTTGCCTACCCGTCGCGGCCCACGCCGCCGGCCATCGATGGCCTGAGTCTGACCGTCGAGGCAGGCGAAACCCTGGCCCTGGTGGGGCCGTCGGGGGCGGGCAAGTCGACGCTGTTCGACCTGTTGCTGCGTTTTTACGATCCGCAGCAAGGGCGTATCCTGCTCGACGACCAGGACATCAGCCGCCTCGATCCCCAGGACCTGCGTCGCCACTTTGCCCTGGTAGCGCAGAACCCGGCGCTGTTCTTCGGTACGGTGGAAGACAACATCCGCTACGGGCGCGCCGATGCCACGGTCGAACAGGTCGAGGCCGCAGCCCGCAGTGCCCATGCCCATGAGTTCATCCTGCAACTGCCCAACGGTTACCAGACCCACTTGGGTGACGCCGGCCTTGGCCTCTCGGGCGGCCAGCGCCAGCGCCTGGCGATTGCCCGGGCGCTGCTGGTGGATGCACCGATCTTGTTGCTCGACGAGGCCACCAGCGCCCTCGACGCGCAGAGCGAGCACTTGATCCAGCAGGCGCTGCCAACCTTGATGAGCGGCCGTACCACCCTGGTAATCGCCCACCGTCTGGCCACGGTGCAGCATGCCGATCGCATTGCGGTGATCGATCAGGGGCGCTTGGTAGCGATTGGCAGCCATCGCCAGCTGATCGCCGAGAGCCCCTTGTATGCGCGGCTGGCGGCGTTGCAGTTCAATAACGTGACGGAAATGTGACAGCGTCCTACAGACTGTCACATTTCTGTAGCAATCCCTTGAGACTATCTGTTCCAGCTGTTGCGTAATGCTCGAACCTGGCTGCTATCGATCGATGGCAGCTTTTTTTTGGCCTGCCGTCAGTGGCCAGTGAACGAGGACAGGGACGTCTTTGCCTGGTTGGCGCCCAGTGGCGTCGCTCCCTCATTCCTTGTTCCGGGACTTCTTTCGATGTTGCGTAAATCCCTCAGAGTGCAAATTCTCGCCCTGCTCGGCGGCAGCCTGGCGGCGATCCTGCTGATCGCCCTGGTATGCTTCCAGTTGCTGTCCTCCAGCGTGCGCGGCTATGGCCAGTTGATCGATGGGCCGTTGCAGGCGTCGCAGTTGATCGACGAGGCCAACCTGCAGTTCAAGGTCCAGGTCCAGGAGTGGAAAAACGTGCTGCTGCGCGGCAAGCAGCCCGCCGAGCGGGACAAGTACTGGCAGCAGTTCCTGGCCCGTGAGCAGCAAGTGCAGGGCATCCTTGACCAGTTGATCGCCCACAGCGAGCAGCCGCTCAAGGCTCGCGCCGAACAGCTCAAGGCCAGCCATCGGCAGTTGGGCCAGGCTTACGCACAGGGGCGTCAGGCGTTTCTGGCGGCGGGCGCTGATCCGCTTGCAGGTGATCAGGCGGTAAAAGGCGTCGACCGTGCGGCCAGTGAGCAGATGAGCGAACTGGTGACGCAACTGCGTAATGAGGCCCAGAAGCGTGCCCAGGCTATAAGCCAGTCGGCTGAACGCACGGTCTGGCTGGGGCTTTTGGTGATGTTCGGCTCGGCTGTGCTGGTGGGGCTGTTTAGCCTGTGGCTGGTCAACCGCAGCCTGATCGAGCCGATCCGTGGCTTGATCGACTATGTCGCCCAGTTGAGCCAGGGGCGCTTCGCGGCGCGGGTCGCCAGCGACCGCCAGGATGAGCTGGGACGGCTGGCGGTGGCGGCCAACACCCTGCGTGATTTTCTCGCCGACACCTTCAGCCGCCTGCAGCGCAACGCCGGTGAGCTGGAAAGCGCCAGCGGTGAACTGCGCGGCATTGCCGGCAACATGGCCCGCGGCACCGACGACCAGTTCCAGCGTACCGACCAGGTTGCCACGGCGATGCACGAGATGTCGGCCACCGCCCAGGAAGTCGCCCGCCATGCCGCCGACGCTGCGCGCGCCGCCGATGAGGCCGACCATAGCGCCCAGGCCGGCGAGCAGGTGATGCAGGCAACCATCGCCACCATTGCCGTGGTCAATCAGGAAATCGCCAGTACCGCGGCGGTGATTCGCCACCTGGAAGCCGACAGCGATCGCATCGGCAAGGTGCTGGAAGTGATTCGCGGCATTGCCGAGCAAACCAACCTGCTGGCACTCAATGCCGCCATCGAGGCAGCGCGGGCCGGTGAAGCCGGGCGCGGCTTTGCCGTGGTCGCCGATGAAGTGCGCAGCCTGGCCCAGCGCACGGCGGCGTCGATTGCCGAAATCAACCAGATCATCAGCGCTGTGCAATCTGGCGCCGTGGCCGCGGTCAAGGCTATCGAGAGCGGCCAGCAGCGCAGCGAGGAGGGTGCCGAGCAGGTACAGCAGGCCGGGCTGATGCTGCAGCGCATCACCGTTGCCGTGGAAGCGATCCGCGACATGAACCGGCAGATCGCTACGGCAGCAGAGGAACAGACCAGCGTGGCCGAGGACATCTCGCGCAACCTGGTGGAGATCACCCGCATCGCCACCACCAACCAGCAAGCGGTGCAACAGACCGAGCAGGCCGGGCAGCATCTGCACGGGTTGTCCGGGCAACTCGGTGAAGTCACTGCGCGCTTGAGTGCTTGAGAAAACAGGGCGCCTGGGTAAAAGAGGGGGAAATCCGCCACATCCAGTGCCTACAGCTTGGCAATGTGGCGGATTGTCGCCAGCTAAACCGTTAAAGTTGGGGTGCGACGACTCGTCCTAGCTATTAGTCGTTGGTCTTGTAAAAGTTGGCCCGCTTCCTGCTTTAAGGCGACCCACCCTGACACCGGCGGCCAAGCCCCGCGTCTGGCGTGACGACCGTTCCCGATCCATCGAACAACCCCAGCCGCCATCCATTGCGCGGGTGTTCAGGCCGAATGCCCGAGCACCAGCTACGCTAAGCCTTGGACTGCGCGAGCAACAACAAGAATCCGGGCGTGCACTACGGGACCTGCGGTCATTGCCAATTACTTCACTTCAATTGGATTGAATTATGAAAAAAATCCTGCTGACGCTCCTGTGCCTGAGTGTCATCGGTTGCTCCAAGCCCAGTGAGCCCGAGAAAACCGTAGACGTGCTGCTGATCGGCGGCGGCATCATGAGTGCAAGCCTGGGTACCTACCTCAATGAGCTGGAGCCCGGTTGGTCGATCGACATCTACGAGCGCCTGGACAAGGTCGCCGAAGAAAGCTCCAACGCCTGGAACAACGCCGGTACCGGTCACTCCGCGTTCTGCGAGCTGAACTACACCAGCGAAGGTGCCGACGGCAAGATCGACATCAGCAAGGCCGTTGGCGTCAACGAGCAGTTCGAGATCTCCAAGCAGTTCTGGGCCTATCAGGTCGAGCAGAAAGTGCTGAGCAACCCGACCTCGTTCATCAACAACGTGCCGCACATGAGCTTCGTCTGGGGCGACAAGAACGTCGAGTTCCTCAAGAAGCGTCATGAAGCCCTGCAGCACAGCTCGCTGTTCCGTGGCATGGAATACTCCGAAGACCACGAGCAGATCAAGAAGTGGGTACCGATCGTGATGGAAGGCCGCGCTGCCGACCAGAAGATCGCCGCCACCCGCATGCCGATCGGCACCGACGTCAACTTTGGCGAGATCACCCGCCAGCTGTTCGCCTCGATGACCAAGCATGACAACGTCAAGCTGCACGTTCAGCACGAAGTCCGTGACATCGTCCGTAACGCCGACAACACCTGGACCGTGGTCGTCGCTGACCTGGCCAACAAGGGCGTCGAGAGCAGCATCAAGGCCAAGTTCGTCTTCATCGGTGCCGGTGGTGGTGCCCTGAAGCTGCTGCAGAAGTCGGGCATCCCTGAAGCTGACGGCTATGCCGGCTTCCCGGTCGGTGGCCAGTTCCTGATGACCGACAACCCGGACATCGTTGCCCGCCACAAGGCCAAGCTGTACGGCAAGGCTTCGGTCGGTGCACCGCCAATGTCGGTTCCACACCTGGACACCCGCGTGATCGACGGCAAGGAAGTGCTGCTGTTCGGCCCGTTCGCCACCTTCTCGACCAAGTTCCTGAAGAACGGCTCGCTGCTGGACATGTTCGCTGCGCTGACCACCCACAACATCATGCCGATGACCCACGCCGGTATCGACAACATCGACCTGAGCACCTACCTGATGGGTCAGTTGATGCTGAGCTTCGATGACCGCATGGCGGCCCTGCGCGAGTACTTCCCGAACGCCAAGAACGAAGACTGGAAACTGCTGCAGGCCGGTCAACGCGTCCAGGTGATCAAGAAGGACCCTGAGCACGGCGGCATCCTGCAGTTCGGTACCGAAGTCGTTGCTGCCCAGGACGGCACCATCGCCGCATTGCTGGGCGCCTCGCCAGGCGCCTCGACCGCTGCGCCGATCATGCTGAGCGTGCTGGAAAAGACCTTCAAGGATCGCATCAAGACCCCTGAGTGGCAGGCCAAGCTGAAGGAAATCGTTCCGACCTACGGCCAGAAGCTCAACAACAACCTTGAGCTGACCAACAAGACCCGTGAGTGGAGCAGCTCGCGTCTGAACCTGCTGTACGTTCCGGTGCTGCCGGAAGAAGCGGCTGCTGCGGTACAGGCTGAGCCTGCGCTGTAAGCTTTCGCTTTGCTAGTAACAAACAAGCCCCTGTTCAGGGGCTTGTTTGTTTCTGGCCCGCCCAAAGCATCGCCGGCAAGGCCGGCTCCCACAATGGATTGGCTTGCACCTGTGGGAGCCGGCCTTGCCGGCGATTGAGGGCTACTCGGTTGTGGATCAGTGGCGCTTCTTGCGATGACTGTCTGCCAGGTTGTTACCCAGCGCACCACCGGCCGCACCACCCAGGCCGGCGCCAATTGCCGAGCCGGTGCTGCCACCGAGCTTGCCACCTACCAGCGAGCCGCCGGCCGAACCCAGGCCGCCACCAATGGCCGCCTTGGTCTTGTTGCCTTTCTTCGCGCCCATGGCACTGCCTGCCGCGCCGCCGACGCCGGCACCAATGGCCGCACCGGTGCTGCCACCAAGCTTCTGCCCGACCACGTTACCCAGAACGCCACCCAGGCCACCGCCTACAGCGGTCTGGCCATCACCGGCCATGGCGCCTTGTGCGCACAAAAGGCCCAGGGTCAGGGCGGCAAGAGTCTTACGCATGTGAATCAACCTCAATGTTCAAAAAGGCGCGCATTCTGCTGCCAGCGCCGTTGCCGCGCAATGCTGGCCAGTGCTGCTCGTCTGCCAGGCACGAAAAAGCCCGCGCGAGGGCGGGCTTTTCACTGAGTAATCTGGTCGGAGAGACAGGATTCGAACCTGCGGCCTTCTCGTCCCGAACGAGACGCGCTACCTGGCTGCGCTACACTCCGATGGAGAAAATATTACTCAAAATTTTCTCCCCGACAAGCCCCCTGAAGCGGCTTGTCGATCAGCTTACAGGTCCTTGACGGTACGGACCTGATCCTTGTTGATGCGGGTGCGCTTGCCGTCCAGTTGTTCGAATTCATAGAAGCCCGAGTCTTCATCGTACTGCGGAGTATCGACCGCCTGGATTTCGCGTCCGTCGTTCAGGGTGATGACGGTCGGCGAAGCGCAGCCAGCCAGAGTGCCGAGACCCAGGGCGAGCAGGAAAGCGGGAAGAGTCCGTTGAATCATTGTGTTTCTCCAGTAAAGGATGGTGCGTAATGTTTCTTGAGACGCATAGCGCCTGCGCAAGTTCCATGCAGATTGCAGCATAGCGGCAATCTAGCATTATTGACCGGCAACAATGCCTGGGCCGGTGGCGGGCGCGAGGCAGGCAGGGCTGTGATATAACACCGCTCATTCGTTCCTATCAATGGATTCAAGGTCCCATGAAAGCCAAGGCAGATGTACCTTTCGTGCCGCTGAACATTGCCGTACTGACGGTCAGCGATACCCGCACCCTGGAAACCGACACCTCCGGCCAGGTGTTCGTCGACCGCCTGACCGAGGCCGGCCACGCCCTGGCGGCGCGGGTGCTGCTCAAGGACGATCTGTACAAGATTCGCGCCCAGGTCGCCACCTGGATCGCTGATGAGCAGGTGCAGGTGGTGCTGATCACCGGTGGTACCGGCTTTACCGGGCGCGACAGTACGCCGGAAGCCGTGGCCTGCCTGCTGGACAAGCAGGTCGATGGCTTCGGTGAGCTGTTCCGGCATATCTCCCTGGCCGATATCGGCACCTCCACCGTGCAGTCCCGGGCCCTGGCCGGCCTGGCCAACGGCACCCTGGTGTGCTGCCTGCCAGGCTCGACCAACGCCGTGCGTACCGGTTGGGACGGCATCCTCGCCGAGCAGCTCGATGCCCGTCATCGCCCGTGCAACTTCGTCACCCACCTCAAGCAGGCTGCGCCCTGCGAAAGTCGTAGTTGAGGTACTCATGCACGCACCATTGATGCCGGTCGAAGACGCCCTGGCAAAGCTGCTGGCGCTGGCCGAAGCCGCACCTATCAAAGACACCGAGCAGGTCGCCCTGGCTGTCGCCGAGGGCCGTGTACTGGCCCATGAACTGGTCTCGAGTCTGGACCTGCCACCTTGGCCCAACAGCGCCATGGACGGCTATGCACTGCGCCTGGCCGACTGGGCGGGCGAGCCGTTGCCGGTCAGCCAGCGAGTGTTCGCCGGGCATTCGCCCGAGCCGTTGCAGCCGGGTACCTGTGCGCGAATCTTCACCGGGGCGCCCGTGCCGTTGGGGGCTGATTGCGTCGAGATGCAGGAAAACGCCGAGGTACTGAACGATCAGCGTGTGCGCTTCACCGAGCCGCTGCGCGTGGGTCAGAACATTCGCCCACAAGGGCAGGAAACCCGCGTTGGCGAGGCGGTTTTGGCCGCTGGTACGCGGCTTGGGCCGATCGAGCTGGGCCTGGCGGCTTCCCTTGGTTGCGCCGAACTGACCGTGGTGCGGCGCGTCAAGGTCGCTGTGCTGTCGACCGGCGACGAACTGGTCGAGCCCGGCTTGCCCCTGGGCCCCAGGCAGATCTACAACAGCAACCGGCGTTTGCTCGGCAGCTGGCTGCAACGCCTGGGTTGCGAAGTGATCGACGCTGGCATCCTGGCCGACGACCTGGAAAAAACCCGCAATTGCCTGGCCGATTTGCAGGGCGTCGACCTGATTCTGTCCACCGGTGGTGTTTCGGTGGGCGAGGCGGACTACCTGGGTATCGCCCTGCGGGAAGAGGGCGAGCTGTCGCTGTGGAAGCTGGCAATCAAGCCCGGCAAGCCGCTGACCTTCGGGCATTACAAAGGCGTGCCGGTGATCGGCCTGCCGGGTAACCCGGCCTCGACCCTGGTGACCTTCGGCTTGCTGACCCGGCCTTACCTGCTGCGCCGCCAGGGCGTCGCTGAAGTCACGCCGCTGCAGTTCCCGGTACCTGCCGGGTTCGACTGGCCCAAAGCTGGTACCCGCCGCGAATATCTGCGCGGGCGCCTGGAGCAGGGCAGTGCGCTGATCTACAAGAACCAGAGTTCGGGCGTATTGCGCAGCGCCGCCTGGGCCGAGGGGCTGGTCGAAGTCCGTGAGGGCCAGACCCCGGGCAAGGGCGACATCGTGCAGTTCATTCCCTTGAGCGAGCTACTTGGTTGAGCGGCTGAGCAGGGTGCCGTCGATCAGCTCGGCACCGCTCGGCGCGCGCAGGCTGGGGCGCGCATGTACGCTTTCCAGCTGGGCAGCGGCGATGCTCCAGTCGTGGCGGCTGCAGACAAACTCCCGCGCCGCTTGCGACAGCTGGCGCAGGCGCCAGGGTTGATTGAGCAACTGGTTGATCATCAACGCCAACTGATCGCCATCGTCACTGGCCAGGTAATGCTCGCCCTGCGTCACCTGCAGGCCTGATACGCCCTTGGCGGTAGTCACAACGGGAAGCCCGGCGGCCATGGCTTCCAGTACCTTGATCTTCGATCCGCCGCCATAACGCAGCGGTGCAAAGAACATCGCCGAGTTGCGTTGCAGCTCGCGCAAGTCAGGCAGGTAGCCAATCCATTCGATCCGCGGGTCGGTCCAGCGCAGCTTCCAGCTGGGCGGCAAGGCGTGGCCTACCACTGCCAGGCGCACCGCCGGGTTGCTCAACCAGACTTGCGGCAGAATGTCCTCAAGTGCCCATTCGATCGCCTCAAGATTGGCGCCATACTCGAAGTTGCCGACAAACAGCAGGCGCTGGCTGCACAGCGACGGCTGGATGTCCTGGTAATGGGCGCAATCCACGCCATTGATCACTACCGAAACCGCAGCGCCAGTCGCCTGGCTGATGTGCTCGGCGTCCGTGGGGCTGACCGCTACGACTTCATGGGCCTGGCTGAGCACGCGGTTTTCCCAGCGCCGGTACCGCCAGCGATCAAAGGCATTGAAGGGCCGCAGCCACAACGGCAAGCGGTCGTGGCAGGCGGCGCCATTGACCGATTCGATATTGTGTTCGCTGAGCACGAACGGCAGGCCGCGCGCCTGCAGGGCTTTCTCGAAAGGCTGGAAGCTGTAGCTGTGCTCGATCTGGATGACATCCCAGGGCTCTTCCAGCAATTGCTCGAAACAGTGGCGCAGGTGCGGCGCCAGGCCATTGATGCTGGCCCGCATCGGGTAGCTGGCGTAGATCGCCGCCAGCAGGTTCAGCGGGCTGTGCAAGGGGCGCCTGGGCAGCACGATCAGGCGTTCGAGAAAGGGCTCCAGCGCCTGTCGTGCTGCCTCGCTGGGCGGGATTTTCGACTGCACCAGCAGGGTGATGCGATGACCGCGCTGCGCAAGGCTGCGCAGCAGGTGGTATTGCCGGGTTTTACCGCCGCTGGTGGTCGGCCAGGGCAGGTAGGGTAGTGTCCAGAGTACGCGCATGACCCCTTTCCTCTGTGTTCAGGCGGGTGACGGCATGCAGATAAAAATGGACGCGCCAGGGGGGTCAGCTTGCGGCTGGCTCCGGGGCGCGTCCATAGATATCAGTAAAGCGCACGATGTCATCCTCGCCCAGGTATTCGCCACTTTGTACTTCAATCATTACCAGATCGATTACCCCGGGATTGGTCAGGCGGTGCACCTGTCCGGGTTTGATGAAGGTCGATTCGTTGGTATCGAGCAGAAATTCCTCTTCACCGTTGGTCACGCAGGCCATGCCGCTGACTACGATCCAGTGCTCACTGCGATGATGGTGCATCTGCAGCGACAGCGAGGCCTCGGGGCGGACCATGATGCGCTTGATCTTGAACCGCGGGCCTTCCTCAAGCACGGTGTAGGTGCCCCACGGGCGGTTGACGGTGCGGTGCAGGCGGAACGCGTCGTGGCCCTGGCGCTTGAGCTGCTGGGCGATCACCTTGACCTCCTGGCTGCGCGCAGCATCGGCAATCAGCAGGGCGTCGGGGGTGTCGATGATGATCAGGTTGTCCAGGCCCACTGCGCCTACCAGGCGGCGTGGCGAGTCGATGTAGCAATTGTGCACGTCATGCAGCACGGTCTCGCCGGTGCAGCGGTTGCCCTGATGATCACCGGCCTTGAGCTCGCGTACCGCCTCCCAGCTGCCAATATCGCTCCAGCCCAGCTGGCTGGGCAGTACCGCGACCTGTTGCGAAACTTCCATTACCGCATAGTCGATGGAAATGTCCGGCACCTGGGCAAAGCTGTCCGGGTCCAGTTCCACCTGGCACTCGCGTGC
Source organism: Pseudomonas sp. 2835 (assembly GCF_050435905.1). Classification (NCBI taxonomy): domain Bacteria; kingdom Pseudomonadati; phylum Pseudomonadota; class Gammaproteobacteria; order Pseudomonadales; family Pseudomonadaceae; genus Pseudomonas; species Pseudomonas sp. 2835. The sequence goes on along the minus strand of NZ_JBNDLE010000004.1, from coordinate 93,101 downwards.
GCCTTCCTTGCACGGGCTCAGGGCCAGGCAATGGTTGACCGCGGCCAGCAGCTGTGGAGCGTGCTGTTCAAGCTCGTGCAGGATGGCATCGACACGCATGCAGAACATTCCGGCGTTCCACAGGTGCTGACCGCCATCGAGGTATTGTTGAGCGGTGTCGCTGTCGGGCTTTTCGACAAAGCGGGCGACCTTGAAGCCATGGGCATCCAGGGCCTGGCCTTTTTCGATGTAGCCAAAACCGGTTTCGGCGCGGGTCGGCAGCAGGCCGAAGGTGGTCAGCCAGCCGTGGGCGGCCAGCGAGCGGGCCTGGCTGACGGCCTGGTCAAAGGCGTTGAGGTCGCTGATCAGGTGATCGGCCGGCAACACCAGCAATTGCGCATCTTCACCGTACAGCCGGGCGCAGTGCAGGGCGGCAGCGGCGATGGCTGCAGCAGTGTTGCGGCCAAAAGGTTCAAGGATGTAGTCCAGCGCCAGGTTGGCCTTGTTCAACTGGCGGAATTCGTCCTGGGTGCGGAAGAACACGTCGCGGTTGGTCACCGTCAGAACCCGCTCGACATCCGCCAGGCGGCTGGCACGGGCGAAGGTTTTTTGCAGCAGGCTCTGGCCGTCGGGCAGGCGCATGAACGGCTTGGGCATGGTTTCGCGTGAAACCGGCCACAGGCGGGTGCCGGCGCCGCCAGCGATGATGCAAGGGATCAGAACACTCATCTCACAGCCTCGAGTCAGGGCACTGCCTTGGCAGTGCGGCAAAAGTAAACAGAGCAACCTGGCAGGCTTTTGCGCAATGAGTCAATAAGATGACTTTTACCACCGGCATCGTCCATGAAAGCCAAATATTTGTCGAATGATGCCCCTCGGCGGCGTAGCTTTCAATGATATTTGTGTGAAGGGTGTGAGAATTACTGCTGAAACGTTATCTGAGATGCAGTAAAGGCAGGTCAGAAAAGGTCGAGATACTCAACGCTCACTACATGGGGGAACGCACACATGGCGCAGCAAAAGGCATTGATGATCCTGCATGGCAAGCAGGCCATGAACGAGGAGGTGCGCGCGGCTGTGGCCTCCCAGCGTGAGCGCGGCTGGCAACTGGACGTGCGCCTGACCTGGGAGGGTGGAGACGCCCAGCGCCTGGTTGAGGAGGCGCTGGCCGCCGGCTACCCGCACCTGGTGGCGGCGGGTGGCGATGGCACCTTGCGCGATGTCGCCGAAGCCATGGCGCGGGCGGGTAGCGAGGCGAGCCTGGTGTTGCTGGCGCTGGGCACTGCCAATGATTTTGCCAAGGCCGCCGGCGTGCCGCTGGAGCCGGCCCAGGCCCTGGCCTTGCTGGAGGTGCCGGCCCAGGCCATTGACCTGGGTGAGGTCGGCGGACAGGTGTTTCTGAACATGGCTACCGGCGGCTTCGGCAGCCAGGTTACCGCCAATACTTCCGAAGACCTGAAAAAGGTGTTGGGCGCGGCGGCCTACCTGTTCACTGGACTGTCGCGCTTCAGCGAGTTGCGCGCAGCGTCGGTCGAACTGCATGGCCCGGATTTCCAGTGGCAGGGCGAGTTGCTGGCGCTGGGTATCGGCAACGGTCGCCAGGCCGGAGGCGGGCATGCATTGTGCCCGCAGGCGCTGGTCGATGATGGCTTGCTCGATGTCAGCATTCTGCCAGCGCCCCAGGAAGTGGTCGGCACCTTGCGCGGCCTGCTCAGCGACGGCCTGGGGCTGGACAGCATGTTTGTCCGTGCGCGGCTGCCGTGGGTCGAAATCAAGAGCTCGCAAGGCCTGGACATCAATCTTGATGGCGAGCCGTTGCAGGGCGACAACCTGCGTTTTGAGGTACTGCCGGCAGCCTTGCGCGTGCACCTGCCGGCAGATTCGCCACTGCTCAGTCGTCGAGGCTGATGATCTGCTCGCGCACGGCAAACAGCACCAGGCCGGCGACGTCGTAAATCTGCAGGCGTTTCATGATCTGCGAGCGGTGGGTTTCCACGGTCTTGATGCTCAAGCCAAGGCCCTGGGCGATTTCCCGCGTCGATTTGCCGCGCACGATCAGGCGCAGGATTTCCAGCTGGCGAGCGGTGAGGTTGTGCTTTTCCGCCGTCTCCGGCTTGCTCGACTGGGCGCGCAGCAGGGCCTGGTTGATTACTGTGTGGGCAATCGCCGGGCTCAGGTAGCGCTCGTTGCCGCGCAGCGCGGCCAGCGCCTGCTCGAGCTCGGTGGCGGTGGTGTCCTTGAGCAGGTAGCCATGGGCACCGCTTTCCAGGGCTTGCATGATCAGCTCCGGGTCGGTGTGCATGGAGAGGATCAGCACCTTGCTGCGACAACCCATGGCGCGCAAGCGGGTCAGGGCATCCAGGCCGCTGGTGCAGCGCATGGAAATATCCAGCAGGACGATGTCCGGATCCAGTTGCATGACCAGTTCGGGCACCTGGCTGCCATCGCTGGCTTCGCCGATCACGGCGTAGCCGGGTATGTCGGACACCAGCGCGCGAACACCCGCGCGGATCAGAGAGTGGTCATCGACCAACAGCAATGTACAGGTCATGGGGCGTTACTTGTCTTGGCGCGTTCGAGGGTGCGCGCAGGCCAGGGGAACAGGGCGTCGATCTGGGTGCCCAGGCCGGGCTGGCTGTTGACCGACAGTGTGCCATTGAGCAGGCCGACGCGCTCGAGCATTCCGGCCATGCCGCGTTGGCCTTCATCGGCCGGGCTGCTGGCGGGCGAAAAGCCCAGGCCGTCATCACTGATCGACAGCGACAGGCCTTCCGGCTGGCGTTGAATGCGCACCACCAGGTTTTTCGCCTTGGCGTGGCGCAGGATGTTGGTCACCGCCTCCTGGGTGATGCGAAAGGCGGCAATTGCCATCTCTTCGGGCAGGCCGCCCAGGCGTTGGCGGCACTCCAGGCTCCAGTGCACATTGGTGTTTTCCAGGGTGCGCAGCAGGTGCGCGCGCAGGCTGGCTTCCAGGCCCAGGCTGGCCAGTTGCCTCGGGTTGAGAATGGCCGAGACATCGCGCACGTTGGCCAGGGTGTCGTCCAGGGTGCTGCGCAAGGTGCTGCATTGCTCCTGGAGTTCGGCCGGGACGCGGCGTTGCAGCCAGTCGGCCTGAAGCTTGGCGGCGGTCAGCAATTGACCGATATCGTCGTGCAGTTCGCGGCTCAGGCGCTGGCGTTCGCTCTCCTGCACCTTGAGCAGGCGGTCGGCCAGCTCTGCCGGGCGCAGGGCAATCGAGCGGGCCCACTGGCGCAGTTGCCAGGCAATGCTCAGCAGGGCAACCAATTGCAGGGCCAGGGCGGGGGCCGGCAGCGGTTGCTCAAGCAGGTACAAGACCAGGTTGACGGCGATCGAAGCCAGGCATAGCAGGGTGGTCGCCCAGCGCAACAGAGAGGCTCCGGGGCGCCAACGCTTGAATGTCTTGAGGCTTGAGAGCATAGAAAATGAAGCCACTGAAATACCGCTGTTGAAAGCCTTGCAAAGGTCGAACTAGAGGCTTTTGTCGAATTGCCTTCAATAACGTTTAAATGCCGGCGCTGGGGGGTACGGCGATGAAAGTCTGCGCGCGGTGTCTTGGCGAGCCGGCTAAGCTGCATGTGTTCATCAGCGCGCATGGTATCACTTCAAATACAATTGGTCGCGAACTCTGATAACTGACTGAATAGCCAGATTTTACGGGCTGGTACGACGGTTCCGATTGCCTTCGAATCTAGCACTTTGCCATCAGTTTGCAGAACAATAATTTTGCCCGAAATCAATTAAACGAAATGTTTGCGGCGGATAATTAGAGGCGCTGGGACATACACTAAGTTTGACCTTAGTGTGCACGCGTCAAGGGCTTGGTTATCTTCGCCAGGGCAGTGTTGTTATGTCCCTTAGTTGCCCCTGGTTGGCGAAGAAAGTGCAGTGACATGCGCGGCGCCAGGCGCAGTCAGTGAGGGGGCAGGGTGTTCGCAGGTGTGCCGGGTTTCGATGCACGAGGCGCAGGCCAGAGCGTCTTGCGGGGTCAGGGCGGTGGCCAGGGTATCGAGCAACTGCACCTGTTCCTCTGTATCCAGGCTCAGGCGGCCGGTGTGCGGATCGATCAGTTCCAGTTGCCAGGCTAGCAGGGTCAAGCAGCTTTCCAGGGCCTGCAGCGCTTCACCTTGCAGTGCCGGTTGGGCCTGCGCCGGTTCCAGCAATGCTTGTAACTGTTGGCTGTAGGTCGCGACCTCGACCAGGCCAAGGGCCTGCGCGCGCTCCACCAGGGTAGCCAGGGTATCGCTGAGGCAGTGACAGGCATCCGGATCGTTGTCGATCAGTTGCAGGTGCAGCAGGCATTCCTCTGCCTTGGTCAGCAGCACCTGAGCGTCGATCAGGAAATCCTGCAGGGCGCTGTTGTGCAGTGCGTCGTTAGCCATCATTTGGCTCCAGCGCGAAAGGCTGGAGCAGGGGCTGGCCACCATGAGGCGATCGCTGACAAAAGCCTGACTCCGTTCATGCAATGAGAATGGCGTCACATTAATGGCTAATGGATATTGCGAACATCAGGTCCCACCCGATTGTCACTAGGGGATTCCCTGATGCGGTGGTTTCGATACGACCCTTTGCGGGTGTTTGCGACAGCGGAGAGGTGAGCGCAGTAAAGCATGATGGTAAAATGACATCAATGGGCTGCGGAGCATTTTCTTCAAGGGGTCAAGCTCTGCGGCAAACGGCCGATACAGGGCCATTGGGATCATTTTCGACACACCTGGGGGCTCTTCGATGGCTGGCATTCTCGACACGGTAGACCAAAGAACGCAGCTGGTGGGCGAGAACCGCCTGGAAATCCTGATGTTCCGCCTGGCTGGCCGGCAACTGTTCGCGATCAACGTGTTCAAGGTCCAGGAAGTACTGCAGATGCCCAAGCTGACCCTGATGCCGCAGCGTCATGCCTACGTCTGCGGTGTGGTCAATCTGCGCGGTCAGACCCTGCCGGTGATCGACCTGTCCCAGGCCATCGGCATGCGCCCGCTGGAACCAGGCCCGGGCAGCACCATCATCGTCACCGAGTACAACCGTTCAGTGCAGGCCTTCCTGGTCGGCGGCGTCGACCGCATCGTCAACATGAACTGGGAGGCCATCATGCCGCCGCCGACCAGCGCCGGTCGCCAGCACTACCTGACGGCGATCAGCAAGGTCGACGAGCAATTGGTGGAGATCATCGACGTCGAAAAGGTCCTGGCGGAAATCGTCCCGTACAGCGCCAAGGTCTCGCGCGACAAGCTCGAAGACCCGGTGCTGGCACGTGCCCGCGGCCGTGAAGTATTGCTGGTCGACGACTCCACCGTGGCCCTGGCGCAGTTGCGCGACACCTTGTCGCAACTGGGGGTGAAGATGCACGTCGCCAGTGATGGCCTCAAGGCCTTGCGCATGCTCAAGGGCTGGGCCGATGCCGGCGAGGATGTCTGCGAGAAGCTGCTGATGGTCTTCACCGATGCCGAGATGCCGGAAATGGACGGTTACCGCCTGACCACCGAAATCCGCAACGACGCGCGCCTGCGCTCGCTATATGTAGTGCTGCACACTTCGCTGTCGGGCAGCTTCAACGAATCGATGGTGAAGAAAGTGGGCTGCGACAACTTCCTCTCCAAGTTCCAGCCCGACAAGCTGGTCGATGTCGTGCGTCAGCGACTGATGCTGGATGAAGCCACGGCCTGAGTCGGTATAAGCTAGGGTTTTAACCGACACAAGGCAGGTCACAATGCGTCTGAGTCAGTTGTACCGGTACCCGCTCAAATCAGCGCGCGGTGAGGCGCTGCAGACTTCCTCGCTGGATCTGTTGGGGTTGAGCGGGGACCGCCGCTGGTTGCTGGTGGAGCGCGACAACGGGCGCTTCCTGACCCAGCGCATGTACCCGCAGATGACCCAGCTGGCGGCGTTGCACAACGCCGATGGCAGCCTCACTCTCGAGGCGCCGGGCCACCCCGCGCTGCACGTGACCGTGCCCGAGCCCGAGAGCGACCTGCGCGGTATCACCATCTGGCGCGACACTTTTCGCGTACCGGATGCCGGCGATGCGGCCGCGCAGTGGCTCAGTGCGTTCATCGGCAAGGACGTGCGCCTGGTCTACGTGCCTGATCAGCGTGCGCGCTACCTGCCCAGTGGTTATGGCCTGAACAGCGACCGTGTGGCGTTCGCCGACGGTTTTCCCTTGCTGCTGATAGGCCAGGCATCGCTGGATGACCTGGTAGCGAAGGTCGGGCGGCCGCTGGAGATGCTGCGCTTTCGTCCCAATCTGGTGGTGGAGGGCAGTGCTGCCTTTGCCGAGGATGGCTGGAAGCGTATCCGTATCGGCGAGGTCGAGTTCCGGGTGCTCAAGCCCTGCGAGCGCTGCATCATGACCACCATCGACCCGCAGACCGGCGAGCGCAGCCCGGACCGCGAACCCTTGGCGACCTTGCGCACCTACCGGCAGAAGGAAGGCGATGTGCTGTTTGGCCAGAACCTGGTGGCCGATGGGGTGGGGAGGCTTGAGGTGGGGATGGACGTGACGGTGCTGGAGTAGCCTGGCAAGGCTTTGCCTTGCATCGCTGGCAACGCCAGCCCCCACAGGTATTGCACTATCCCTGAGAACTCTGGCAAACCTGTGGGGGCCGGCCTTGCCGGCGATGGCATCAATCACTGATCGTCAAAATACCGCTCATGCCAATCCACCAGCGGCTGCGGTGAATTGAGCTTCTGCCCGTAGATCACCGAATACGACAGCACGTTCTGTACGTACTGGCGCGTTTCGTCGAACGGAATCGACTCGACCCACACATCGAAACTCAGGTGATCGGCACCGCGCAGCCACTGGCGTACACGGCCGGGGCCGGCGTTATAGGCGGCGGAGGCGAGCACGCGGTTGCCGTTGAACTGGCTGTGTACCTGGCTCAGGTAGGCGGCGCCCAGCTGGATGTTCTTGTCCGGGTTGAACACCTGCGCCGGCGAGGCCAGCGGGATGCTGAACTTGCGTGCGGTCTCCTTGGCGGTAGCCGGCATCAACTGCATCAAGCCACTGGCGCCGACGCTGGAGCGGGCGTCGTCCATGAATGCGCTTTCCTGGCGGGTAATGGCAAACACCCAGCTCGAATGCAGGCCGCGCACCTTGGCTTCACGTACCAGGGTGTCGCGATGGGCCATCGGGAAGCGGATATCCAGGTCGTCCCAGTACTTGGCCTGGCTGATGGTGCGAATGGCCGGGAAATACCAGCGCATGTCGTAGGCCAGCTTGGCCTGGGCGACCATCTCGTCACGGCTGAAGTGGCGGCTGACGTGGTACCACTCGCGGCGACCGTCGACGATCTGCCCGCGGGCGTGGAATTCCAGGGCGCGCTTGACGCCCGGGGTATTGCGCACCTTGTTGATCAACTGCTGGCTCAGTACCAGCGGCTTGTTGTTCAACTGGTACGGCGTCTGCGAGCGGTCGGCGGCGAGGAAGCCGTAGAAGTCGCGCTCTCGGGCCACGGTCTTGTACAGCAGTGGGATCTGCGGGTTCTTCGGCTGCGCAAGCTCCAGGCTGCGCGCCTGCCAGTAGCGCCAGCGGTTGCTGCTGGCCAGGTCTTGCGGCAGGCGCTTGGTCAGCTCGTAGGCATCTTCCCAGCGGCCCAGGCGCAGCAGCAGGCGCAGGCGCCATTCGGTGACGGTGTTGTCACGTAGCTCCGGATCGTAGCGGGTCATCAGGTCCAGCGCCCGCGGGTCGTAGCGACGCGCCAGGGTCAGGCCGATTTCACGGGCGATGGCGACCTTTTCGTCGCGGGAGAAATGCATGCGGTTGGCGTAGTCGTCGAGCAGGCTCATGGCCCGCTCCGGGTCCTGGCGGGCCAGGCGGCGCAAGCCGAGGCTGACCACGTCGGACATCGCTTCGTTGACCGGGCTGAAGCGCCCGGGCTGGTTGAGCAGCTCGGGTTTTTGCGCCACGTCGATCAGCAGGCGGCCTTGCGGTGCCAGGGTGTTGAGGCTTTTGACCAGGGTGTTGGCCAGCGCATAGTTGCGGGTTTGTGCCGCCAGCTTGGCGCGCTCCCAGCGTTTTTGCTCGGTCAACTGGCCTTCGGCAGCCCAGCGTTCAAACAGGGCATCGCAGGCGGCCGGTTGCGACTTGCCGACCAGCCAGAGTTTTTCGGCGCTGGCGTAGCCTTCGGCGCGCTGGCCATGGCTGAGCTGGTACTGGCCGTTAAGGCAGTCCAGTTCGGTGAAATTCAATTTCGGATCGTAGTACTTGCTGAAGGTCGCCCAATCACCACGCTCGGCCAGCCAGCGCAACCAGCGCAGCTTCATCCAGTTGGCCTGGGGCAGGTCGCCGTGGGCGGCGAGGAATTTCTCGATTTCGTCGTTACTGGCGGATTTCAGCCGCGCGGTCAGTTCGTCGTAGGCCAGGTAAGGCGTCAACGGATAATCGCGCAGGGCATCGGCATAACGCAGGTAGGGGCCCTTGTCGCCCTTGGCCAGGGCGCGCTTGGCTTCATCGTAGAATTGACGTTGCTGGGTGATGTCGCTGGCCTGGGCAACACCCACTGCCGAGGCAGTGAGAAGCAGGCTGGATACTAGGCAGAACAGGCGGCTGCGCATGAGACTTCCGGGCAGTTTGACCATGAAAAGTGACGGCGAAGCCAGCACGTTTGGAGTTGCATTGCCTTAGCTTAGCCGGTTGCCGCAGGCGGATGAAAGCATTGTGCTTGTATCTGGTTGTAAAGAAGCGGCCTGTCGTCGGAAGGTACTGTAGGACGCGCTGCTTAATGTGAAGCCGGCCCAAGTCGGGTAGAATGCGCGCCCGGTTTTTGGAGAAGATCATGACCCTGCTCAAATTAAGCGATGTGTCCCTTGCGTTCGGCGCCACGCCGTTGTTGGACAAGGTGTCCTGGCAGATCGCCCGTGGTGAGCGGGTGTGCATCATCGGCCGCAACGGCACTGGCAAGTCGAGCATGCTGCGCCTGGTCAAGGGCGATCAGAAGCCTGATGAAGGCGATGTCTGGCGTGCCCCTGGGCTGAAGATCGGCGAGCTGCCGCAAGAATTGCCGGTGGCCGACGGCCGTACCGTGTTCGACGTGGTGGCCGAAGGCCTCGACGGCGTCGGCGCCTTGCTGGCCGAATACCACCACCTGAGCCAGAACATCCATACCGATGCCGACCTGGAAAAACTCATGCACGTCCAGCACGACCTCGAGTCGCGCGATGGCTGGCGCTTGCAGCAACTGGTCGACAGCACCCTGAGCCGCCTGCAACTGCCGGCCGACAAGACCCTGGCCGAGCTTTCCGGTGGCTGGCGCCGCCGCGTGCTGCTGGCCCAGGCGCTGGTGTCCGAGCCCGACCTGCTGCTGCTCGACGAACCGACCAACCACCTGGACATCGGCGCCATCGCCTGGCTTGAAGATGCCCTCAGCGGTTTTGGCGGCGCCGTGCTGTTCATCACCCACGACCGTTCCTTCCTGCAGAACCTGGCCACGCGCATCCTCGAACTGGACCGTGGCGGCCTGATCGACTGGAACGGCGACTACGCAAGCTTCCTGGTGCACAAGGAAGCGGCGCTGGCGGCCGAAGAAACCGCCAACGCCCTGTTCGACAAGAAGCTGGCCCAGGAAGAGGTGTGGATCCGCCAGGGCATCAAGGCCCGGCGTACCCGTAACGAAGGCCGCGTGCGCGCCCTCAAGGCCCTGCGCGTCGAGCGCAGCGAACGCCGCGAGCGTCAGGGCAAGGCCAACATCATGCTCGATGTCGCGGAGAAATCCGGTAAGCAGGTGATGGTCCTGGAAAACGTCAGCTTCAGCCACCCTAACGGCCCGCAGCTGGTCAAGGACTTCTCCATGGTCCTGCAGCGCGAAGACCGCATCGGCCTGCTCGGCGCCAACGGCACCGGCAAGACCACCCTGCTCAAGCTGATGCTCGGTGACCTTGAGCCTACCAGCGGCAAGGTCGAGTCCGGCACACGCCTGGAAGTCGCTTATTTCGATCAGTTGCGCCATCAACTGGACCTGGAAAAGACCGTCATCGACAACCTCGCCGAAGGTCGCGATTTCATCGACATCGATGGCCAGAGCCGTCATGTATTGAGCTACCTGGGCGACTTCCTGTTCAGCCCGCAGCGTGCCCGGACTCCGGTCAAGGCCCTGTCCGGCGGTGAGCGTGCGCGCCTGCTGCTGGCCAAATTGTTCAGCAAGCCGGCCAACCTGCTGGTACTCGACGAACCGACCAACGACCTCGACGTCGAGACCCTCGAGCTGCTCGAAGAAGTGCTGTCGGCGTTCAAGGGTACCGTGCTGATGGTCAGCCACGACCGGGCCTTCCTCGACAACGTGGTCACCAGCACCCTGGTGTTCGAAGGCGAGGGCAAGGTGCGCGAGTACGTCGGTGGCTACCAGGACTGGATCCGCCAGGGCGGTTCGCCGAAGCTGCTCGGTGTGACCGAGAGCAAGTCGGGCAAGTCCGAGCTCAACACTGCGGTGGTCGAGGCCGTAGCGCCGGCGCCAGTGGCGGCACCAGCGGCAGAAGCGCCAAAGAAAAAGCTCAGCTACAAGCTGCAACGCGAGCTGGAAGCCTTGCCGGGCCAGATCGACGCACTGGAGCAGAAGATGGCGGCGGTGCAGGAAGAGATTGCTGCCCCGGCCTTCTATCAGCGCCCGATCGAGCAGACCAGTGCCGTACTGGCGAGCCTGGAGAAAATGCAGGGCGAACTGGACGTGCTGGTCGAGCGCTGGGCTGAGCTCGACAGCTAAGGGGCAGGGCCCGGCGCATGAATGGGCGCCGGGCCTGCCTGAGGCTTACTCGGCTTTTTTCTGCAGGCGTACCGCCAGCACATCGCACGGTGCGCCATGCAGCACGTCATTGGCGGTCGAGCCCAGCAGCAAGGCCAGGCCGTGGCGGCCATGGCTGCCGACCACGATCAGGTCGCATTTTTGCTCCTTGGCCAACTGGTGGATCTCCTGGCGCGGCTGGCCGTAGGTCAGGTGCGAGTCTCCGCGATTGATGTCCGGGTACTTGTTGTACAGGCGCTCCATGCGCTCCTTGGCCTGGTCGAACTGTTGCTGTTGCAGTTGCGACAGGTCCATTGGCACGTCGCCGCCAAAGGCCATGGCCATGGGTTCGACGATGTGTACCAGGGAGACCTTGGCGCGGGTGGGTTCAGCCAGCTTCATGGCGCGCTTGATGACCGGGTCGCATTCTTCGGTCAGGTCGACGGCAACCAGTATGTGTTCGTAGGGCATGAGAAGCTCTCCTGACAGTCGCGATAGTTAAAGTATGGTCGGTTTCAGGCTGATCGCTTTGAACCACGGCTAACCAGCTCATTTGCAAAGCTTTATGGGAACAACAGATATGACGGTCTGGGTAGTGGTGTCAATCCTTGCGCTGATTCTCAGCCCTTTGGCCTGGCTGCGCCCTTCGCGCAAGCAGAGCGGCCAGATGGCCCTGCGCATGGAGGCCCGGCGCATGGGCCTGGCCATGCAACTGACGCCCCAGGAGTGGCCGCACTGGTTGCCCAAGGAGCCGCCAAGCCCCTGTGCGCAGTACCTGCGGCCAAGGCGTCAGGGCCGCAGCGACAGCTGGTGCTACTGGCAGACCACCCCCGGCGTGTGGCTCAACCAGTGGCGCGAGCCGTGCACCGATGCCGTGCATGCCGAGCAATTGGCACGCTTGCCGGAGAGTGTCTACAAGGTCGAGGCGGGCCCGCAAATGGTTGCCCTGTACTGGGGTGAGCGCGGTGAAACGGCTGTATTGCAGGATATTGCCGAGGTCCTCAAGGCGTTGGCCTGATCATCATCAATAAAAAGCCCGATTCACAGATCGGGCGGACAGGCCAGGCAGGCCGGCATAAGGTTCAATCCCTCCCAGTGTAGCCATCTCGCGGCTATCTGCTGCACATCCCCAGTCTTTTTTCGCGTTGATCGATAGTCACGGCGTGTAAGCCATTAACCACTATTGCGCCACTGAATGGCGCACCATCACCCGCGTGCCGGTTTGCCCCCTGTCAGCAGAAAATGACCGGAAAGTCGCGTTTTCCCGCTGCTTTTGGGTATTTGACAACGGCGATCTTTTCGTTGAATGTGTGCATACCCAAATCAAACGGGCGTATGAATTGAGCGTTTGTATTGTCAGACGGCTCTTACAGAATCCCGACTATCGCGCTGGCGGGTGTGCCTGGCGCAAGGGTTCGGCAGCAACGGCCATTGGCCGGCCGGGCCTTTCACCAGCGATCGGCGTGTACAGTTCAGCTTCCATATCGTGGAGATCAGTTGATGATTTACGAAGGTAAAGCCATCACGGTTAAGGCTCTTGAAAGCGGCATCGTCGAACTGAAGTTCGACCTCAAGGGTGAGTCCGTCAACAAGTTCAACCGTCTTACCCTGAACGAATTGCGTCAGGCCGTAGACACCATCAAAGCCGACGCATCGATCAAGGGCGTGATTGTCAGCAGTGGCAAGGACGTGTTCATCGTCGGCGCGGACATCACCGAGTTTGTCGATAACTTCAAGCTGCCCGAGGCCGAACTGGTCGCCGGCAACCTGGAAGCCAACCGGATTTTCAGCGATTTCGAAGACCTGGCCGTGCCGACCGTTGCCGCGATCAATGGCATCGCCCTGGGCGGCGGTCTGGAAATGTGCCTGGCTGCCGACTACCGCGTCATGGCCACCAGCGCCAAGATCGGCCTGCCGGAAGTCAAGCTGGGTATCTACCCGGGCTTCGGCGGTACCGTGCGCCTGCCGCGCATCATCGGTGCCGACAACGCCATCGAGTGGATTGCCGCCGGCAAGGAAAACCGGGCTGAAGACGCGCTGAAAGTCGGCGCCGTCGATGCCGTGGTGGTTCCCGAACTGCTGCAGGCTGCGGCCCTGGACCTGATCAAGCGCGCTATCAGCGGCGAGCTCGACCACAAGGCCAAGCGCCAGCCAAAACTGGAAAAACTCAAGCTCAACGCCATCGAGCAGATGATGTCGTTCGAGACCGCCAAGGGTTTCGTCGCCGGTCAAGCTGGCCCGAACTATCCGGCGCCGGTCGAAGCGATCAAGAGCATCCAGAAGGCCGCCAATTTCGGTCGTGACAAGGCCCTGGAAGTCGAGGCCGCAGGCTTCGTCAAACTGGCCAAGACCTCGGTTGCCGAGAGCCTGATCGGCCTGTTCCTCAACGACCAGGAGCTCAAGCGCAAAGCCAAGGCCCACGACGAAATCGCTCGTGACGTGAAGCAGGCCGCCGTACTCGGCGCCGGCATCATGGGTGGCGGCATCGCCTACCAGTCGGCGGTCAAGGGCACGCCGATCCTGATGAAGGACATCAACGAAAGCGCCATCCAGCTGGGCTTGAACGAAGCCTCCAAGCTGCTCGGCAAGCGCGTTGAAAAAGGCCGCCTGACCCCGGCGAAAATGGCCGAAGCGCTGAACGCGATTCGCCCGACCCTGTCCTACGGCGACTTCGGCAACGTCGATATCGTTGTCGAAGCCGTGGTCGAGAACCCCAAGGTCAAGCAGGCCGTACTGGCTGAAGTGGAAGGCCAGGTCAAGGAAGACGCGATCCTCGCGTCCAACACCTCGACCATCTCCATCAACCTGCTGGCCAAGGCCCTCAAGCGTCCGGAAAACTTCGTCGGCATGCACTTCTTCAACCCGGTGCACATGATGCCGCTGGTCGAAGTCATCCGTGGCGAGAAGTCCAGCGAAGTGGCCGTCGCCACCACCGTGGCCTACGCCAAGAAGATGGGCAAGAACCCGATCGTGGTCAACGACTGCCCGGGCTTCTTGGTCAACCGCGTACTGTTCCCGTACTTCGGCGGTTTCGCCAAGCTGGTCAGTGCCGGCGTCGATTTCGTGCGCATCGACAAGATCATGGAAAAATTCGGCTGGCCGATGGGCCCGGCCTACCTGATGGACGTGGTCGGTATCGACACTGGCCACCACGGCCGTGACGTCATGGCCGAAGGCTTCCCGGACCGCATGAAGGACGACCGTCGTTCGGCCGTCGACGTGCTCTATGAAGCCAAGCGCCTGGGCCAGAAGAACGGCAAGGGCTTCTACGCCTACGAAACCGACAAGCGCGGCAAGCCGAAGAAGGTCGCTGACGCGGCAGTCCTCGAAGTGCTCAAGCCAATCGTCTACGAGCAGCGTGAAGTCAGCGACGAAGACATCATCAACTGGATGATGATCCCGCTGTGCCTGGAAACCGTTCGCTGCCTGGAAGACGGCATCGTCGACACCGCTGCCGAAGCCGACATGGGCCTGGTCTACGGTATCGGTTTCCCTCCCTTCCGTGGCGGCGCGCTGCGTTACATCGACTCGATCGGTGTAGCCGAATTCGTTGCCCTGGCCGACAAGTACGCCGATCTGGGTCCGCTGTATCACCCCACCGCGAAGCTGCGTGAAATGGCCAAGAATGGCCAGAGCTTCTTCGGTTAAGCGCCCAACGATATAGAGCGAGAGTGAATATATGAGCCTGAATCCAAGAGACGTGGTGATTGTCGACTTCGGTCGCACCCCGATGGGCCGCTCCAAGGGTGGCATGCATCGCAATACCCGCGCCGAAGACATGTCCGCGCACCTGATCAGCAAGGTGCTGGAGCGCAACGCCAAGGTCGATCCGAGCGAAGTTGAAGACGTCATCTGGGGCTGCGTCAACCAGACCCTGGAGCAGGGCTGGAACATCGCCCGCATGGCCTCCCTGATGACCCAGATCCCGCACACCGCTGCCGGCCAGACCGTCAGCCGCCTGTGCGGCTCGTCGATGAGCGCGCTGCACACCGCGGCGCAGGCGATCATGACCGGCAACGGTGATGTCTTCGTCGTCGGCGGCGTCGAGCACATGGGCCACGTCAGCATGATGCACGGCGTCGACCCGAACCCGCACATGTCGCTGTACGCCGCCAAGGCCTCGGGCATGATGGGCCTGACCGCCGAAATGCTCGGCAAGATGCACGGCATCAGCCGTGAGCAGCAGGACCTGTTCGGCCTGCGTTCGCACCAGCTCGCCCACAAGGCGACGGTCGAAGGCAAGTTCAAGGATGAGATCATCCCGATGCAGGGCTACGACGAGAACGGTTTCCTCAAGGTCTTCGACTACGACGAAACCATTCGCCCGGATACCACCCTGGAAAGCCTGGCGGCCCTCAAGCCGGCCTTCAACCCCAAAGGTGGTACCGTGACTGCCGGTACTTCGTCGCAGATCACCGACGGCGCCTCGTGCATGATCGTCATGTCGGCCCAGCGTGCCCAGGACCTCGGTATCCAGCCTCTGGCAGTAATCCGTTCCATGGCCGTGGCCGGTGTCGACCCTGCAATCATGGGCTACGGTCCGGTTCCGGCAACCCAGAAAGCGCTCAAGCGCGCGGGCCTGTCGATCGCCGATATCGACTTCTTCGAGCTCAACGAAGCCTTCGCCGCACAGGCCCTGCCAGTGCTGAAGGATCTTAAAGTGCTCGACAAGATGGATGAGAAGGTTAACCTGCACGGCGGCGCCATCGCCCTGGGCCATCCTTTCGGTTGCTCCGGTGCGCGTATTTCCGGCACTCTGCTCAACGTCATGAAGCAGAATGGCGGGACCTTCGGCGTTTCGACCATGTGCGTCGGCCTGGGCCAAGGCATCACCACCGTCTTCGAACGCGTTTAACGCTTCGCTGGATGGAAACCGGGGCCTGGTGCCCCGGTTTTTGTTTTTTGCAGGAAATTTTTTTCAAGAGGGTGAGCAACATGCAGATACAACCAGGCGTATACCGGCATTACAAGGGGCCTGAGTATCGTGTGTTCGGCACTGCGCGCCACTCCGAGACTGAGGAGTGGGTGGTGTTCTACCAAGCCCTGTACGGCGAATTCGGCCTGTGGGTGCGACCACTTTCGATGTTTCTCGAGTCGGTCGAGGTTGACGGCGAGCAAGTGCCGCGCTTTGCTTTGGTCAAGGCTGAAACCGAGCTGTTTTCCCGGCCCGATGCCGAGGGTGGCTAGAGCCCCGCGCTTGACCTCACTCTGTTGCCACTATATATAGCGGTGCCGCGTCAGGTACCTGCCGTGTTTTTATTTTCAGTATTCAGGAATTTTCCGATCCATGGGCAAATCGCTGGTCATTGTGGAATCCCCGGCTAAGGCCAAGACCATCAACAAGTACTTGGGCAGCCAGTACGTGGTGAAGTCGAGTATCGGCCATATCCGAGACCTGCCCACCAGCGGTTCGGCCAGCGCCAGCAAGGAGCCTGCCGCCAAGCGCGGCAAGGCCGCCGCGGGCGAAGCGCCGGCCCTGTCGCCGAAAGAGAAGGCGCGCAAGCAGCTGGTTGCGCGCATGGGCGTCGACCCTGACCACGGCTGGAAGGCCAAGTACGAGATTCTCCCGGGCAAGGAGAAGGTCATCGACGAGCTGCGTCGCCTGGCCAAGGATGCCGACACCATCTATCTCGCAACCGACTTGGATCGCGAGGGGGAAGCCATTGCCTGGCACCTGCGCGAAGCCATCGGTGGTGATGACAGCCGCTACAAGCGCGTGGTGTTCAACGAAATCACCAAGAAAGCCATCCAGGAGGCGTTCTCGCAGCCTGGCGAGCTGGATATCGACCGGGTCAACGCCCAGCAGGCGCGGCGCTTCCTCGACCGCGTGGTGGGCTACATGGTCTCGCCACTGCTGTGGGCCAAGATCGCCCGCGGCCTGTCCGCCGGCCGTGTGCAGTCGGTAGCGGTCAAGCTGGTGGTCGAGCGTGAGCGCGAGATCCGCGCCTTCATCCCCGAAGAATACTGGGAAGTGCACGCCGACCTGGGTACCGCCAAGGACGCCAAGGTGCGTTTCGAAGTCGCCCGCGAGAACGGCGAAGCGTTCAAACCGCTGAACGAAGCCCAGGCCATGGCCGCGCTTGCGCAGCTCAAGTCGTCCAGCTACACCGTGGCCAAGCGTGAAGATCGCCCGACCAGCAGCAAGCCGTCGGCGCCGTTCATCACCTCGACCCTGCAGCAGGCCGCGAGCAACCGCCTGGGCTTCGGCGTGAAGAAAACCATGATGATGGCCCAGCGTCTGTACGAAGCCGGCTACATCACCTACATGCGTACCGACTCGACCAACCTGTCGGTCGATGCGGTGGAAATGGCCCGCAGCTACATCGAAAACGAGTTCGGCAAGAAGTACCTGCCCGAAGCGCCGATTGTCTACGGCAGCAAAGAGGGTGCCCAGGAGGCGCACGAAGCGATTCGTCCGTCCGACGTCAACACCCATCCGACCAAGCTCAGCGGCATGGAGCGTGACGCCGAGCGTCTGTACGAGCTGATCTGGCGCCAGTTCCTGGCCTGCCAGATGCCGCCTGCGCAATACCTGTCGACCACCGTCAGCGTCACTGCCGGCAACTTCGAGCTGCGCGCCAAGGGCCGTATTCTCAAGTTCGACGGTTACACCCGGGTACTGCCGCAACAGAGCAAGCCTGGCGATGACGATGTGCTGCCGGAAATGAACCAGGGTGAAGTGCTCAAGCTGATCCAGCTCGACCCGAGCCAGCACTTCACCAAGCCACCGGCGCGTTACTCCGAAGCCAGCCTGGTCAAGGAGATGGAAAAACGTGGCATCGGTCGTCCTTCGACCTACGCGGCGATCATCTCGACCATCCAGGATCGCGGTTACGTGACCCTGCACAACCGCCGCTTCTACTCCGAGAAGATGGGCGACATCGTTACCGAACGCCTGTCCGAAAGCTTCTCCAACCTGATGGACTACGGCTTTACTGCCGGCATGGAAGAGAACCTCGATGACGTGGCCCAGGGCGAGCGCGACTGGAAAAACGTGCTCGACGAGTTCTACGGCGACTTCAGCAACAAGCTGAAGCTGGCCGAAGATGGCGAGAAGGGCATGCGTGCCAACCAGCCGACCCTGACCAACATTGCCTGCAAGGAATGTGGCCGGCCGATGATGATCCGCACCGCCTCCACCGGCGTGTTCCTGGGTTGCTCGGGCTACAGCCTGCCACCGAAAGAGCGCTGCAAGGCCACCGTCAACCTGGTTCCGGGCGATGAAATCGCTGCCGACGACGAGGGTGAATCGGAGTCGCGTGTGCTGCTCAACAAGCACCGTTGCCCGATCTGCTCGACGGCCATGGATGCCTACCTGCTCGATGAAAAGCGCAAGCTGCACATCTGCGGTAACAACCCTGACTGCACAGGCTACGAGATCGAAGAAGGCAACTACCGCATCAAGGGCTACGAAGGGCCGAGCCTTGAGTGCGACAAGTGCGGTAGCGAGATGCAGCTCAAGACTGGCCGTTTCGGCAAGTTCTTCGGTTGCACCAACCCCGAGTGCAAGAACACCCGCAAGCTGCTCAAGAGTGGCGAGGCGGCGCCGCCGAAGATGGACGCGGTGAAGATGCCGGAGCTCAAGTGCGAGAAGGTCAACGACACCTACGTGCTGCGTGACGGCGCCTCGGGGTTGTTCCTGGCTGCCAGCCAGTTCCCGAAAAACCGCGAGACCCGCGCGCCACTGGTGATCGAGATCATCCCGCACAAGGACGAGATCGATCCGAAGTACCACTTCCTCTGCGAAGCGCCGAAGAAGGACCCTGACGGTCGCCCTGCAGTCATCCGCTATAGCCGCAAGACCAAGGAGCAGTACGTGCAGACCGAGGTGGACGGCAAGCCGACTGGCTGGCGTGCGTTCTACGACGGTAATGCCTGGAAGGTCGAAGACAAGCGCTGATAGAGCTTGGGGCCGCTGTTCGCGGCCCATCGCCGGCAAGGCCGGCTCCCACAGGGAGTGCAATCGCCGCCGACTCTGTGGGAGCCGGCCTTGCCGGCGACCGACCGCAAAGCGGTCGTTATCCAGGCTTGCAGTAGAGCAGTGCAATCCGTGACACTCACAGATCGCCTTGCAGCCTTTCGGAGGGCACCCAGATGGCCCAGGAACTCTATACCCGCACCAACCAGAAGATTTACTTCGCAGGCTTGGCCCTCGAGGCCCTCGGCAAGGCGCAGGAAAGCCGGGCCATGAACGCCCAGGCGCTGATCCAGGCCGAGCGCGAATCGGCGTTGTTCCACCTGTACGGCGCGCTGCTGGGCCTGTGCCACGAGATTGCCGGGTTCTATCGTTTGCCCCAGGCGGGCGCTCCCCGTGCCGAGCTGCTGCTGACCCGTGAAGTGCTCGAGGCCATTGCCATACCAGAGATGGCCGAACTGGTCGAACTGGCTGAGCAGCGCGAAACCTGGCTGGCGCAACTGCTCGATGCTTATGCCGATTTGTTCCGACCGCCGGTCGCGAAAAAAGCCGCAAAAACCGATGTTACCGAGCCGCTGATCCAGGCGGTGAGCCTTGATGAACCCGAGGCGCCAGCGCTATCGCGTGAAGAGCTGGAAAGCTGGCGGCAGAATCTCAAAGGCCTTACGGTTCGTTTTCGTGAAGGTTTGAGTGAGTGCTGATTGGGGCAACGGCTGGTACAATGCCGGCCTTTCGTGGAGAACAGCCCCTTATGCCAACGTCCTTTCTAGAAATTGTCGAGTTGCCTGATGGCCGGATCGAGCTGCGCCGTGCCGAGGACGAGGGTTCGTTGGTAACCCTGGATTTCTCCGAGGACGCCAAAGCCTTTTTGCAAGGTCAGCACGTGGAAGTGGCCAAGGCCATGCTCAGTGTTGGCGTGCAGATGGCCGGCAAGCTGGTAGAAGGCGAGATTGATCGCGACGACGGGCCGCGGGTTCTGCACTGATCGCCTGCATGGCTTCCTCGTCCTGAGGAAGCCTGGCGAAAATCAACGATCGAAACAGACCTGAATATCAGCCCAGGCGGATGTTCAGGCTTTGTGCATCTCCAGCGCGAGCGGCATTGCTCAGTTGCTGGCGGGCGCTACTGCTGACGGTATTCAGCCAACTGACAACGGTGTGGCTTCGGCCCAGGCGCAAGGCTTCGCAGGCCAGTTGCAAGGCGCTCTGGTTGCCGCGTGGCTGCAGCAGCAGGATGCGCTCGCGGTTTAGCCCGGCCTCGCGCAACCAGGCCTGGGTCAGGCTGGCGGGCGGGGCGATCAGGGTCAGCCAGCGGGCGTCATGTTCTTCGCTCAACTCGCTCAGTTCACGCAGCATCGGTGCCAGCAGGCTCTGGCAGCTACCCAGTGCGCCACGCAAGGACAGCTCGCTGAAAACCTGGGCCGCACCGGGGTGGGGCGCAGGCCTGGTGTTTTTCAGTCCGGGCAGCACCGGCTGGGCCAGGAATGCTTCGAACAATGGCAATTGTGCTTGCATCGGTACGTTCTGTGACGCAGGGGGGAACTGCATGATGCCTCCTTTACCGGCGTATGACGCCGACACTCAAGCCCTCGATCACCAGTTCCTGGTCTTTCAGGTTGACTTCGATAGGGGCGAATTCGGGGTTTTCGGCAATCAGCCAGACCTTGCTGCCTTCGCGCTTGAATCGCTTGACCGTGACTTCATCGCCGATACGGGCGACAACGATCTGGCCGTTACGGGCTTCGCGGCAGGTGTGTACCGCCAGCAGGTCGCCATCGACGATGCCGACGTCCTTCATGCTCATGCCGTGAACGCGCAGCAGGTAGTCGGCGCGGGGGTGGAAGAATGCCGGGTTGATGTTGCAGGATTCTTCGATGTGTTGCTGGGCGAGGATCGGTGCGCCGGCTGCCACCCGGCCGATGATCGGCAGGCCGCTGTCGTCGGGCTTGGCTTCGAAGCCTGGGATGCGAATGCCCCGTGACGCCCCGGGGGTCATTTCGATCGCGCCCTTGCGGGCCAGGGCCTTGAGGTGCTCCTCGGCGGCGTTGGGCGATTTGAAGCCCAGCTCCTGGGCGATCTCCGCGCGGGTCGGCGGGAAGCCGTTGTCTTCCAGGCAGCGTTTGATAAAAGCCAGAATCTCAGCTTGGCGTGGCGTCAGTTTTAGCATGTCGATCGCTCTGTCTTTTTATACAGTGACTGGGATTATATACAGTGGGTGGCAAGCTGCAAGCGCCAAGCTTCAAGAAACGGCACAGGGGCGTTCTTGCAGCTTGCAGCTTGTGGCTTGCAGCTATGGTTTAATACGTGACCGCATGGCCGCAAAACGGCTGCGCGGACTTGACAAATCACCACTTTGAAACGTATGTTTCAAACAAGTGTTTGTCAGGCGGAGAAGTCATGGCCCAGTCGGAAACCGTAGAACGCATTCTCGATGCTGCCGAGCAGCTGTTCGCGGAGAAAGGTTTTGCCGAAACCTCATTACGGCTGATCACCAGCAAGGCCGGCGTCAACCTGGCGGCGGTGAACTACCATTTCGGTTCGAAGAAGGCCCTGATCCAGGCGGTCTTCTCGCGCTTCCTCGGGCCGTTCTGTGCCAGCCTCGAGCGCGAGCTTGAGCGTCGCCAGGCACGCCCGGAGCAAAAGCCTACCCTTGAAGAACTGCTGGAGATGCTGGTCGAACAGGCGCTGGTGGTACAGCCACGCAGCGGCAACGACCTGTCGATCTTCATGCGTCTGCTGGGCCTGGCCTTCAGTCAGAGCCAGGGCCACCTGCGCCGTTACCTTGAAGACATGTACGGCAAGGTGTTCCGCCGCTACATGCTGCTGGTCAACGAAGCCGCCCCGCGCATTCCGCCGATCGAGCTGTTCTGGCGCGTGCACTTCATGCTCGGCGCCGCGGCGTTCAGCATGTCCGGGATCAAGGCCCTGCGCGCCATTGCCGAAACCGATTTCGGCATCAATACCTCGATCGAGCAGGTCATGCGCCTGATGGTGCCGTTCCTCGCCGCCGGCATGCGCGCCGACAGCGGCGTCACCGACGAGGCCATGGCTGCCGCGCAACTGCGCCCACGCAGCAAGTCCAACAGCGCAGCGCTCGCCGCCAAGGCCTGATGCCACGGCTGGGCGCGGCGGGCCGCATCGGCTAAGCTAGCGCCCCATGGCCAGTCTTGATTTCCTGCACATTTCCCTCGCTGATCAATGCCTCTATGGGTTCGCCCAGGGGCAGTTGCGCCTGCGCCTCGGGGTGTCCACCGCGCGCAATGGCGCCGGTGAACTCAATGGGTCTGGGTGCACGCCACGAGGGCGCCACCAGGTGCGCGCCAAGATCGGCGCCGGTCTACCGTCAGGCGCGGTGCTGCGCGGGCGGCGCTGGACTGGCGAGACCTGGTCACCCGAGCTGCATGAACAATTTCCCGGTCGCGACTGGATCCTCACGCGCATACTCTGGCTCAGCGGTTGCGAGCCGGGTGTCAATCGCCTGGGGCCGGTCGACACCTTCCGTCGTTACATCTACCTGCATGGCACCCCCGATAGCGAACCTATGGGCGTGCCGTTGTCCCATGGCTGCGTGCGCTTGCGCAACGCCGACCTGCTGAACCTGTTCGACCAGGTGCCGGTGCATTGCCCGGTGCAGATCGATGAAGCCGCGTGCCCCCAATGGGCTCACATCAGCGTCAACTGAAGGATCAATTATGAGTGCCAGCCTGCAAGGCTCCCTGATGGTCGACATCGCCGGTACCTGGCTGACCGCCGAGGACCGCCAGCTTTTGCGCCAGCCCGAAGTGGCTGGCCTGATCATCTTTGCGCGCAACATTGAAAGCCCGCGCCAGGTGCGCGAACTGTGCGCCGCGATCCGCGCCATTCGCCCGGAGCTGATCCTGGCGGTGGACCAGGAGGGCGGTCGGGTCCAGCGCCTGCGCCAGGGCTTTGTACGCCTGCCGGCGATGCGCGCGATTGCCGACAACGACAACGCCGACTACCTGGCCGAACAGTGCGGTTGGTTGATGGCCACCGAGGTGTTGGCAGTGGGCCTGGACCTGAGTTTCGCGCCGGTGCTGGACCTTGATCACCAGCGCAGCGCCGTGGTCGGCAGCCGCGCCTTCGAAGGTGATCCGCAGCGCGCCACGCAGCTGGCCGGTGCCTTTATCCGCGGCATGAACGCTGCGGGCATGGCCGCCTGTGGCAAACACTTCCCTGGCCATGGCTGGGCCGAGGCCGACTCCCATGTGGCGATCCCTACCGATGAGCGCAGCCTGGAGCAGATCCGCGCCGCCGACCTGGTGCCGTTCACCCGCTTGAGCGGGCAACTGGCGGCGGTGATGCCGGCCCACGTGATCTATCCGCAGGTCGACAACCAGCCGGCCGGTTTCTCCCGGCGCTGGTTGCAGGACATCCTGCGTGGCGAGCTGGGCTTCAATGGGGTGATCTTCAGTGACGACCTGTCCATGGCCGGTGCCCATGTGGTCGGTGATGCGGCCAGTCGCATCGAGGCGGCGCTGAGCGCCGGCTGCGACATGGGCCTGGTGTGCAACGACCGTGCAGCCGCCGAATTGGCCCTGACCGCGGCCCAGCGCCTGAAGGTCAAGCCGTCGCCACGGATTGCGCAGATGCGCGGGCAGGGCTTTGCCCGTACCGACTACCGTCAGCAGCCGCGCTGGCTGGAGGCGCTTGGGGCGCTCAAGGAAGCGCAACTGGTCGATTGACGACAATCGCGGGTCTGTGGGAGTGGCGGTGCGACGACTCGACTTGACCCGCGATGAATTCAACCAGCTTTTGCGCCGTGCCGCTTCCCCGGCAACGGCGCAAACAGCGCATCGATATCCTCCGCCGCCAAACGCCAGTCCCCCGCCTGGCGCCCATCCAGCACGCCCGCGGCCAATGCCGATTTCTCCTGCTGCAACTGCTGGATCTTCTCTTCCACCGTGCCTCGGGTAATCAGCTTGTAGACGAACACCGGCTTCTCCTGGCCGATGCGATAGGCGCGGTCGGTAGCCTGGTTCTCTGCTGCCGGGTTCCACCACGGGTCGTAGTGGATCACGGTGTCGGCTGCAGTCAGGTTCAAGCCAACACCGCCAGCCTTGAGGCTGATCAGGAAGATCTGCAACTGGCCGCTTTGAAAGTCCTGCACCGGCGCCCGGCGATCGCGGGTCTCGCCGGTCAGCAGGGCATAGGCGATGCCGCGCTGCTGAAGTTCGGCCTCGATCAGCCGCAACATGCTGGTGAACTGCGAGAACAACAGCACCCTTCGGCCTTCGGCCATAAGCTCCTCGAGCATCTCCATCAGGCTGGCCAGCTTGCCTGAATGGGCGCCGCGCGCGGTTGAGGCTTCGCTGTTGATCAGGCGCAAATCGCAGCACACCTGGCGTAGCTTGAGCAGTGCTTCGAGGATGATGATCTGGCTGCGCGCCACGCCCTTGCGGGTGATCTCGGCACGGACTTTCTGGTCCATGGCCAGGCGCATGGTTTCGTACACATCGCGCTGGGCGTCGCTGAGTTCGACCCAGTGGATCATCTCGGTCTTGGCTGGTAGCTCGGTGGCCACCTGTTCCTTGGTGCGGCGCAGCAGGAAGGGTTTGATCCGCGTATTCAGGTGCTGCAGGCGCTCATCGTTGCCCTGGCGCTCGATCGGAACCCGGTAATCGCGGTTGAAGGTCTTGGCGTCGCCCAGCCAGCCTGGCAGCAGGAAGTGGAACAGCGACCACAGCTCGCCCAGGTGGTTCTCCAGCGGCGTGCCGCTCAGGCACAGGCGCTGGCGTGCCTCGAGCTGGCGCGCGGCCTGGGCCGCCTTGCTGTTCGGGCTCTTGATGTACTGCGCCTCGTCGAGGATCAGCACATCCAGCATCAGGCCCTTGAAGTGTTCCAGGTCTTTGGGCAGCAGGGCATAGGTGGTCAGCAGCAGGTCGTAGTCCTGCAGCGTGTCGAAATGCTTGCGCCGGCCAATGCCCTGCAGGGCCAGCACCCGCAAGCCGGGGGCGAAGCGCGCGGCTTCGTCCTGCCAGTTGGGGATCAGGCTGGTGGGCATCACCACCATCGCCGGGCGGGTCAGGCGTCCGGCGTTCTTTTCGCTGAGCAGGTGGGCGAGGGTCTGCAGGGTTTTGCCCAGGCCCATGTCGTCGGCGAGGATGCCGCCGACCTGCAGTTCGCGCAGGGCCTGCATCCAGCTCAGGCCTTCGAGCTGATAGGGGCGCAGGATGGCGTTGAGGCCTTCCGGGGTTTGCGCCGGCTGCAGGCGGATATCGCGCAGGCGCTCGCCCAGGCTGCGCACCCGTTCGCCACCTTGCCAGCTCAGCGGCAGGTCCTCTAGGGCGTTGAGGCGGGTGGCGTCGAGCGTCGGCAGGCGTAGGCTGGTTTCGCCCGGTTCACGCAGGTAAAAGTCGCCGAGGGTGGCCAGTACCGGTTTGAGGCGACCGTAGGGCAGGGCCACTTGCAGGTTGCGCCGTGCTTCGCCGGCGGGGGCGTGAATCTGCACCAGCAACTGTTCATCATCGCGGCGCTTTTGCAGTTGCGCTGGATTGAGCAGTTCCGGGTGGCTGCGCAGCACATTGAGCAGGATAGGCAGCAGGCTCAGGCGCTGGCCATTGACCTCGATACCCAGCTCCAGGTCGAACCAGTCGCGGCCGCTGGCTTCGTCGATGTGCGCATACCAGTCGTCCACCTCGGCGAGGTTGAAGGCGAAGTCTTCGGTGTACTCGATCTCCCAGCCTTGCTCGCGCAGGCCGGGCAGATCGTTGAGCATGAAACGTAGCCAGGCCGCTTCAGAGGCCAGTTCCAGCAGGTCGCCGGCGCTCTCTGGCAAGGCCTTGCTCTGCCGGGTGGCGACCTTGAAGCCCAGGCGCTGCAGGGTCAGGCGGATCTGGTTCTCAGCCTCGGCGTGGCGCTGTATGCGCTGACTGGTGGTGCCATCCAGGCGGCTGACTTCCTTGCCTTGCCTGCCACTGGCGCGAATCCCCTCATAGTTGAACGACAGGGCCGCCCGGTGCTGGTGCTGGCGCTGCATCCGGCCGGTTTGCGGCACGTAGGCGCTGAACTCGTGGCTGCCCAGGATCAGGTGGGGCGTGGGGGCAATACCGTCGATGATCTTCTCGCTCAATGTTCTGGGGGTGGGGATCTGCCGATTGAGGGTGTGGATCCGATGGCTGAATTTTACTACCTGGTCTTCCGGAACCACCGGTGCCGCAGCGAGGTAAGAGGCCGTGACTTGATCATAGCTGTGTTGCAGGCGACCGATTCTTTCCTCGGCCGGATCAAAGTAGTACAGCGGTTGCAATGCCATTACCTGGTTGAGCAGCCTGCCTTGGCTGTACCAGCAACCTCTGTAGTCATCGTTGGGCAGTTTTTCCCAGCGGAACTCGCAGTCCAGCGGCGGGCCGGGCCGGATGGGTTGCAGGCTGGTTGCCAGAACCAGCCGTTCGGTGGCGATGGCTTGTTCGAGCAGCTCGGCGCCTTCCGTGCCATCCAGCGGTACGCTGCTGATATAGGCGCCTACCGGCGCGCGGGCGACGACTCTGCGCAGAAGCTTTGCATCGGCCTCGCTCAGGTAGCGTGGCTTTTGCCGCAGCACTTCGTCTGGATAGGGTACCGGCTTGAAGTCCGTGAAGCTGCCATCCTTGCGGCGGTTGCAGGTGTACGGGGTTATCACGGCTTTGCCCTCTGGCATCAGGTCAAGCTCGTACACCATCATGCGCCCGACGCCGCTGGCGGGTTTTTCCGTGTCGAGGTCGGCCTTGGCCAGTCTTTCTATCCAGTTTTCCAGGGGCGGGCTCAGGCGCTCGCTGTCCTCCTGCTCGGCGCCGCCTTGCTGGGCCATCTGGTCGATCAGCAGGTACAAGGCCGCGGCGCAGTGCTTGCAGTTGTAGCTGACCGGGCAAGTGCAATAGGCCTGGATAGAAGCCGAGTCTGCAGGGTCCTCCAGCAAGATTTCCTGTCTGTAGGTGTTGTTTCCCGAGCCGCGACACATCGTGACGATCAAGTCGTCGCTCTGGGAAACAATACTGACGCGATGCTCGGTTGCGTAGTCGAACCCTTTGGCCAGGGCCTTCGGGTTGAAGACGTGGGCCCAGTCGTCATTCTCAAGCAGCTGGCGCAAGGCGTTGTTCATCGATTACTGCTCCATCATCTCCGCAGGCGCAGCGGGTGCGCTGACTGGCCGGTGGCTGGTAACTTTCAACAGCAGTGCCAGGGGGCCGCCATCAAGGAAGGTCAACTCGCCATTTTTGATGTTTTTGTTGCTCTGCTTGAATGCTTCGCTCTGCAGCACGCTGCCGTTGCCGTCGAACTGGTTGACCCAGAAGTTGGCTTCTGCATCGATGAAGCGCTCTTCCTTGATGCTCAGGTTGCCGGCGATGGGGAACTGGCCGAAGTGTTCTTCGCCGTCGCTGATCGCCACCGTGCCGGCGTCCTGTTTCCAGGCCTTGTGCAGCAGCACGGTGTACTGGTTCGGGTCGGCGGCAAGCTTGGCTGCTTCGTCATTGAGCGCCGGTTGGCGCAGGTCACCTTCCGGGATGGCCTGGGCGCCGTTGCGCCAGTCTTCCGCAGCCGGGCTAGGGATAGCCGGCACGGCGTTCTGGCGGAACAGGATCATTTCGACCTGAAAAGCACCATCGGCAAAGGCCGCCGGGGCAATCAGCGCCAGCAGCAGGGTCAGGCTACGCATTACACGCATGGAACTTCCTTCACGCAGATTGTGGGGTCAGGCGCTCGAACAGCGCCTCAAGGTTGTTGAAGCGTTCTTCCGGACGCTCCATCGGCACCAGGAACTTGAACTGGGTGGCGCCTTCGAACTTGTAGCGTTTTGGCTGGCTCTGGATCAGCTTGATCAGCACCAGCGGATCGACCGGAGTTTCCGACTCGAACTCGATCTTGCCGCCATTGGGCCCGGCATCGACTTTCTTGATCCCGAGTTTTTCCGCCTGCAGCTTGAGCAGGGTCAGGCGTACCAGGTTCTTGGTCGGTTCCGGCAGCAGGCCGAAGCGGTCGATCATCTCTACCTGCAGGTCCTTGAGGCCGTCTTCGTCGACCGCCGAAGCGATGCGCTTGTAGAGGATCAGGCGCGCGTGAACATCCGGCAGGTAGTCCTCGGGAATCAGCGCCGGCAGGCGCAGGTTGATTTCCGGGCCGCCGCCCAGCGGCTGGTCGAGGTTCGGCTGGGTGCCCTTGCGTATAGCCTTGACGGCGCGCTCGAGCATTTCCATGTACAGGGTAAATCCGACCGCCTGGATCTGCCCGCTCTGGCCTTCGCCGAGCAGTTCGCCGGCGCCGCGGATTTCCAGGTCGTTGGTGGCCAGGACGAAACCTGCGCCCAGGTCCTGGGTGTTGGCGATGGCTTCCAGGCGCTTCTCGGCATCCGCGGTGATCTGCTGGCGCGGCGGAGTGAGCAGGTAGGCATAGGCCTGGTGGTGGCTGCGCCCGACCCGGCCGCGCAGCTGGTGCAACTGGGCCAGGCCGAACTTGTCGGCGCGCTCGATGATGATGGTGTTGGCGCTCGGCACGTCGATACCGGTCTCGATGATGGTCGAGGCGATCAGCACGTTGAAGCGCTTGTGGTAGAAGTCGCTCATCACCTGTTCGAGTTCGCGTTCGCGCATCTGCCCGTGGCCGATGCCGATGCGGGCTTCGGGGACCAGTTCGGCCAGATCGGCGGCGCATTTTTCGATGCTCTTCACATCGTTGTGCAGGTAGTACACCTGGCCGCCGCGCAGCAGTTCACGCAGCAAGGCCTCCTTGACCGTGCTCTTGTTCTGCTCCATGACGAAGGTGCGCACCGACAGCCGGCGTGCCGGCGGCGTGGCGATGATCGACAGGTCGCGCATGCCGGCCACGGCCATGTTCAGGGTGCGCGGGATCGGCGTGGCGGTCAGGGTGAGGATGTCCACCTCGCTGCGCAGGGCCTTGAGCTGTTCTTTCTGACGGACACCGAAACGGTGCTCTTCGTCGATGATCACCAGGCCCAGGTCCTTGATCTTGACGTCGTCCTGCAACAGCTTGTGGGTGCCGATGACGATGTCGATCTTGCCTTCGGCGAGGTCCGCCACGGCGGCGGCGACTTCCTTGGGCGACTTGAAACGGCTCATCACTTCGACCGTTACCGGCCAGTCGGCAAAGCGGTCGCGAAAACTGTTGTAATGCTGCTGGGCGAGCAGGGTGGTAGGCACCAGGATCGCCACCTGACGGCCGCCGTGCACGGCAATGAATGCCGCGCGCATGGCCACTTCGGTCTTGCCGAAGCCGACGTCGCCGCACACCAGGCGGTCCATCGGCTTGGCCGCGAGCATGTCCTCGCGCACCGCCTCGATGGCGCTCTGCTGGTCCGGGGTTTCCTCGAAGGGAAAGCCTGCGCTGAAAGTGGCGTAGTCCACCGACGGGTCGGCGAAGGCATAGCCTTTGCGCGCGGCGCGGCGGGCATAGATGTCGAGCAGTTCGGCGGCGACATCGCGCACCTGTTCGGCGGCCTTGCGCTTGGCTTTCTGCCAGGCTTCGGAGCCGAGCCGGTGCAGCGGCGCCAGGGCGTCGTCGCTGCCGGTGTAGCGGGCGATCAGGTGCAGGTTGGCCACCGGCACGTAGAGCTTGGCGCCCTCGGCGTATTCGAGGGTGAGGAACTCGGCGGCCTGGTTGTCGATTTCCAGGGTCGCCAGGCCCAGGTAGCGGCCCACGCCGTGATCGATATGCACCACCGGCGCACCTTCGCGCAGCTCGGTGAGGTTCTTGATCACCGCATCGTTGTTGGCGTCGCTGCGCTTGTCGCGGCGACGGCGCTGCATCACCCGCTGACCGAACAACGGGCTCTCGGCGACCAGGGCAATGGCCGGGTCATCCAGCAGCAGGCCTTCATCCAGCGGGGCGATGGTGATCGCCAGGCGCGCCTTGCCGGCGACGAAAGCGCTCCAGCTGTCGACGGTTTGCGGGCGCAGCTTCAGGCGCTCGAGCAGTTCCAGCAATACTTCACGGCGCCCCGCCGATTCGGCAGTGAATAGCACGCGGCCAGGGAATTGCTCGAGAAACCCCGACAGCGCCGCCAGTGGCTGGTTGGCCTTGGCTTCGATGGCAAGGTTGGGCAGGACCTGGGCCGGGAAGCGCTCGCGGCCAACGCCGCTGTCGACGTCATCCTGGCTGACCACCACCCGCGGCCAGCTTTTGAGCCGGGCAAAGCAGTCTTCCACCGGCAGGAACAGCTCGGCCGGCGGCAACAGTGGGCGCGCCGGGTCGATGCGGCGCTCCTCATAACGGTTGCGCACATCGCTCCAGAAGTGTTCGGCGGCCTGCTCGACACCGGGTAGGGAGAACACCTGGGTGTCCAGGGGCAGGTAGTCGAACAGGGTCGAGGTGTCGTCGAAGAACAGCGGCAGGTAATACTCGATACCGGCCGGGGTAATGCCGCTGGAGAGGTCCTGGAAGATCGGGCAGCGGCGGAAATCAACGTCGAAGCGCTCGCGAAAGCGCGCCTTGAAGCGTGTCACCGCGTCTTTTTGCAGCGGGAACTCACGGGCCGGCAGCAGCCGCACCGACTCGACCTTGTCGATCGAACGCTGGGTTTCCGGGTCGAAGGTGCGCAGGGTCTCGATTTCGTCATCGAACAGGTCGATGCGGTACGGCAGCTTGCTGCCCATCGGGAACAGGTCGATCAAGGCGCCGCGCACGGCAAACTCGCCATGCTCGTAAACCGTGTCGACGCAGCGGTAGCCGCTGGCCTCAAGGCGCGTGCGCATCTGCTCGACATCGAGCTTCTGGCCGATGTCCAGCACCAGGCTGCTGCCGAGCAGGAAGCGCGTCGGCGCCAGGCGGTGCAGGGCGGTGGTGATCGGCACCACGAGAATGCCGTGATCGAGCTCCGGCAGCCGGTACAGGCTGGAGATGCGCTGGGAGATGATGTCCTGGTGCGGCGAGAACAGGTCGTAGGGCAGGGTTTCCCAGTCGGGGAACGGCAGCACCGGCAGCTCGGGCGCAAAAAAGCGCAGCTCCTGCTCGAGGCGGTCAGCGCTCTGGCTGTCGGCGGTCAGCAGCAGGGTGAAGCGTTTGGCGGCGCTGGCCGTTTCGGCAATGGCCAGGCTCAGGGCGGCGCCCGGCAGGTTGCCCCAGGTTTGTTTGCCGGCAGTGGCCGGCAGGTGCGGTAGACGCAGAACAGGCACGGGAGGTCGAGCTCCAAGCGTTGCGACAAAGACGCCAATTGTACCGGGCGCAGGCCCGCGCTGTCAGGTTTGTGCAGGCTAAAAGCATGTAGTGCGATGTCTGGCGACAGGCGCTCATTGCCCGATGGGCTGCGGGGCGTCATAATGTAGCCCCTTTTTTCTGTCCCTACATGTGGAAGGTTCCCGTGACTCAGAAGCCCGACCAGTGTCTTGGTGAGTGGATTGATCGTGAAGCGCTTGCAGAAGCGATGATCCCGCTTATCGGTCAGCTCTACCGCAATAACAATGTGGTGAGCTCGATCTATGGCCGTAGCCTGATCAACCGCTCGGTGATCTCGATCCTCAAAGCGCACCGCTTTGCCCGTCATCGCCAGACCGACGAAACCGAACTGTCTGTACACGAGACATTCCCGCTGCTCAAAGCCATGAGCGAGCTGAAACTGGGCGCCGCTTCGGTCGACCTGGGCAAGCTGGCCAACAAGTTCAAGCAAGAAGGCAACGGCCGTACCGCCGAGCAGTTCGTGCGTGAAGAAATGGCTGATGTGGTTGGCCAGCAAAACGCTTCGGCACGCAAAGGCACCGACGTTGTGCTGTACGGCTTTGGCCGTATCGGCCGCCTGCTGGCGCGCATCCTGATCGAGAAAACCGGTGGCGGCGACGGCCTGCGTCTGCGCGCCATCGTCGTGCGCAAAGGCGCCGAGAACGATCTGGTCAAGCGTGCCAGCCTGCTGCGTCGTGACTCGGTGCACGGCCCGTTCGATGGCACCATCACCATCGACGAAGCCAACAACACCATCACCGCCAACGGCAACCTGATCCAGGTTATCTACGCCAAGAACCCGAGCGAAGTCGACTACACCCAGTACGGCATCGAGAATGCCCTGATCGTCGACAACACCGGTGTATGGCGCGACGCCGACGGCCTGGGCCAGCACCTGGCCTGCCCGGGCGCTGCCCGCGTGATCCTCACCGCACCTGGCAAGGGCGCGCTGAAGAACATCGTGCACGGTATCAACCATGGCGAAATCAGCGCTGATGACAAGATCATATCCGCGGCTTCCTGCACCACCAACGCCATCGTTCCTGTGCTCAAAGCGGTCAACGACAAGTTCGGTATCGTCAACGGTCACGTTGAAACCGTTCACTCGTTCACCAACGACCAGAACCTGATCGACAACTTCCACAAGGGCAGCCGTCGTGGCCGCGCCGCGCCACTGAACATGGTTATCACCGAGACCGGTGCCGCCACCGCAGCCGCCAAGGCACTGCCAGTGCTCAAGGGCAAGCTGACCGGCAACGCGATCCGCGTACCAACGCCGAACGTGTCGATGGCCATCCTGAACCTGAACCTGGAAAAGGCCACCAACCGCGAAGAGATCAACGAGTACCTGCGCCAGATGGCCATGCACTCGGACCTGCACAAGCAGATCGACTACGTGAGCTCCCAGGAAGTGGTTTCCACCGACTTCGTCGGTTCGCGCCACGCCGGTGTGGTCGATGCCGAAGCCACCATCTGCAACGATAACCGTGTTGTCCTGTACGTCTGGTACGACAACGAATTCGGTTACAGCTGCCAGGTAGTGCGCGTGATGGAAGACATGGCCGGCGTCAACCCGCCTGCTTTCCCACGCTAAGCTTGGCTTGATCGTGAAAGACGGGAACCTCAGGGTTCCCGTTTTTTTTGCCTGAATTTCTCCAGGAGGCTGGATGCGCAAGGCAGTGTTGATCGGTGCGTTGCTGGGCCTGGCCGGGTGCGGGCAGGGCGATACCCTTGAGCGTATCAGCGGCCCGACCATGGGCAGCAGCTACACCGTGCAGTATGTGCGTACGCCCCAGGGACCGGCGCCGGAGCAGGTCAAGCGTGAGGTCGAACGGGTTCTCGAGGGCGTCGACAGGCGTTTTTCCACCTACCGCAGCGACTCGCTGACCGAAGCCTTCAACAGGTTGCCGGCCAACAGCTGCCAGTCGATGCCGGCCGATGTGCTGGAGCTGGTACGGGTTGGCGAGCAACTGGCGTTACAGAGTGACGGCGCGTTTGACCTGACCGTGGAACCCTTGCTCGACCTATGGGGCTTCGGCCCGCAGTCGCGGATGGAAAAAGTACCCGATGCCCAGGCCCTGGCCGCCACTCGCCAGCGGGTCGGGCATGGGCATTTGCGCATAGTGGGCGAGCAGCTGTGCAAGGATGCGTCGGTGGAAGTGGACTTCAACAGCATCGCTGCCGGGCATGCGGTGGACCTGCTGGTGGAGCGGCTAAAAGCCCTGGGCATCGCGGATTTACTGGTCGAGGCGACAGGTGAGCTCAAGGCAGTCGGGCACAAAGCCGATGGCAGTGCGTGGAAAGTGGCGCTGGAATTGCCTCGCGAGGATCGCAAGATTGCCCAGCATGTGCTGGCTGTGGACGGTTTCGGTGTGTCCACCTCCGGTGACTATCGCAATTATTTCGAGGAGAATGGCCAGCGCTATTCACACACCTTTGATGCGCGCCTGGGAAAACCTGTGAAACACGACCTGGCGTCGGTAACGGTGTTTGACCGCTCGACGCTGATGGCCGACGGCTATTCGACCTTGCTGTTGATCCTTGGCCCCGAACGCGGGTGGGAGTTTGCCCAGAGGCACGGGATTGCCGCGGTGTTCGTGACCCGGGTTGCCGATGGCTTCGTCTCCCGCAGCACGCCGGGGTTTGCCCAGGTGCTGGTGAACTGACAATGAATACATGTAGTGCAGAGAAAAATAGCCTACGACGCGACCAAGGGTTAATGTGCGCGGCGTTCAAGCTTGATTAGACTGCACCCGAATTTTTGCATGGCGCCGCTGGCGGCATGAGGTAGCCCCGCCCGCCGATGTGGCGCGCGGGCCTGTTCTGAAGGAGTACGCATGGCTGTCTACAACTACGACGTAGTGGTGCTGGGTTCCGGCCCCGCAGGAGAAGGGGCGGCAATGAATGCTGCCAAAGCAGGACGCAAGGTGGCGATGGTCGATAGCCGTCGCCAGGTCGGCGGCAACTGCACCCACCTGGGTACCATTCCGTCCAAGGCCCTGCGTCACTCGGTGCGCCAGATCATGCAGTTCAACACCAACCCGATGTTCCGGGCCATTGGTGAGCCGCGCTGGTTCTCGTTCCCCGACGTGCTGAAAAGCGCCGAGAAGGTGATCTCCAAGCAGGTGGCCTCGCGCACCGGCTACTACGCCCGCAACCGCGTCGACGTGTTCTTCGGCACCGGCAGCTTCGCCGACGAGCAGACCATCGAAGTGGTCTGCGCCAACGGCGTGGTCGAGAAGCTGGTGGCCAAGCACATCATCATCGCCACCGGTTCGCGCCCGTATCGCCCGGCCGATATCGATTTCCACCACCCGCGCATCTACGATAGCGACACCATCCTCAGCCTCGGCCACACCCCGCGCAAACTGATCGTCTACGGCGCCGGCGTGATCGGCTGCGAGTACGCCTCGATCTTCAGTGGCCTGGGTGTGCTGGTGGAACTGGTGGACAACCGCGGCCAGTTGCTGAGCTTCCTCGACTCGGAAATCTCCCAGGCGTTGAGCTACCACTTCAGCAACAACAACATCACCGTGCGCCACAACGAAGAGTACGAGCGTGTCGAAGGCCTGGACAACGGGGTGATCCTGCACCTGAAATCCGGCAAGAAGATCAAGGCCGATGCCTTGCTCTGGTGCAACGGCCGTACCGGCAACACCGACAAGCTGGGCCTGGAAAACATCGGCATCAAGGTCAACAGCCGTGGCCAGATCGAAGTCGACGAGAACTACCGCACCCACGTGCCGAACATCTACGGTGCCGGTGACGTGATCGGCTGGCCGAGCCTGGCCAGTGCCGCCCACGACCAGGGCCGCTCGGCTGCGGGCAGCATCGTCGACAATGGCAGCTGGCGCTTCGTCAACGATGTGCCAACCGGCATCTACACCATTCCGGAAATCAGCTCGATCGGCAAGAACGAGCAGGAGCTGACCCAGGCCAAGGTGCCTTACGAAGTGGGCAAGGCCTTCTTCAAGAGCATGGCCCGCGCACAGATCGCCGGTGAGCCGCAAGGCATGCTGAAGATCCTGTTCCACCGCGAAACTCTGGAAATCCTCGGCGTGCACTGCTTCGGCTACCAGGCGTCGGAGATCGTCCACATCGGCCAGGCGATCATGGATCAGCCGGGTGAGCGCAATACCCTGAAGTACTTCGTCAACACCACCTTCAACTACCCGACCATGGCTGAAGCCTATCGGGTAGCGGCTTACGACGGCCTCAACCGGCTTTTTTGAGCGGCTCCGGCCGGTGGCCTGAGCCGGCCGGGGAGACCGATTTCAGCGATTCTCGAGGGTGGCGCTGGCCAAACCGGGAAAGTCTGTAATCAGGCTGTCTACGCCGAAGTCGGCGAGCCTGCGCATCAGCGCCGGCTCGTTGACTGTCCACACCGACACGTGCAACCCCTGGCGCTGGGCCTTGATCAGGCGCTCGGGGGTGCACAGTGTCCAGTTCAACGCCAGCAAGTTGCAGCCATAGTTCTGGGCGACCTTCAGTGGGTCGAGCCAGGCGTATTCGGCCACCAGTCCCCTTGAGATATCCGGTGTCAGCTCCAGCGCTGCGCCCAGTACTTCCCGTGAGCTGGAGGTGATGGTGATCTTGTCGAGCAGGCCGAACTGCTGGGCCATTTCACGGATCGCCAGCACGGTGGTGGCGGCGCGGGTGCGCGAGGCGCTCTTGACCTCAAGCTGCCAGTGCTCGAAATCACACTTTTCAAACAGTTCCTCAAGGCGCGGGATGGGGCAGGGCGAGACCCAGCCCGGGCCGCCTTTGCGCGCGTCGTAGGTGGCTAGATCGGCGGCGCTGTGTTCAACCACCTTGCCGCGCCGGCCGGTGGTGCGCTTGAGGCTGGGGTCGTGGATCACCATCAGCTGGTTGTCAGCCGACAGGTGCAGGTCGAGCTCGCAGCGACGCACGCCGTGCCCAAGGCACTGCTGGAAGCTGGCGAGGGTGTTTTCGGGGGCTTCGCCCTTAGCGCCGCGGTGGCCGTAAATCGTGGTCACGTCTGTTCCTTCAACAAATAAGTGAAACTCAGGAGGCGCTTGGCTCGTTCTGCTCCAGGGCCTGGCGTCGTTGTTGCGCTTGGCGTTGCAGGATGTAGCGGGCTAGTAGCTGGCGCTGGGCATCGGTGGTGTCGACGAACTCGGCGCCGATCTCGTACTGGCCGTCGGCCTGGCGGTCGCAATGGGTGACCTTGGCGCGCAGCAGCAGGCCCAGGGCCTGGGGCATCAGCACCATCTTCACGGCCACGCGCTCGCCGGCCGCCAGCGGCTCGGCGCGGTTGAACTCGATGCCGCCCTCGGACAGCACCACCGCCTGCGGCGCGCTCAATTGCCCGAGCAGGGTCTGCGCAACCACGGCACTGAGCAAGTCGATGCGTTTGTTCTGGGCCTTGAGAAAGGCCGCCAGGGTGCGGTCCTTGTCACTGAGCTGGCGCAGCAGGTGCTGGGACTCGAACTCGCTCAGGTGCAGTTCACTGAGCAGGTTGAACAGCGGTGAAGTATCTTGCAACAAGTCCGTGCCAAGCGCTTCGGCGGCGCTCAACGGGCTAATTTCCAGTGCGATCCGATCCTCGATACGGTAGTATTCGCGGCGATCTTCTTCATCTAATGTCGACATGGCGAACCCATGGTAGCGGCGGTGGTCTGAGTGTAAAGCTGCTAATCAAGCCCCGCCACAAGGACGTTCCTCTTTCATCCGAACAAGCCCCGACATGTTCAGACCTCTCTTCGTATTCATCGGCACGCGTTATACCCGTGCCAAGCGTCGCAACCACTTCGTCTCGTTCATTTCCCTGACCTCGATGATCGGCCTCGCCCTGGGCGTTGTCGTGATGATCGTGGTGTTGTCGGTCATGAACGGCTTCGATCACGAGATGCGCACCCGGGTGTTGGGCATGGTGCCCCACGCCACACTGGAAACCGGCCAGCCGATCAACGACTGGCCCGCCCTTGCCAGTCAAGTAAAGCAGAACCCGCAGGTTCTGGCGGTGGCGCCCTTCACCCAGATGCAGGGCCTGCTGACCCATGACGGCAAGGTGCAGAAGGTGCTGCTCAACGGCATCGACCCGGCCCAGGAGCGCAAGGTCTCGATCATCGACGACTTTATCCGCGAGGGTAAGCTCGATGACCTGGCCCCCGGCGGCTTTGGCATCATGATCGGCGACAAGGCGGCGGCCAAGCTGGGCGTCGGCATCGGCGACAAGCTGACCTTCGTCGCTCCTGAGGTCACCGTGACCCCAGCCGGCATGTTCCCGCGCATGAAGCGTTTCACCGTGGTCGGCATTTTCCATGTCGGCGCCGGTGAAATCGACGGCTACCTGGGCCTGACCAACCTGTCGGACCTGTCGCGTCTGCACCGCTGGAAGGCCGACCAGGTCCAGGGCTTGCGCCTGAAGTTCGACGACCTGTTCCAGGCCCCCCGGGTTGCCTGGGACATCGCCCAGAAGCTGGGCGAGCAGGAGTTCTACGCCCGCGACTGGACCCGCAGCCACGGCAACCTGTACCAGGCGATCCGCATGGAAAAAGCCATGATCGGCCTGCTGTTGCTGCTGATTGTCGCGGTGGCGGCGTTCAACATCATTTCCACCCTGGTAATGGTGGTCAACGACAAGAAGGGCGACATCGCCATCCTGCGCACCCTGGGTTCGACGCCCGGGCAGATCATGGCCATCTTCATGGTCCAGGGCACGGTGATCGGCGTGGTCGGCACCCTGATCGGCGCCCTGGTGGGCATTTTCGCTGCGCTCAATGTCAGCGCCGCGATCGCCGGCATCGAGACCCTGATCGGGCACAAGTTCCTCAATGCCGACGTCTACTTCATCGACTACCTGCCTTCGCAGATCATGGCCGAGGACGTGTGGATGGTCTGCGGTGCGGCATTGGTCCTGAGTTTCCTCGCCACCCTGTATCCGGCCTGGCGTGCGGCACGCACCCAGCCTGCGGAGGCGCTACGTTATGAGTGAGTTGGGCATGAGTGATAAAGCAGTGCTGAGTTGCCGCAACCTGGGCAAGTCCTACGAGGAAGGCCCGGAGAAGGTCCAGGTGTTGTCCGGCCTGC
Organism: Pseudomonas sp. 2835; assembly: GCF_050435905.1. Taxonomy (NCBI): domain Bacteria; kingdom Pseudomonadati; phylum Pseudomonadota; class Gammaproteobacteria; order Pseudomonadales; family Pseudomonadaceae; genus Pseudomonas; species Pseudomonas sp. 2835. The sequence continues at coordinate 55,263 of NZ_JBNDLE010000004.1, read as the reverse complement.
AGCTGGAGCTGCACCCGGGCGAGCGGGTGGCAATCGTCGGTAGTTCAGGTTCTGGCAAGAGTACCTTGCTCAACCTGCTCGGCGGCCTCGATACCCCGACCGAAGGCAGCGTCTGGCTGGCCGGCGAAGAGCTCTCGGCGTTGGGCGAGCGTGCCCGCGGCCTGCTGCGCAACCGCGCCCTGGGCTTCGTCTACCAGTTCCACCACCTGCTGCCGGAGTTCACGGCGCTGGAGAACGTGTGCATGCCGCTGTTGATCGGCCGCACTGCCATCCCCGAAGCGCGCGAGCGCGCCGAAGCGCTGCTCAAGCGCGTGGGCCTGGGCCATCGCCTGAGCCACAAGCCGGCCGAGCTGTCCGGTGGCGAGCGCCAGCGCGTGGCCATCGCCCGGGCGCTGGTCAATCGTCCAGGGCTGGTGATGCTCGACGAGCCTACCGGCAACCTTGACCATCACACCGCCCAGGGCATCCAGGACCTGATGCAGGAGCTCAGCAGTTCCTCGCAAACGGCCTTCCTGGTGGTGACCCACGATCTCAACCTGGCGCGCCAGATGGACCGTGTACTGCGCCTGGATGACGGGCACCTGGTACCGATCTGATTGCCCGCGCAACGTGCCCGCCGATGTCAGGCGGGCACCTGGTTCCTTTTCTTTACCCGGGTGCTTTCGTTCATGTTCAGACCCTTGTCTATTTTCATCGGCGCGCGCTACACCCGCGCCAAGCGCCGCAACCATTTCATCTCGTTCATTTCCATGACCTCGATGATCGGCCTGTCCCTGGGCGTGTTGGCGATGATCGTGGTGCTGTCGGTGATGAACGGCTTCCAGCGCGAAATGAGCTCGCGGATCCTCGGCATGGTGCCGCACGCCAGCGTGCTCGGTGCCCAGCCACTGGATGACTGGCGGCCGGTGGCGGCGCAAGCCTTGAAAAACCCTGAAGTGATCGCCGCCGCGCCATTGACCGAGATGGAAGGCATGCTTTCCTACAAGGGCTCGATGCAGCCGATCCAGGTCAGCGGCATCGACCCGGCCGAGGAGGGCAAGGTCTCGATCGTCGCCCAGCATATCGTCCAGGGCAGCCTTGAAGACCTCAAGCCTGGCGAGTTCGGCGTGGTCATCGGTGAAATCACCGCGCGACGCTTTCGCCTCAATGTCGGCGACAAGTTGACCCTGATCGTGCCGGAAGTCAGCAGCGCACCGGGTGGCATCACCCCGCGCATGCAGCGCCTGAACGTGGTCGGGGTATTCAAGGTCGGCGCCGAGCTGGATGGTTCACTGGGCCTTATGCACATGGCCGACGCCGCGCAGATGCAGCGCTGGGCGCCTAACCAGGTGCAGGGCGTACGCCTCAAGGTCAAGGACCTGTATGCGGCGCCGCAGGTGTCCAAGGCAATTACCGCAAGCCTTGGCGAGCAGTATCGCGCCGATGACTGGACCCACACCCAGGGCAGTCTGTTCAGCGCGATGAAGATGGAAAAGACCATGATCGGCCTGTTGCTGCTGCTGATCATCGCCGTGGCGGCGTTCAACATCATTGCCACGCTGATCATGGTGGTCAACGACAAGGGCGCCGATATCGCCATCCTGCGCACCATCGGCGCCACGCCGGCGCAGATCATGGGCACCTTCATGGTTCAGGGCAGCCTGATCGGCATCGTCGGTACCTTGATCGGCGGCGTGCTGGGGGTGATTGCAGCGCTGAACGTCAGCCAGATCGTCGGCTGGCTGGAGCGGGTCAGTGGCCAGCACATCTTCACCTCGGACGTATACTTCATCAGCACCTTGCCGTCGGAGCTGCAATGGGGTGACGTGGCGCTGATCTGTAGCGCTGGCCTGATCATGAGCTTCCTGGCAACGCTGTACCCGGCGTGGCGGGCTTCGCAGGTAGAGCCGGCGTACGCCTTGCGTTACGAGTGACGGCCGTTACGGCCGCGCTGCGGCCGATCGCTGGCAAGGCCAGCTCCCACAGGGTCTGATGTAGGCAGGGCCGTTGTGGGAGCCGGCGTTGCCGGCGATAAGGGTTACACCGTCGGCAAGTCGATCACAAACCGCGTCCAGCCCCCAGCCGACTCCCCACGAATGTTCCCGCCATGCGCCTGCACGATCGAGCGGGTAATTGCCAGTCCCAACCCCGCGTGCTCGCTGCTGCCTTCGCGCCGCGCCGGATCTGCCCGGTAGAAGCGATCGAACAGCTTGGGCAGCAACGCCGGGTCAATCGGCTCGCCGCGGTTGGCCACCTGCAGCCGCACCCCATCTTGACGTTGTTCGATGGTTACACGAATCTCGCCGCCGGCCGGGGTAAAGCGCAGGGCATTGTCGAGCAAATTGGACAGCGCCCGGCGCAGCATATGCCGATCGCCTGCAAGCGGCGCCTGGCCCTCGCGGCTCAAGTTCACTTCGGCGTCTTCGGCCAGCGGCGCGTAGTACTCGAGCAAGGCATCGGCCTCGTCTTCAAGTGCCAGTTGCTGGCGGCTGGGCATCAGTAAACCGTGGTCAGCCTTGGCCAGGTAGAGCATGTCGTTGACCAGTTGCGCCATCCATTGCAGCTCTTCTAAGTTGCTGTGCAGCGCCTCGCGGTATTCGTCCAGGCTGCGCGGCCGGGTCAGGGTTACCTGGGTGTGGGTCAGCAGGTTGGACAGCGGCGTGCGCAGCTCGTGGGCAATGTCGGCAGAGAACGCCGAGAGGCGCTGAAAGGCATCGTCCAGGCGTTCGAGCATGGCGTTGACGGTCTGCGCCAGTTCCGCCAGCTCCACCGGCATTTGCCCTTCGGGCAGGCGCGTGGTCAACGAGCGTGCCGATACCCCGGAGGCCACTTCGCCCATCTGCCGCAATGGCCGCAGCCCGCTGCGTGCGGCCCAGGCACCCAGCAGCGCGGTCGCCAGCGCCGAAAGGCCGACGGTCAGCCAGATCAGCTGTTGCATGCGCTGGAGGAAATGCTGGTGGTGGGTGATGTCGAGAAACAGCGTCAGCTGCGCGTCGCCGCCGTTGAGGTTGACGCACAGGCTGCGAAAGTCGACGCCGCTGCTGTGCAGGGTGGTAAGGCCGAGCACCTGCGGTGAATCGGGCAGGCCGGTCTGGCTGTCGAACCAGATGCGCCCGTCGCGGCCGCGAATACGCACGGCAAGGTCGGCCTGGTGGCTGAGTTCAGTCTGCAGGGCGGGCAGGCGCGGGGCAAGGCTGGCAGGGTCATCCACGCCTTCAAGCATCTGCCGCAACAGCGACAGGCGGCTGTTGAGCAATTGCTGGTCAAGTTCAATGAAGTGGGTGGCGCTGGCGCGGCTGAAAAGGATACCGGCAGTCAGCGACACCACTGCCGTGCAGGCGGCGAACAAAAGCGCCAGGCGGCTACCGAGGGACAGGCGAGGCATCAGGCGCTGCGCTCTTCAAGCACATAACCCATGCCGCGCACGGTATGGATCAGCTTGTTGTCGTGGGCATCGTCGATCTTCAGGCGCAGGCGGCGGATAGCCACTTCGATGACGTTTGTGTCGCTGTCGAAATTCATGTCCCACACTTGCGAGGCAATCAGCGACTTGGGCAATACTTCACCCTGGCGGCGCAACAATAGTTCGAGCAGGGCGAATTCCTTGGCGGTCAGGTCAATGCGCTGGCCTGCGCGTTCGACCCGGCGGCGGATCAGGTCCAGGCGCAGGTCGGCCAGGCCCAGGCTGGTTTCCTGCGCCGGGCTGCTGCCGCGGCGCAGCAGGCTGCGCACCCGTGCCAGCAGTTCGGAAAAGGCGAAAGGTTTGACCAGGTAATCGTCGGCGCCCAGTTCCAGGCCATGCACGCGGTCTTCGACGGCGTCGCGGGCGGTGAGGAACAGCACCGGGATTTCCAGGCCGGCGGCACGCACCGCCTGGAGGATCTGCCAGCCATCGCGGCCGGGCAACATCACGTCAAGGATGAGCAGGTCGTAGTCGCCGGTCAGGGCCAGGTGCTGGCCGCTGTTGCCGTCGCTGGCAAGTTCGGTGGCGAAGCCTGCTTCACTGAGGCCCTGACACAGGTACTGGCCGGTCTTGGTCTGGTCTTCGACGATCAACAGTTTCATCGGCTGGCTCATTAGCGTGGATTGCCGGAGGGTTATACCGCGCCGGGCGTGGCGGGTGGCCAAGCTGACAAAGTTGTAATGTTTTTGTCAGGTGACTGCCAGCGGCGGTTTTCTACAGTGAAGCCTGAATCGTCGCAACCCTGGAGTGGGCTTGAAATGAAACACCTTTTTGTCGTCGGCGCCCTGGCGCTGTTCAGCCTTCCAGCCCTGGCGTCGCCCGCGCATTCCTACGCCTTTGGCCAGCCTGCGCCTGCGAGCAAGGCCACCCGCAGCGTCGAGGTAGTGATGGGCGACATGTACTACGCGCCTCGCAGCCTTGAGGTCAAGGCCGGGGAGACCGTGCGCTTCGTGTTGGTCAACAAGGGCGCGGTAGTCCATGAGTTCAGCCTGGGTGATGCTGTGATGCACGCCAGGCATCAGAAAGAAATGCTCGCCATGCAGGGCCAGATGGACCATTCCGCCATGGGGCACGGCGGTATGGACCATGGCGCAAGCATGCAGCATGACGATCCGAACACGGTGATGGTCGAGCCCGGCAAAAGCGCTGAGCTGACGTGGACCTTCAGCCAGTCGACGCCGATCGAGTTCGCCTGCAACGTGCCCGGCCATTATCAAGCAGGCATGGTCGGCAAGCTGACCATCGGCCAATAACAGCCGATTGCCCAATGCATGGCCTAAACCGATAAACTAGGCGCATTTGCTCCTACAGGTTTTAGCCATGCATCCTGCCGCCGAACATTCACCGCTGGGTAAATCCAGCGAATACGTCTCCACCTACACGCCGTCGCTGCTGTTCCCGATCCCGCGGGCGGCAAAATGGGCCGAGCTGGGCGTCAGCGCCCAGACCCTGCCATGGCAGGGCGTCGATTTCTGGAACTGCTTCGAGCTGTCCTGGTTGCTGCCGTCGGGCAAGCCGGTGGTGGCCATTGGCGAGTTCGCCATCCCGGCCGACTCGCCGAACATCATCGAGTCGAAGTCGTTCAAGCTGTACCTCAACTCGTTGAACCAGACCGTGTTCGAGTCGCCAGCGGCGTTACAAGCGTGCCTGGTCAAGGACCTCTCCGCTGCTGCCGGCAAGCCGGTGGGCGTGCAGATCCGCAGCCTGGCCGAGGTCGAAGGGCAGGGCGTGGTCGGCTTGCCGGGGGTGTGCATCGATGAGCTGGATGTCAGCATCAGCAATTACGAGCAGCCGCAACCGGAACTGCTGCGTTGCGACAGCGCCAACATTGTTGAAGAAACCCTGCACAGCCATTTGCTCAAGTCCAACTGCCCGGTCACTGGCCAGCCGGACTGGGGCAGCGTCACCGTGCACTACCGTGGCGCGGCGCTGGATCATGCCAGCCTGCTGACCTACCTGATCAGCTTCCGCCAGCATGCTGACTTTCACGAGCAATGCGTCGAGCGCATCTACCTGGACCTCAAGCGCCTGCTCAACCCTGAGCACCTGACGGTCTATGCCCGTTACGTGCGCCGCGGCGGGCTGGATATCAACCCGTACCGCAGTACTTCACAGGTGACCCTTCAGAACCTGCGACTGGTTCGCCAGTAACGAAAAAGCCCCGTTCGATGACGGGGCTTTTTTATTCAGGTGGGCTTAGATGCCCATGCTTTGCAGGCTCTGAACGATATTGCGCAAGGTGGCGGTCAGGCCCGGGTGCTCGACTTCAAAGCGCTCCACGGCGAGGTTGACGCCATCGACCAGGTTGTTGTCCTTGGTCGCGGCTTCCAGCTTGATCTCGGCCTCGATCTTCTCCATCAACTCATGCAGGTGTTGGCGCTCTTCTTCTGAAAGCGGCGGGTTCTGCTCCAGTTGCTCGCGCAGCTCAGTGAGTTGCTTTTGCAGTTCTTGGGCAGGCATGGGTGTTCTCCCTCTATGAATAGGCACAGTCATGGACCCCGTTAGCGGGTGAAAGGTCCATGCCCTGTCTACTAGAGTAATCCACCGGCTGGCGCTTTGCATGACCCTGATCAAAGGTGCTGTTTCAGGGTTTTTCACCTTTGCGCCGGCGCTGGCCGATGTCTGCCAGGCAGTCGGCCAGGGCTTCGAGGTGGTCGATCACCGAGTGCACGCCGAGGGCAAACAACTGCAAGGTGGCCTGGCCGCGCTGGCGTTCCTGCTCTTTGGCGCCAAGCGCCTGCCACTGGCTGCTGGGCCCGCAGGCGGCGAGGCCGATGGTCCACAACCCGGCATTGAGGCCCGATTGCAGCAGGCGCGGTTCGCCACTGACCAGCACGCAACCGTCGAGTTTGCCCGCCTTTAGGCTCATCAGCGCCTGCCAGCAGGCATCCGGTGCGGGCCAGGGGGTGTTGCAGGCCGGGTAGGCGTTGAGCCAGGCCGGCAACGAGCTCGCCAGTTGCCGGCCATCTGCCGCGGGCAGTTCATCTAGCCAGGCACAAGGAACCTTTTGCTCATGCAGCCAGTCAAGGGTGGGCAGCGCGCCCGGGGTGGGGCGGGGCGCCTGAGCGTCAGGGCCCGGATTGACTTCGACAAGGCAGCCGCGCAAGCCGAACAGCAGGGCAGTGATGGCGGGGGAGTCTGGCATGGCAACGTCCCTGAAATACTTTGCAGGCTACGCTTGGGTTGTTACTTTTTGGTGACGCTGCCGATACACAGTTGTTCACATTTTTGCGACGTTGTTTATGCCAAGCTGCTTAACGGCAGCAGAGCCTTTATACTTGCTTCATTTTTGGCGTAGGACGCGTGGCGTCTGCCTAGTTCGAGGAGTAACACTATGCGTAGGATCGGCCTGATCGATCGGATGACCCGGGCTTGTGTCTGTGCCGGCCTGCTGTTGGCGCCTGTCGTCGCGGCCCAGGCGGCCACTGAAGAAGATCCCTGGGAAAGCATCAACCGGCCGATCTTCCGCTTCAACGACACGCTAGACACCTACGCGCTCAAGCCGCTGGCACAGGGTTACCAGGCGGTCACCCCGCAGTTCCTCGAAGACGGCATCCACAACATGTTCCGTAACCTGGGCGACGTCACCAACCTGGCCAACAACGTGCTGCAGCTCAAGCCGCACGCAGCCGGCGTCGACACCGCGCGGCTGATCGTCAATACCACCTTCGGCATTGGCGGGTTCTTCGATGTCGGCACCAAGATGGGCCTGCAGCGCAACGACGAAGATTTCGGCCAGACCCTCGGCTACTGGGGCGTGGGCAGTGGCCCGTACGTGATGCTGCCGTTGCTCGGCCCGAGCACCGTGCGCGATGCCATCGCCAAATACCCGGACACCTATACCGAACCCTACCGCTACATCGACCACGTGCCGACCCGCAACACCGCCGCGGCCGTCGATGTAGTCGATACCCGCGCCAGCCTGCTGTCGGCAGAAAAGCTGATCAATGGCGACAAATACATCTTCATTCGCAATGCGTATCTGCAAAATCGCGAATTCAAGGTCAAGGATGGCGAAGTCGTCGACGACTTCTGATCTGTGCGGGCAAACAAACGGCGACCTTCAGGTCGCCTTTTTTGTGTCTGCAATTATTTCATGCTGAGGATGCGCAAGCCGAGTTTCTGCTGGCCTTCTGGCTGGTCGGCAATCCACACCACCTCTGTGCTCGCTTCCAGGCCCTTGAGCGCCGGATGGTCGGAATCGATACGCACCTCGAGTTTATCGCCAACCGTGAACGGCTGCGGCGCCTGGACCTGCATGCCACTGCTGGAGAGGTCCAGGCAGACGGCGGCGATGACTTGCCCCTGGTGGATCAGGCTTATATCTGCTTCCACCCGCATGCGAATGAAATCGCGCTTCTCGCTGTAGTCCGTGGGCACTGAACTCATGTCTGCATCCTTTCATTGCGTTGCGGTTGAAGGGGTTTTTATAACTCCCGGTGCTTTCGGCTGTAAAGAGCATCGGCGACCATCGGTGTGCCCTTGAAACGCCCGGCGGATGGGAGTACCGTCTGCGCCTTACAAGGCACCTCTGCTATTTGCCGGACAGGTTTTCATGTCCTACAACTCATAGAAGAGTAGCTCGAAGTGAATCCAGTACGTGGGCCGCGGCTCACCTACGCCCAACCTATTCCTGGCGCCGTTTGCCCACATGCAGAAAACCAGTGCAACGCTGCTGATAATCGATGACGACGACGTCGTACGTGCGAGTCTTGCCGCCTACCTGGAAGACAGCGGTTTCAGTGTCCTGCAGGCAGCCAATGGCCAGCAGGGCCTCCAGGTCTTCGAACAGGAACACCCTGATCTTGTGATCTGCGATCTGCGCATGCCGCAAATGGGCGGCCTGGAGCTGATTCGCCAGGTAACCGAGCGCGCGCCGGAACTGCCGGTAATCGTGGTCTCCGGTGCCGGGGTGATGAACGACGCCGTCGAAGCCCTGCGCCTGGGTGCGGCCGACTACCTGATCAAGCCGCTCGAAGACCTCGCAGTGCTGGAGCATTCGGTACGCCGGGCGCTGGACCGCGCACGCCTGGTGCTGGAAAACCAGCGCTACCGGGAAAAGCTCGAAACCGCCAACCGCGAACTCGAGGCCAGCCTGCACCTGCTGCAGGAAGACCAGACCGCCGGGCGCCAGGTGCAGATGAACATGCTGCCGGAAAGCCCCTGGGTGGCCGACGACCTGTCGTTCGAGCACCAGATCATTCCGTCGCTGTACCTGTCGGGCGACTTTGCCGACTACTTCCGCGTCGATGAAAGGCGAATCGCCTTTTACCTGGCAGACGTTTCCGGGCATGGCGCTTCATCGGCCTTCGTCACCGTGCTGCTGAAGTTCATGACCACGCGCCTGCTGTTCGAATTCAAGCGCGGCGGCAACTTGCGTGACTTCAAGCCTTCGGAAGTGCTCGGGCACATCAACCGCGGCCTGATCAACTGCAAGCTGGGCAAGCATGTGACCATGGTCGGCGGTGTAATCGACGAAGATACCGGTATCATGACCTACAGCATCGGTGGTCACCTGCCGTTGCCAGTGCTTTATACCCCGGGCCAGAGCCGTTACCTGGAAGGCCGTGGATTGCCGGTCGGCTTGTTCGAGGAGGCTACCTACCAGGACCACGTCCTGGAGTTGCCGCCGCAGTTCAGCCTGACCCTGCTGTCTGATGGCATTCTGGACCTTTTGCCTGGTGACACACTCAAAGATAAAGAGGCGGCCCTGCCTGAAATCATCAAGGCCGCAGGGGGCAGTCTGGATGGGCTGCGCCAACGATTCGGATTAGCTACGCTTGGGGAGATGCCGGATGATATCGCCCTATTGGTGTTGAGCAGGAACCTTCAATGAGTACGGGTAGAATCCAGTTCGCCGAGCAGAATGGCACCTTCGTGCTGAAGTTTGTCGGTGAAGTGCGCCTGACCTTGTGTTCGGCGCTGGATGCGACGATTGAAAAGATCTTCACGGCGCTGAATTTCTCGGCGATCGTCATCGATTTGACAGAAACCCACAGCATCGACAGCACCACCCTGGGCTTGCTCGCCAAGCTCTCGATCCTGTCGCGGCAAAAGGTCGGGCTGTTGCCAACGGTGGTCACCACCCACGCCGACATCACCCGCCTGCTGCAGTCGATGGGCTTCGACCAGGTGTTCAACATCGTTGACCGGCCGATCCCGTGCCCCGAGTGCCTGACTGACCTGCCGTCCCAGGATCAGAACGAAGACGTGGTGCGCTCCAAAGTGCTTGAAGCGCACAAGATCCTCATGGGCCTGAACGACTCCAACCGCGAAGCCTTCCACGACCTGGTCAACGCTCTCGAGCGTACCTGATCGGCGACCGGGGCGCCGTTCTGGCGCCCGTCAAAACCTCATGTCAGTCAGCTTCGCGCGGTGGAAACTCGGTCGCCTCGCTACCATCGGCGTTGAGCTGGAAAATCCGCGCCGGTTGCCCCTGTTCGTTGAAGAACACCTGGCCCAGGCCTGCGCTGTTCCACAGCCGCTCGCCGGCCTTGCTGTGCGCGGGTGTGCGCGGCATCACCTGCATCTGCCGGCGCTTGGTAAACCAGTTGAGCGGTGAGCGTGGCGAGTACAGCCAGCGGTTGAGGCGATCGAAGGTGTCCAGCAGGCGTTTGGGAAACTGGTTCTTGATGCCGCTGCTGGTGATCTGCCACAGGTGCGGGGCGCGCTGGCGGTGGCGAATCAGCACCTCATAGACAAACGAGTAGTGCACGTCGCCGGAGAGAATCACATAGTGCCCCGGCGTGCGCGAGTGACGGAAGATGTTCAGGATCACCTGCGCCGCGCCGCGATGGGCCATCCAGTTCTCGGCATCCACCAATAGCGGATAACCCAGCCAGCTGAACACCCGCTGCACGCTCTCGATCAGCTTGACGCCGAAGATCGGTGCCGGCGAGACGATGATCGCCGAAGGGTGGTCGAGCAGCGCCTGTTGCAGTTCGCTTAAGGCTTCCCAGTCGAGCAGGCCCGAGGGCTTGTTGAAGTTGCTCTCGCTGCGCCAGCGCCGGGTGCGGGTGTCCAGCACCAGCAGCGCCGGGCTGCTGGGCAGGACGAACTGCCAGCCCTGAAAGCGCAGCACCTCGTTGATCAGGGCGTCCTGCAGCGGCGTGTCGAGGTAGTCATCGGCGTCGGCACTGTGGCTGAAGGCCTGGCAGTGCTCCAGCAGCGCGGGAAAGGCATCCGGGTTGTTGCCCCAGCCCTGGCACAGCAGGTAGCCGAGCAGGGCGTTGCCGATGATGCGCTTGGAGAACGGGTGGCCGTAGGCAGTTTCTTCCCACTGCGCCGACAGGTTCCAGTCATCGGTGATGTCGTGGTCATCGAAGATCATCAGGCTCGGCAAATGCGCCAACACCCGCGCTACCCCGCCAAGGCCGCTGACGAAGCCCTCGATCAGTTGCTGTTCCTGGCGGTAGCGGGCCTGGCGCTCGGCATTGAGACCTGGCGGCATCTGCACGTCGATCAGGCCCCAGGGCAGCGGTGACCAGACCAGCAGGTACATGGCCATGACTTCGGCGAAGGTCACCAGGTGGTTGTCGGCGTTGCTGCTGGTGAAGATCGGCTTGCGCGTGCCACCGAAAAAGCGCTCGCGCAGGGTTTCGTTGCTCTCCAGCGCAGGCAGCAGATCGGCGCGGTGGTAATAACTGGCCGGATGCTGGTAGAGCGCAGCGCTGTCATCGACTACCGCGCCTTGCAGGTGCTCGCCAAACAGCCCCAGGCGCTCGATCAGCGCATGTATGGCGCGCAGCATGGGCCCGGCGACATCGTCGGCATACACCTGGTCCCCACTCATCATCAGCAGCGCCGGGCGCTGCAATGGCGCGGGGTTTTCCAGCAACAGGCGGTCGGCGCACAGCAGGCCGTCCGCCGCCGGGTGGTGGGGTTTGCGGCACGAGCCGTGGAGCAGGTGCTCCAGGTGAGAGCGCAAGACGAAGTTCGGTTGTTGCGCGCCCGGGTAGAGCAGGTGCGGTGCGTAGTCGGCGATGCCCTGGTTGTTGAAGATCAGGTCGTAGTCGATCTGTTCGTCACATGGCAGCGGGCTGTCGAGGCGGATGTCGAGCAGGTGGACAAACGCCAGGCGGCCAATCGGCACAACCGTGCAGTGGATGTCGGCGCTAACACCTGCACAGCTCAGTTGCAGCTCAGCTTGCAGCGGCTCGCAGGCTACCAGCCAGAACACGATGCGCGTGGGTTCGAGGCGGCGCAGCAACGGGCCGGCCAGTACCAAGGGCAAAGAAGATGCATCGGTTATCGACAACGGAGAAGGCGCCACAAGATTGGGAGGTCAGGTTGATCCGGGATGCCTGCTATGCATGCAGTACCTGTGGGAGCTGGCTTGCCAGCGATTGCAGACGACGCGAACCGAGTGATGCTCCGCGCAATCTACCTCACTGGCAAACCCAGATTTGTATCAGGCCTTTGCGGCCAACAACGCCTCCAGCTTCTCCTGATCCCGGGCAAACTGGCGAATCCCCTCGGCCAGCTTCTCGGTGGCCATGGCATCTTCGTTCGACGCCCAGCGGAACTGGCTCTCCGTCAACTGCTGGCGCGCCTCGCCGGTTTTGCCAGGCTTGAGAATACGCGGCAGCTCGCCCTGATCATCGCTCAGCTGTTGCAGTAGCTCGGGGCTGATAGTCAGGCGGTCACAGCCCGCCAGCTGTTCGATCTGGCCGATATTGCGAAAGCTCGCGCCCATGACCACGGTCTTGTAGTCATTGGTTTTGTAGTAGTCGTAAATGCGCGTCACCGACTGCACACCCGGGTCTTCGGCGCCGACGTACTCTTTGCCGGTGGACTTCTTGTACCAGTCGTAGATGCGCCCCACGAACGGCGAAATCAAGAACACCCCGGCGTCGGCGCACGCCTGGGCCTGGGCGAAGGAGAACAGCAGGGTCAGGTTGGTCTGGATGCCTTCCTCTTCCAGGACCTCGGCGGCGCGGATGCCTTCCCAGGTCGAGGCCAGCTTGATCAGCACCCGGTCACGGCCGATACCGGCCTTGTCGTACAGCTCGATCAGCTGCCGGGCCTTGGCCAGCAGCGCCGGTTGGTCGAAGGACAGGCGGGCGTCGACCTCAGTGGAGATACGCCCCGGAATCACCTTCAGAATGCCGGCGCCAACCGCCACGGCAAAGGCGTCACAGGCAAGACCGACATCGCCCTTGCTGTGCGCGACCGATTGCTGGAGCAGCTCGGCATAACCGGGCATGGCCGCGGCCTTGAGCAGCAGGGAAGGGTTGGTGGTGGCATCGACCGGTTTCAGGCGGCTGATGGCATCGATATCACCGGTGTCGGCAACCACAGTGGTGAACTGCTTGAGTTGTTCCAGCTTGGAAGTCATGGGCGTGCTCTGTCCTGTGCAATGGATCGACATTACCCGAGCGCTGCCAGCCGCTCAAGGGCTGGCTGGCAGGCGGGCGAAGGGGATAAGCCTTCGAGTGCCAAAGCGCGCACAGGTTCCGGGGCTAACGCCCTTGCAGCAGCTCGCCGGCCTGGTCGAGCAGGGCCAGAGGGTCCTTGCTCTTGTGGATATCCACCGACAGCAACTGGCGGAACTTGCGCGCCCCCAGGAAGCCCTGGCCAAGGCCGAGAATATGCCGGGTGATATGGTGCATGGCACCGCCGCAAGCCAAATGCGCCGCAATATAAGGGCGCAATTTGGCCAGCGCCTCGCTGCGGCTGATCACTGGTGCGCTGCTGCCGAACAACTGCTGATCGACCTCAGCCAGTAGATACGGATTGTGATACGCCTCGCGACCGAGCATCACCCCGTCGAAAACCTTCAAGTGCTCCTGGCATTCGGCCAGGGTCTTGATCCCGCCGTTGAGCACCAGCTCCAGGTCGGGAAAATCCGCTTTCAACTGCGCGGCGACGTCATACCGTAGCGGAGGAATCTCGCGGTTTTCCTTCGGCGACAGGCCTTCAAGAATCGCAATGCGCGCATGCACGGTAAAACTGCGGCAACCGGCATCACGCACCTGACCGACGAAATCGCACAGCTCGGCATAACTGTCGCGGCCATTGATACCGATACGGTGCTTGACCGTCACCGGAATCTGCACCGCATCCTGCATTGCCTTCACACAATCGCCGACCAGCGCCGGATGGCCCATCAGGCAGGCGCCGATCATATTGTTCTGCACCCGATCGCTCGGGCAGCCGACATTGAGGTTGACCTCGTCATAGCCTGCGGCCTCGGCCAACTTGGCGCATGCGGCCAAATCAGCCGGCACACTGCCGCCCAACTGCAGCGCCAACGGATGCTCCGCCTCGCTATGACGCAGGAAGCGCTCGGCATCACCGTGCAACAAGGCGCCGGTGGTGACCATTTCGGTGTAAAGCAGGGCGTTGCTGGAAAGCAGGCGCAGGAAGAACCGGCAGTGGCGGTCGGTCCAATCCATCATAGGCGCAACGCTGAACCGGCGAGACGGCTCAGGGCGTGGGTTTACTGGGGTGGAGGCGGATTCTAGGGGCATTTTCGGTTACGTATTTTGTACCATTTTTGGACGTTTTAAGGCGTTTTTTGTACCTCGGTGGTACGATGTACCACCGACAATCTCCTTTGTACCACCGGAATCTATGGCAACGATCAGAGCACGAAAAAAGGCCGACGGAACGGTCAGCTACACCGTCCAGATCCGTCTTAAAAACAAGGGTGTCCTAGTCTACCAAGAGTGCCAGACATTCGCCCGCAAGCAGGCTGCCCAGGCGTGGGCAAAGCGACGAGAGACAGAGCTAGCTGAACCTGGTGCGATCGAGCGAGCAAACCGCAAGGGGCACACCGTTCGGGAAATGATTGACCGCTACCTGGTCGAAGGCGCCAAGGTCCGGCCGCTTGGGAAAACCAAGAAGGCTACGTTGCTCGCCATTGCTGCGAGCCACTTCGGAGAGGTAGTGGACTCTGCTATCAACAGCCAGATCCTGGTTGATTACGCTTTGTGGCGCATGAGCCCTGAAGGTGGCGCTGTACAGCCGCAGACGGCTGGCAACGATCTCGCACACCTCGGATCGGTGCTATCGGTGGCTCGGCCTGCTTGGGGGTATGAGGTGGAACCTCACGCCATGAGTGATGCCCGTACCGTGTTGAAGAAGCTCGGGTACAACATGAAAAGCCGTGAGCGTGATCGTCGGCCGGCGATGGTTGAGCTGGACAGGCTGCTTGAGCACTTCTTCGAGATGCAGAAGCGTCGGCCATCGTCTATCAACATGCCAAAGGTGCTTGCCTTCGCCCTGTTCTCGACGCGTCGTCAGGAGGAGATCACGCGAATCCGCTGGGCTGATCTGGAGGAAGAGCGGCAGGCAGTGAAGGTTCGGGACATGAAGAACCCGGGGCAGAAGATCGGTAACGATGTCTGGTGCCATTTGCCGGATGAGGCCTGGGCGATTGTCCACAGCATGCCTCGGGAGTGCGATGAGATATTCCCTTACAACAGTGATTCAATCTCGGCCGCATGGACCAGGGCTTGCCAGTTCCTAGAGATCGAGGACCTGCACTTCCACGACTTGCGGCATGAGGGGGTCAGTCGCTTGTTTGAGATGGACTGGGATATTCCGCGAGTGGCGAGTGTTTCGGGTCATAGGGACTGGAACTCACTACGCCGTTATACGCATCTGCGGGGGCGGGGTGATAATTACCGCGATTGGAAGTGGTTAGAGCAAATAAAGAAGGCGCCCGTAGAGTTGGGCGCCCGGATCAAGGCGTAAGTCAGCTGGCTTTCTTGTATCCGTTGAGCTGTGCGCATTCCTTTAATGCGGCTTCTCGTTGTTGGTCCAGATAGAGCGCCAAGTCGGCGATATGAATCCCTTTGGCGCTCTTCTGGCTGGACTCAAGTCGAGTGATGGGGATTTTGATCTGACCAGCCAAGACTTTACGCTCTAACATCTTTACAGTTAGGTGTGTGAAGTAATCGTTGCACACCTGCTCCAGAGGGATGACAGCAAGCCCGTTGTATTGCGCCATCAGTACGAAGGACGTATTCATAAATACCCCCTCTCTAAGGTGTCCTGTCGGTACGCTTCAATTAGTGCCTCACGAACATGCGTGTATTCGCCGGTCTCTGACTCGGTGTGTGGGAATCTTATTTCAGTTGTTTCGGGGTCGCTCCATATAGTGCCTCTCTGATCAAGCCATTCAATAAGTTGACTATCAGAAATACACTTATCCAGATGCATGCCAGGATGGATGTCGTGGTCGGGCGTGCCGCCCTCCGCTTTCGCCAAAGTGTGCTCGACCGTCACATCGGCGGTGGAGTGGCCAGCATGATCGTTGACGAGCTCGGGCTTACAGCCCTCGGCTTCTAGGCGGTGGCGCTCGATCTCTGTGATGAGTTCCAGAACAACCGCTGGCGGTACCGCCATGCCGTAGTCGTTCAGTACCAAACAGTCATACTGATCACGCTTGGCCGCCTCGGCTAGAGTCTTCAGTTTCAGGATGTCGACGCTCATGCCTTGCTCTCCTGCTTGATGATGAACCCAGCCGCTTGGCGGGCCTTTGAGCATTTGTCGTGGCCGCCTGGGCGAGTACGAGACTTGCCGCACACGTCGCAGATCGCCGACATCGCTGGGCGAAGCAGGGACTGCATGCCCCCGGGCGTTCTGGTCTCAGGTTGATAGCTGATAGTCGTATTCACAGTGAATACCTCTCATGAGCGCGGCGGGCTGCAGGGCTCAGCACTAGAGCGGTGGCAGCGTCGGCATTGATAACAGTCGGTAACATGCCTTTAGAGGCGAGCGCACAGGGCACTACCTGGTATAGGGCAGTGAGTGCGGCAACCAGCCCCACTGTCAGTACCACGCTGATGAACTGCCAGATGCGTTCTGGTTTAGGCATTGCGGCGGGCCTCGATCTGCATAAGGACCAGAGCGCGGGCATATGCAAACAGTTGGTCCGCTGATACGGGCTCTATGCGCTGCTCCCCGTTCTGCAGGGCTTCCAGGCGAGTGCGGTAAAGCCCGGCCGGGCCGAGCCACGCGACGGCGTTGTGTTCGGCGTCCGACACTGGACAGTCGTGGTTTTTGGGGCGGGGGCCTTGGTGGTCTCGACCACATTTTCTGCAGTGATGCAGGCCGCCGTCGTAACCTTCGGATGTGTACCAATTGTGGCTATGTGTGCTCATGCGGCCTCCTGCTGGTACAGGTCGATCAGGTCTTTCGCATTGGCGGCGATCAGGTCTTCAGCCTCATCGGGGCAAACACTGTTGCCGATCAGGCGTATCTGGTCAGTGTTCTTGATGGGGCGCCATTCCAGATGGCCAGTTTCTGCGTTCTCGAACAGGCCGCGATCGAGGATGTAGTCAGGGCTGAATCCCTGAGCGAGCTTCAGTTCGGGGGCTTTGAGCATGCGCAGGGTGAAATCGACTAGGGCGTGCTCGCCCAGCAGTATCACGTCGACCGGCTCAGGGAAGTGCTCCGGCAGGTACTTGTGCAGGAAACGGGCGCACTTGTGGGCCTTCTCCATCAACTCGGGAGGTAGGATCGCGGCGGGCACCTGAACTACGGTGACCAATGCCATGCGTTCTTTGGTAGGCAAGGTGTGCATCGGTTCGTACATG
This sequence comes from Pseudomonas sp. 2835, assembly GCF_050435905.1. Taxonomy (NCBI): domain Bacteria; kingdom Pseudomonadati; phylum Pseudomonadota; class Gammaproteobacteria; order Pseudomonadales; family Pseudomonadaceae; genus Pseudomonas; species Pseudomonas sp. 2835. The sequence continues at coordinate 38,274 of NZ_JBNDLE010000004.1, read as the reverse complement.
CCTTGCCATTGGCCGCCTGTGCCGTAGTACTTCACCAGGTACGCAGAGGCCAGGCGTTGATTGGTGCCGCGCCCAAGAATCGTGCTCAGTGGCGCCTTGGCTGCTCGGCCATCACCCTTGTAGAACCCGCCGTTCGCCTGTTCGAAGTGGCAGGCTACGACCGCGTGGTGGCCGCTGCTGGTGGTAAGGGCATTAACGGGCTGGCCCATGCCGTTGCCGATGGAGCCTTTACGCAGGGTGATCATGGAGGCGGTGACCAAAGCCTGCTCGCCTCGGTTAGCGCCGGTGATCGTGCGGGTTGCCTCGGTAATTGGGTAACCCGAGCGGTCCCCGTGATGGGTCAGGTGGGTGAGGTGTGCTGCGGCCAGAGCGAAGTGGCCGCCCTTGATCTGCGCAACCTGAGTACGCAGCGGCTCGGCGGCACTGAACGTTCGTTGAGTGCTCGCGTTAGCGAACTCAGTGAGACTCGCCGCTGCCAGCTGTTGCTCGTCCAGCTGGAGCACGAAGGGCTGCTCAGCCATGACGGTATGGCGCCAGAAGCCCTTGGCTACGCGGCGGCAGGTGTTGTCCACCAGCGGGCGCTTTCGGGTGAACAGGCTTTTGCCCAGGTCAGTGAAGTCAATGCACTCGGCGGCGGTTCGCCACGGCAGTTGACCCGACTTGGGATTCTCGTGTCGTTTCGGTTTCGTCCACACGATGGGACGGCCATCGGTGCGGCCGATGAGGAACAGACGCTTACGGATGGTGGGTGATCCTGCGTTCGAGGCGCGGCGCTCACGCCACTGCACGTCGCAGCCCAGTCCGCGCACTAAGGCATCCATTGGCACCCACTGGCCGATGCAGTCGATGATCTCGTCCATGTCCGGGTGATCGGCTGCGAGGCCGGTAGTGAGGCAGGCGACAAACGCCTTGAAAGTACGGCCCATTTCCGACTTGATCGGCTTGCCCTGGTCGTCCAATGGGCCCCAGGCCTGGAACTCTTCAACGTTTTCCATCAGGAAAAGGCGTGGGCGGGTCACGTAGACCCAGCGAACCACGACCCAAGGCAGCGAGCGCACGCTCTTACTGCGTGGGGCGCCGCCTTTCGCCTTGCTGAAATGGCGGCAGTCTGGCGATGCCCACAGGATGCCGACAGGTTGACCGCCGGTCGCCTGCAGTGGGTCGACCTCGTAGATGTCGCTGATGTAGTGGCGGGTGTTGCGATGGTTCGCTCGGTGAACTGCGATAGCGATTGGGTTGTGGTTAATGGCCACGTCGGGATCGCGGTAGGCGCGGGCCCCGCCGCTGCTGGCCCCGCCGGCGCCGGCGAACAGATCCACATAAAGCTCGCGCTGGAAGGGCAGGGCGTGCTGCTGTGCTCCCGCCAAACTGATCTGTTGGGCGATAGTCATGCCGCTTCCCCCGTGTCTGTTGGCTTGGCGGGGGTGATACGCAACTGGGCATGTACGCGGGCGGCGAGCTCTTCGATGTAGCGTTGCTGGTCATTAGCGTGCTGGGTCTGAGGGTCGACGTGCAGGGCCTTCCAGGTGCGGCCGGCCAGCTTCAAAGTGTTGGCGGTTTTGGTCAGCAGGTCGTGGTCAGCCCTGGTCACCGGCATGTCGGTGTAGGACATGATCCGGTCTTCAAGCTCTTTGACCCTGCCCTGGAGAGCGGCTTTGATGGTGAGGTGCTTTCGTTGTTCGGCTTCAAGCTGGATGGCGAGCTCGTCTCGCTCGATGCGTATCGACGCGATCCGCTGAGAGTTGATTGCGTCGCGGGTTTCAAGCCCTGCCGCTCTTCCGCTGTCGAATGCGCGAGTCCGGGCTTTTGCGAAAAGGAAAGGCAGGAATGCCAGGGTGAACAGCCAAAGGGCTGCGAGGGCCAGGATGTAGTGTTGCTGTTGCATGTGTTGTGCTCCAGGTGTTGCTCGGCACCAAGCCGTGAAGCCGTGGTGAGGTTCGATGCCGAGCAAGGTGTCCCAACAGGCCGGGACCGCCGTTTACGCCGTTTGCTTCGATTGGGAGTCGAGGAAGTCAGCAAGGTCGTGCAGGTAGACCACGGTTTGCGCTCGTGCCGAGTTATGCACCTTGCTGAGCTTGAGTTTGACCCGGTTGGTCTTGATCAACTCGCGCAGCCGGCGGTCTGTCTTTATGTGCGGGAAGTATTGCTCTCGCACCGCTGATAGCGTTGGGCAAGGCGTGGTGAACTGCTTGCGCAGCTGGGCCAGCGTGTCAGTCATGGGTGCTCCCCGCCCCCTCTTGGGTGGGCCGGAGCTTGACGCGTACGGATTCTGCAAGATGGTTCTTACATCTGCCGGTGACAGCCGCACAGATTTCGCCTTGTACGTTGGTCACAACGACCCCGAAGGGGCGCTCCGAGTTGGTAGTCGGGGTGATGTAGGCGATCTGATCCCCTTCAAGCACGCCGTTCACGCTGTCGAGTGCTTCCATAAGAGCAAACGCCTGCTGCGACAGTTGCCCAGACTCAGTCCGGCCATTCGCCAGGTCTTGCATAAAGTCCCGCAAGGCGATGTATTTCGCCGAGTCGCCGCGTTGCAGTGTGAGAGAGCCGGTGAGAGGGCCGAAGGTAACTTTCAGCCGATGAGTGCGGTCATCGTTCTCAACGTCGATTCGAGCGTCAATGGACGTCTCAGGTCGGCGCATGGGGCAGGTGGTTGTGCCGCCATTTTCCAGAACGTGCTGAAGCAGCATGACTCGCTTGAGGGGGAGAATGTACTCGCTCATGCGGCACCTCCAGCGGGGATGGCGCGAACGATTCCTGTCGGAGAGACAATCAGTTGGAGCCCGGTGCGACGCTGGAAAGCGTCCACGATAGCAGGGCGAGTGCAGGTGGTTGGATGCAAGTAGACCTTGCATTCACTAGCGATATGTATGGGTTGCATGTCTGGACCTCAGTGGTGAGAGGGGGGTGCGGTCCAGACAATACTCAAACGAATTTATCAGGTCAATACATATTCGTATTGATCGGTTAGGAGGTTTGGTTAGAAAATCTCCACTTTCGAAATCACCACGCCGCAGATCAGTGCGCTATCAGGTAACTCAATGATTGGGTCGGGCCAGGAGGGATTGAGTGGCTTGAGAAATTGGCGCGTTCCCTCGCAGACGATCTGCTTGAAGGTCGCTTCCCGGCTGTCGGGTAGCTTGGCTATAACAAGTGACCCGTTCTCGTAGTCTTTAGCTGGATCTACAAAGATTATGTCGCCATCCCTGAATGACCGCCGCTCATGGGGGTTGAACATCGAAAGCCCCCTTACTCGTAGCGCGAAGGTACCGCTACTGTGGGATACGGCGCAGGGAAGCCACGTCTCCACATCTTGCAGCTCGAGCACGTCCTGCATCTCGCACCACGCCCCGGCCTGGACCCATGAAATCAGAGGGACAAAGCCGCGAACGCGAGGACCTGGCTCGATGTTGGAGTTAGGTCCAACAGTCATGTCAGGAGCTTCGCCTCCTTTCCAGAGCCACTCGCTGGTAACCCCCAGGGCTTTTGCAAGCTTCTCGACATTCGATTGGCGAGGGCTAGCGGATGTCCCTGTCAGGATCCTGTGGATGGTGGGTTGAGGTACGCCTGAACGCCTACCTAGTTCCCCTTCCGACCAGCCTAGTTCCTGCATTCGCTGGGCTATGCGTTTTCCAATCACGGCTATTGCTCGATTCGTTTGCGTATCGGAATTGTATTGCTCTGGTTAATTCGTTTGGGTATTATCCGCTCAATTCGATAACGCATCGGTGGGTGCAATGACCATTCAAGAGATGCTTCAAAAACTGATTGAGTTGGGATTCTCCCAGCGGGCAATTGCTGAGCGGGTGGGGGTTACCCAGCCGACTATCTATCGCGCAACGAAGGGGGCGGCAGTCCGCTATGAGGTGGGCAAGGCTGTTGAGCAGTTCTACGAAGAGCAAATCAAGATCGCAAATAAGCCCCAAAAGTAAGGAGTGCTGAGCTGGGCCTCTCACCACAAGAACCTCCCAGCTCAGCGTTGACGATGTATTAGCACCGCTACACCCGCCATCCGGTTGCCTCTCACCACAAGAATCACCGGATGACTAGAACGACATGCCGTGTCGCACAACACACTTGAACAGGCACATCGGTCGTGGTCGTAGGATAGGGCTTGCCCAATCCTGTGGCTACACCGTTAATCGAGGTTTAACGGTTATGAGTCGTATTGATCTATTTCCACGTCCAGGCGTGGTCCTCAGGCTTCGGCGGGCGCTCTATCGTGCAGGGCGCGATCCAGAGGGCGGCATTACTTCAGCAGCTTATGAGATGGGCATGGATGTCGATGCTCTGCAGAAAAAGCTCAACCCCAATGAAGAGCGCCGCTGGCTTTCGCCCGATGAGCTAGAAGAGTTTCTGGCATTGAGGCCCGATCCAAGGGTGCTCGACGCGATTTGCAGGGCGGCGGGAGTTGTGTGGTACCGCCCGGAGCCAGTTCCTGCCACAAATGAAGCGCTTAAAGCTGTCGGCAAGCTGCTTGATGAGGCTGGCGAGTTCGTTAGCAGCATGCACGATGGTGCGGCGGACAATATCTGGGAGCTGCATGAGGTGCTGCATCTTGAACAGCGCGGCATGGATGTGATCCGGCAGGTGTTGGCCATCATGGCCGGTGCTCGTCAGGCCATGGAGGACCGCACCAATGGCTAACCATCCAGATCCTCTCGACGTTGCAAACGAGCAGGCCGAGTACTTCCTTCAAATGGCGCTTCAGCGCCATACGCAAAAGCCCAGCAAACCTAGCGCCCAGTTCTGTGAGGATTGCGACGACGCTATTCCGTTGCTGCGTCAGCAATTGGTCGCGGGTTGTGAGACCTGCGTGAGTTGCCAGGAGCTGCGGGAGCGGCGTAGATGAGCGAGCCCAAAGGACATTCGATTGCGGCATGGTCGCGGCGTTATATCGAAACTTTCGGGCTCGCTCTGGTACCCGTTGAACCAGGAGAGAAGGGGCCCAAGGGGGACGCCTGGAACAAGCCCGGTGGTTACTTCACTGATGCCGACGCGGCCGAGGCGTTCTGGGCTGCTCATCCAACCCACAACCTTGGTGTAGTGCTTGGCCCAAGCCAGGTGTGCTCGCTGGACGTTGATGAAGTAGAGATGTCGCGGCAGGTCCTGCAGGAGGCATTCGGGCTGGACCTCGATGCGCTTGCCGCCGCCCATCCCACCACCGTGGGTAACCCTGCGCGTTTTCGCGTTATGTTTCGGGTGCCTACAGGCGTTGAATTGAGTCGTCGCTCGCTCACTTGGCCCAACCAGGCGGACCCGGATGGCTCGATTCTGAAGGCTCTCACCGCTCAGATGGTGGCAGCCAAAAAGGCGGGTGACGCGGGCAGGGTAGCCGCGCTGCGCATGGCTGCAGAGCCCTTCAAACGGACAACCGTGTTCGAACTGCGGGGTGGTGCTGTTCAAGACGTTCTGCCGCCATCCATTCATCCTGGTACTGGCCAGCCGTACACTTGGCGCAATCCACCCCCGCCTGAGGGCATGCCTGAGCTGCCAGCTGAATTGTTGGCAATTTGGCTTGGATGGGATCAACTCAAGGCTCAGGCGCAAGCGGTGTGTCCTTGGGCGCCTAAGCCTGCAGCTGCTCCGGCCCTTCCTGCCTCGAGGCCCCACTTAGCCGCTGAACGTTCTGGAGATCGACTGCCAGAGGTCATTCCCGAGTTCAACCGTTGTCACGACATCGCAACGCTGATCGAGGCCCACGGCTACGAGCGTAGAGGTGACAAGTGGCTGTGCCCGCACAGCAGCAGTGGCGATCCAGGAGTGACCATCATCGATGGCAAGCTCTATTCACATCACAGCTCCGATCCGCTTGCCAATGGCCACAAGAACGACGCTTTCGACGTTTTCTGCATCCTGATGCACGACGGTGACCAGCGGGCAGCGACCAGAGCGGCTGCGAAGGCCCTCGGTTTGGATGTTAAGTCGCGTCCACCAGCCCCACCGCCTCTCGGCGAGCTTCCCCATGCCCCATCGGTAAATGAGCCCGTGAGGCAGCCAGCCGGTGCGGCCACAACTGAACAGGAAGAAGGTGTGGCCCGCGAAGCATTGGATAGCGAGGTAGCCAGCTCGGCCGGCTCCTCAGGCCAAGGGGGCGCGGGGGGTAATGGTTTGGACATCGACGGAGCGATGCGGCGGTTCGCCCTGGTCGAGAGCACCACCAACGTGTGGGACTTCGACAAGGGTAAGCCTATGAAGCGGACCGGTTTCGAGGCCCTGGTTGGCAAGCCGCTCGCGAAGGAATGGATGGAGCGGACCGACAAGAAGTTGATCGCGTCGGAGAAGGTCCAAGAGCTGGACCAGGCGCGGCGTCTGTCGGCCAAAAAAGGCGCAGCGTTGAAGATGGACCCTATTGAACGCTATGTGTACATCGACGGCACAAAGGACGTCTGGGACCGCGAGAAGAAACGGCGCATCGCTGAAGGCGCTGTGAAGATGGCCCTGGGCGAGGAATACAAGTGGTGGTTGAACAGCCAGGATCGTCGGGTGGTGGACGTCGACCATATCGTGTTCGACCCGACCATGCGCAAGGACCCGAATGTTTACATCAATACCTTCGACGGGTTGCCCCTGGAGCCGGTGCGTGATGACGCCGCATGCGAGAACCTGCGATGGTTGATCTCATTCCTCTGCAACCATGACAACAAGGCGCTGGATTGGCTGGTCAAGTGGCTTGCGTATCCGCTGCAGCACATGGGAGCCAAGATGGACACCGCCGTCTTGATGCATTCGATCATGGAGGGTTCCGGCAAGAGTTTGCTGTTTGCTGATGTGTTCGGCCAGCTGTATGGCCAATACGCGGCGACCGTCGGGCAGACGCAGCTGGAGGGCAGCTTCAACGCCTGGCAAAGCCGCAAACTATGGGCGGTGTTCGAAGAAGTCGTCAGCCGGGATCAACGCTACAACCAGGTGGGCAAGATCAAGCACATGATCACCGGTAAGACGGTGCGCATGGAGTCCAAGTTCATCAATGGTTGGGAGGAAGCCAACCATATGAACGCGGTCTTCCTGAGTAACGAGATCATGCCGTGGCCGATCAGCGACGCTGACCGCCGAATGCTGGTTATGTGGCCAATGGAGACGCTGCCGGTCGAACGGCAAAAGGCGATCAGTCATGAACTGGCCAACGGCGGGGTGGCGGCGTTGTATGGCTGGCTGTTGGCTGTAGACCTGGGTGAGTTTGACCAGCGCACGCGTCCGCCTGATACCGAGGCGCGTCAGCGGTTGGTAGCCCTGAGTCGCACGGCCTGGCAAACCTTCCTTTTCCTTTGGCGTACTGGCGAGCTGGGGCATGACCTATGGGGTTGCTGCCTCACCAGCGATCTGTATGCACTGTTCCTCGAGTGGTGCTCACGCAATAAGGAGCACTCCATGAGTCAGACCAAGTTCTCGCTGATGCTCAGCGCGACGGTGGAGAAGACGCGGGCGATCCCCTGGACCGATGGCAACAACCGGCGTTTCGCCGCGTTCTTCTTTCCCAGTGACGGCGATCCCTCCCTGCCCCCTTCCTTGAAGTCGGCCGAGCTGGGCAAGAACGTCGTCGAGTGGCGTGCTCGGGCAAAGCTCGCCGGCTGGAACGTGGACGCTTGGGAGCACGTCAAGGGGATCGCGGCATGAGTGCGTCAGTAAGTGTGGTGGGTGTGTTGGGTTGGTGTTGGGTCCGTTCTGGCAGGCCAACACAGTCTCAAGCCCCGGAATCAGCAGGGGGGCGGGCATCCGTGGCGGGTGTGTTGGGTTTGCGCACGCGCACGCGCAGGCGCGCCAACTTTAGTGGCGCCGCTATAGGTGAATTCAAAGTCCATGCGAAACTTCAAAAACTCAACAAACCCAACACACTCGACACAACCATAGGCAATCAATTGATTTTATTGAGTTTTAACTGTGTTGGGTTTGTGTTGGGTAGCGTGAATGTGTGTCGGGTTCAGTTTACGGTGAGGGGGCAATGACAATGGATCAGACTGAACGCCTACAAGCGGTAGCGGATTTAATGTGTCATTGGGGCAGGCAGCGGTCCCTGCTTGGGCAGGATGCTGGATTAGGCAGCCAAATGGGCAGCATCATGGAATGGAAGGGGGCAGCCCCCCGAGGCGGATCATCTGGTGCGCGTATCCTGGTAGCCGGAGCTGGTCTGGATCACTCAGCGGCAGAAGTCGATGCAGCGGTCGCTGAACTGGAGCGCCGTGATCAGCGTGGTGCAACGTTGGCAAAGCTGGCCCAGTTCCGCTACTTGCATGGCGCAACGATCCGCGAGCAAATGCACCAGGTGGGGCTCGCCGAAGATGCTGATCGGACCTACCGTAACTGGGTCAAGGCGCTGCATTTGCAGGTGTTATCGATTCTTATAGCGCGCTCTGGTCCGAATCGACGGCATACCGTCCGTCGGCTAACAATGCGCCGAGTATGCGCCGGGGATGCGTCGAAGTAGCGTCAAGGCTGCGAACCGAAAATCACCTCTTTTCGGTTTTTCCGGTGGCATGTAAAAAGGCGCCACGATATGAAAAGTGCGCTTAGGCGCTGACCCAACAACCACTGTGCCATGCAATTGCTCCGGTCTTAGGTGCATTGAGAACCCTGCCATTTGGCGGGGTTTTCTTTTGGGAGTACGCAAGGAGATGACGATGCGAGTTGAAGTACGAGATGAGGGGGGCGAATTGATTTGGTCGAGGAGCCCCGTAGGCGGCTTCACCAGCAACACCTACGGAGCAGATGGAACCCTCAAGCGTTTAGAACGAGCGCTGATGATGGCGCTTGATCAGTGTCGAGGTGAACTAGTCATTTCGGTGGATAGTAATCGAGTGGCGGATCTGGGCGGACCCACCACCTAGGTCAATAGTGATGTTCCAGTAGCCGGAATGTGGCGCAGCGATGCGTGCAGGCAGTTGCTTGTAGAAGCCACCGTAGTACGTGTGCTTCTTACCATTCTTGAAGTTCGAAAACTGAGAGTCGGTGGTCAGTCGAACATTGCATTGGTGAGAGCACTGTACCTCGACAACATCGCCTTCGTTCAAGTGTTCGCGTTTGTGCAAGAACTGCATAAGGCCTCCTTAGCCTATGTTGTGGTTGCATTTTGACATTAGCACCATATCCACCCTGCATGAGGAGAAGTTGTTAAAGACATGACTAGTGAACAGCAAACGCTGATTGATATGCCTATCTGGATGGTCATCGTACTGGCCCTGGTCGGCGGGGTGTCAGGTGAGATGTGGCGGGCAGACAAGGCCGGTGCTCGGGGCTGGGGACTAGTGCGGCGGATCGCCCTGCGGTCAGGTGCCTGCATCGTCTGCGGGCTCTCGACCATCATGCTCTTGTACTCCTTGGGGTTGTCGATCTGGTCGGCGGGGGCTGTTGGTTGCCTCACGGCCATGGCCGGTGCCGACGTGGCAATCGGCTTGTACGAACGTTGGGCCGCCAAGCGCCTGGGTGTCTGCGATGTGCCGCCATCGAGCGGTGGTGCTGGTCAGTGACCCAGGCGGGGTGGGGGTGGGGGTGCCAATTTTCTGGGTCCTCCCCCTGGGCCGCCCCCTACACGGGTACGGGGACTCGCGGAATCTCTGCAGCTGAGGTGTGTGCAGGGATGTCCGTCTTTTCAAGGACTTAGCAATGGGAAGGACAGTCAGCAAGGCCGAACTTGGTGAGATCGTCGGTCGAGATGAGCGCACCCTCAGCCGCTGGCAGAAGGACGGAATGCCGGTGATCGAGTTTGGCGTGGGGCGCGGCAACGAAAACCAGTACGACACCCAGGCGGTGATCGAGTGGCTCATGCGCCAGGCTGCGTTGAACGGCAAGAAAGAAAGCACACGGGATCGGCTAGACAGGCTACGCGGCGACCGCGAAGAGCTGGCGCTGGCCAAGGACCTGGGCGAAGTCGTGATCGAGGCAGAGATGGTTTCCCGCTTCGAGGCTGTCATTACCGCCGCCAAGATCGAGCTGCTCAACACTCTGCCGGATGAGTTGTCCGCAACTTTGTCCGCGCAGTACGGCGTCCAAGTTGACGACCAACTGATCCGCGAGCCCATCGAACTAATACTCAGGAGGTTGTCCGCGTATGACGAGGATGACGATGATCCCGAATGGGATCCTGACGAGCCGGACGATGAGGAGGGCTCTGAAGAAGACGGCGAGTAAGGGCATCAGCCGGGCGTGCCGAAAATGGGCGCCGCCGCCACGAATGAGCATCATCGAGTGGGCCACCAAGTACCGCTACCTCTCCACTGAAGAGGCGGGCAAGCCAGGTAAATACCGTTTCGATGTCACGCCTCACCTGGTCTGGCCGGGTGGCCCGCTGGAAGCCCTGGACGATCCGAACGTGTTCGAGATCGTTGGTCGCAAGTCCGCCCAGGTGGCCTGGACCTCAGGTGTGATGGGTAACGCCATCGGCAAGTGGATAGACCTTGATCCGTCCCCGATCCTGATTCTGTTTCCCAAGGCCGAAGCGGCCAAGCAGTACGTTGCTGAAAAGCTGGAGCCGATGATCGCGGCGACCAAGCGCTTGCGTAAGAAGGTCGATCTCCGCAGCCGTAAGCTGCAGCAGCGCCAGGACTTCAAGCGCTTCCCTGGCGGTTTCCTCAAGATGGTCGGATCAAACAGCCCCTCCAGCGTAAAGTCCACGCCAGTGCCTCGGGTCGCGGTTGAAGAGCCAGATGACTGCAACCTCAACCTACGGGGGCAGGGGGACAGTATCAAGCTGGCCAAGGAGCGCCTCAAAACGTTCCGGCGGTCCAAGATCATTATCGGTGGCACGCCTACCATCAAGGGGCTCTCGGCGATTGACGCGGAGCTGGAGCTGTCGGACAAACGCATTGGCCTGGTGCCATGCCATGGCTGCGGTCAGTCGCATGCGCTGAGCTTCGAGCACCTGTATTGCGACGAAGATCCCAGCTATCACCACGAGGTATATGGCAAGCGTCGGCCGGAAACGGCGTACTACGCCTGCCCTCATTGCGGCGAGATCTGGGACGACCACCAGAAGAACGCCAACCTCCAGCACGGCCGTTGGGAGGCTACCGCCGAGTTTCGGGGTATCGCGGGTTACATCCTCAATGAGCTGTATGCCACGTTCCACGGTTCTCGATTCGAAGTGCTGATGGAGAAGAAGCTCCAGGCCGAACACGCCGCGTCGAACGGCAACCACGGCCCGATGATCGCGTTCACCAACAGCCAGATGGGCGAGTGCTATGAGTACAAGAGCAATGCGCCCAAGACGGACGAGCTGGAGAAGCGCGCCGAACCTTACACCGAGTTGACCGCGCCGAAAGGCGTGCTGTTGGTCACCGTCGGCGTGGACGTTCAAGGTGACCGCCTGGCCCTGGTGATCGTGGGCTGGGGCAGGGGAGAAGAGTCCTGGCGGCTGTACTGGGGCGAGTTGGAGGGCAATCCGATTGATCCCCACGATCCGGTATGGACTGAGTTGGACAAGATCATCGCCACACCGATACCCGCCGAGGGCGGCGCTCAGCTGGCCGTGTCAGCGGTGAGTATCGACAGCTCCGACGGCAACACTAACGATGCGGTTTACACCTACGTTCGGGATCGGCAGCGCTTCAACATAATGGCGATCAAGGGCGCATCGATCGACAGCCGGGACCGGGAGATCTTCACCAAACCGGCCCAGTCAGCGGACACCAGCCAGGACAATACTAAGGCTGCCAAGTACGGGCTGCGGGTCTACATCGTTGGCACTCACAAGGCCAAGACGCTGATCGATGGCCGTATGCGGCTCTCGGGCAGTGGGCCCGGCCGCATGCACTGGTACAGCGAGATTCGCGCTGATTACTACGAGCAGGTCACCAACGAAGTGCTGGCGCCGCACCCACGACAGCCAAGCAAGATGGTCTGGCAGAAGAAAGCAGGGCGGCGCAACGAAGCCCTGGACTGCGAGGTTTACGCCCTGCACGCGGCGCGCAGCCTCAAGACCCACCTGCTGCGCGATCACGAATGGGACCAGCTGGAGCAGCAACAGCTTCAGCCTACCCTCTTCAACACTGAGCAGGCGGTAGCGCCGGTGCCTCGCCGCGCTGTGACTCGCGGGCGTGGCACTCGGAGCCGCGTCAGCTAATCGAGGTTCACCATGACAGAAGCACAACAACGCCTTGCGGAAGTTCGGGCGGCGATCTCGGCCGTCCTGAAAAACGGCCAGCGCCTGCGCCGGGCGGATCGTGAGGTCCAGATGGCCGAACTCAACAGCCTGCGTCTGCTGGAGAAACAGTACGCCGAGCAGGTCGCCGCTGAGGCGGCAGCGCTCCAGCACCGTGGCCGCAACCGCGTTTCGTACGTGAGGGTTTGAGCATGTGGCCATTCAAAAAGCCTGAGCGAGCTGCTGACCTACTGATGCGCGAAGCCCTGAAGCTTGCCAAGGCTACGGTGGGTGGCCAGCAGATCGTTGCCCAGGGTGGCGGTGGCGGGGTCGAAACCCGGTGGCGCGGTGCCTCGCGCATGCTCCGTAGCATGGCCAGCTGGATCCCAGGCCTGGGCAGTCCGCGCCGCGACTTCAACCAGAGCGAGCGGCGGATGTTGGTGGCTCGCTCACGCGATGCCATGCGTAACCACCTGATCGCTCGTGCGGCGATCACCCGACTGCGTACCAATGTGGTTGGTACCGGCCTGGTTTGCCGCGCCCAGGTCGACCATGCGGCGCTCGGTATCAGCGAAGAGGCGGCGGACGACCTGAACGGCGAGCTTGACCGCCTGTGGTCGTTGTACGCCGACGACCCTCGGGAGTGCGATGCGGAGGCCACGCTCAACCATTACCAGCTCCAGGCGCTGGTCCTGGTGTCGTCAATGGTCGCGGGCGATGTGTTCGTGGCCAGCCCGGACCAGGAGCGCCCCGGCTGCATCTTCAGCACCCGTTTGCAGTTGATCGAATCCGACCGGGTCAGCAACCCGAATACTGGCCTGGACCGGGTCGACCTGGTCGATGGCGTCGAGTTCGATGGGCTGGGTTCGCCCGTGGCGTACCACGTCTGCACCGGCTATGTCGGCGAGCACCTCGCGGGTAAGCCCCTGAGCTGGGAACGGCTGAGCGTGTTCGGCGCTGAGACAGGCCGCCGCCGCGTGTTGCATGTAATGGCGGACAAGGAACGGCCCGGCCAGAAGCGGGGCATGCCTTATCTGGCTCCGGTGCTTGAACCCTTGCAGAAGCTTGAGCGCTACGCCAGTGCCGAGCTTATGGCGGCGGTGATCTCGGCCATGTTCACCGTGTTCATCAAAAAGAGCAGCGACTTCCAGCCAGGCAACCTGCCGATGACGGCTTTGGCTGAAGAGAGCCCAGGCGGGGATGACACCACCGACGGAGAGTTGGCCCTGGGCGAGGGCGCTGTGGTTGATCTCGGCGTGGGCGAGGAACCAGTTGTGGCCAACCCCGGTCGGCCGAATGCCCAGTTCGATCCGTTCTTCACCGCCGTGGTGAAAGAGATTGGCGCCGCCCTGGAGCTGCCGCTGGAAGAACTGCTGCTGCACTACAGCAGCAGCTACAGCGCTGCCCGCGCCGCGATGCTGCAGGCATGGCGTTTCTACAGCCTGCGCCGCTGGTGGCTGGCCTGCGACTTCTGCCAGCCCAGTCGCGAGTTGGTGATCGATGAAGCGGTGGCCAGGGGCCTGATCGATCTGCCGGGATACGGCGACCCAGCCAAGCGCAGAGCGTACTGCCAGGCCATCTGGATCGGGCCGGCGCGTGGTGCCATCGATGAACTCAAAGAGGCCAATGCCGCTGGCAAGCGCATCGAGATCGGCGTCAGCAACGAAACTCTGGAAACGGCTGCAATGACCGGCGAGCCCTGGCAGCAGGTGTTCCGCCAGCGTGTGCGTGAGGTCGACCAGCGCCGCAAACACAACCTGCAGGCCCTGCCCAAAGGTGGGTTGGAAAACCCGCCTGAGCCCAAAACCGAAGAGGATTAAACATGCCGCGAGCACTTGAGCTGGCTGCCTCGCAGCCCTGGCTGATGCTGCCCGACGCCCTGGACAACCTGTTGGCCATCTCTGATCGCATGGGCGATCCGGTGGCACTGGCGACCAAGCGCGGCGAGCGGCTGGAAGAAACCCGCAGTGTCAGCCTGCGCAACGGCGTGGCGGTGGTACCGGTCATAGGGCCGATCTTTCGCTACGCCAACTTGTTCACCGAGATCAGCGGCGCGACCAGTACTCAGGTCCTGGCCACCGATATCCAGCGCGCCTTGGATGACCCGAAGGTCAAGGCCATCGTGCTCAACATCGACAGCCCTGGTGGCGTGGCGTCGGGCATCAACGAACTGGCCGAGATGATCTTTGCCGGGCGCTCCCGCAAACGCATCGTCGCGTACATCGGCGGCACGGGGGCGAGCGCAGGTTACTGGATCGCCTCGGCAGCCAGCGAAATCGTCATCGACGAGGCCAGTCTGGCGGGCAGCATCGGCGTCGTTGTCGAAGCGGTTGTCGAAAACGAGTCGGCCAGCGGCCGCAAGCGATACCAGATCGTCAGCCGCAACGCCCCGAACAAGCGCCTGGACCTCTCCACCGAGGAAGGGCGCAGCAAGCTCGGCGAGACCATCGACGCCCTGGGCGATGTCTTCGTGAGCAAGGTTGCCCGCAACCTGGGTGTCGATGCCGAGACAGTCCCCGAGATGGGCGACCACGGCGGGTTGCGTGTCGGCGCTGATGCCGTCAAGCACGGCCTGGCCCATCGCGTGGGCTCGCTGGAAGCCCTGATCACCGAACTGGCCAAACCGGCCATCACCTCCACAAGGATATACACCATGACCACCGTCAAGACCACGGCAGACCTGCGTGCGGCACTGGCTGCCGGTACCGACGTCAACACCATCGAGATTGCCCAGGCTGACCAGCCGGACATCGCCTCGATCCGTACCGAGGCTGCTACCGAAGAGCGCGAGCGGATCAAAGGCATCAATGCGCTGGCCAGCAAGGGCTTCGAGAAGGAAATCGAGGCGGCCATCGATAACGGCAGCTCTGTTGAAGCGACCGCGCTGGTGATGTTCAAGGCCGCACAGGATCGCGGTATTTCGCTGGCAAGCATCAAGAGCGATGCCCAGGGCGTAACCGGCACCACCCCAACCGGCGACGGCAAGCAAGGCGAGCGCAAGGCCGCCGTCAGCGCCATTGTTTCAGGCGCCTCGCGCCGTTAACTGGAGACACCCATGAGCAACCCCAAACGCACTACCTACCAGCCACGGCAGTTGTCTGCGGGCGACTTCCCCATCGCGATGGATACCGGTGTCATTGCTGCAGGCCAAACCTTGAGCTGTGGCGCCGTCCTGGGACAGGTATCCGCCACTAAGGAATACCTGCTGTGCAAGGCCGCAGCCGATGATGGGTCGCAGTTACCGACGGCGATCCTCGACCAGGACGTCGACACCACGGGTGGCGCCAAGAACGCCCCGATCCGCCTGACCGGCCAAGTGCTGGGCAGCCAACTCACTCTCGGCGAGGGCCTGACCCTGGCCGCCGCAAAGGCCGCGCTGCGACCTCTGTGCCTCTTCATTCGCTGACCGGAGCCCCCATGACCGATATTTTCGACACCCTGACCATGCTGGACGCGGTCGAGCAGATGACACTGCCGCGACGTTTCCTGATGAATACCTTTTTCAACGGTGCCAACCCGGTGACCTTCGGTACCGAAGCGGTGACCATCGACATCGTCAAAGGCCAACGCACGATGGCGCCGTTCGTTCACCCTTCGCTGCCGGGCAGCATCTCACTGCGTACCGGCTTTAGCAGCGAGACTTACACCCCGCCATACATCCAGCCGAAGCGTAAAACCCGTGCCGAGCAGATCCTCAAGCGTGCTGCCGGTGACAACCCCTTTTCTGCCCGTACCCCTCTGGAACGTGCGGGTGAGCAACTGGGGCGTGACCTGGCCGAGCTGGACGATGAGATCACCCGTCGCGAAGAGTGGATGTGCGCTCAGGCGTTGAGCACCGGCCGGGTTCGTGTGGTTGGCGAGGGCGTGGATGACACCATCGACTTCCTGATGGAAGACAGCCACAAGGTCACCCTGGCCACCGGCCGCTGGAACAGCTCGGACTCTGACCCCATCGGCAACCTGCGGCAGTGGAAGCGACAGATCGCCAAAGACTCCGGGCGCACCGGCAACGTCGCGGTGCTCAGCGGTGAGGCCCAGGATGCGTTTCAAAGTAATGAAACCGTGTTGAAACAGCTCAATAGCCGCCGTGTAGATATGGGCTTGATCAAGCCTGAGCTGCTGCCCGACGGCGTGACTTACCTGGGCTACCTGAACGATCCGGGCATCGACCTGTATGTGTATGACGAGTGGTACCTGGACGATGGCGGGGACGAACAGCAGATGGTGCCTGCTGGTGGGTTGATTCTTGGCGCGACTTCAACGCGCAACGCGATGTTGTACGGCGCGATTCAGGACATCGACGCCATTGAGAGCGGCCTGGTGGAGGCGGTGCGCTTCCCGAAAAGCTGGGTCACCCCAGATCCGAGCGCACGTTGGTTGAAACTGCAGAGCGCCGCCCTGGCCGGCATGCTGGAACCCAACGCTTTCCTCTACGCGAAGGTGGTGTGACATGGCGGCGAAAATCGAATACGTGGTGGTAGACGGTTGCGTCCAGGACGGCAGCAAGATCTACAAGAAGGGCGAAGCCTACGTGCCGCCGAACAAGGAGCTCCTTGAGCTGTTGCTCGATGAAGGCAAAATCGCGCCTCGCGGGAAGCTCCCCGCTAAGGACGACCAAGACGACGGTGAGTAACCATGGCCTTCCGTGACCAAGTGGCAGCGATGGACACGCAGCTACTAGAGGTTCTGGGCGATGAGGCGATGATCGAAGGGCGTGACGAGCCGGTGCCGGGTTTCTTCTCGGCACCTTGGTTGCAACCCAAGATCGGCCGCATCAACACCGGTGTGCGCGAGCCGGTCTTTGCAGTACGGATCGCAGAGGCGAACGGTATCAAGGAGGGGCAGCACCTGGTCTGCCTGCTCGCGCCTGAGGATGGCGGTGGACGCTATGTCATCAGCAAGCGGGAGCCGGACGGTACGGGCTGGATCAACCTGATATTGCGGGAGGTTTGATGAGCGTTGGCAGCTATCACAAGCAGTCGGCGAGCAGTGGCCTAATCAGTCTGCAGGCCGACCAGTCGGACCTGAAGGCGTTTGCCGACTTCGCTGCTTTAGTACCCAAGGCAGCCGCCGCCGCCCAGCGCCGGGCGATTAACAAAACCCTGCGCTGGTTGCGAACGCATGTCGCCCGGGCGGTCAGTCGGCAGGAGAAGGTTGCTGTTGGTGCGGTTCGGCAGCGTCTGCGGGCCTACCCGGTAGGTAGCAACGGTCAGGGCAAGCTGTGGTTCGGTATCAACCCGATCGAGGCCAGCCGCGCTGGCCGACCTCGGCAAAGCCGGTCGGGCGTTTCGGTGGCGGGGCGCCGCTATGAGGGGGCGTTCTACCGGAGAGTGTATGGCGGTCAGCCAGACATCTGGATCCGCACGGCCAGCAAGCACTTCAAGGCCAGCGACTACCCCGACAGCGAAGTCTCTGGCGGTGGTGGTGCGAGTTCGGGTTGGATCAGTGAAAACGGCAGCCGCTACCCGCTGGCCAAAGCCAAGATATCCCTGGATGACGTGCGCCCACACTTCGAGCGCTGGACCAAGCAAGCGCATGAGCACCTGCTGAAAGTCCTTGAGCAGGAGCTGAACTTTGAACTGCAGAAGTACTTGCGAGGATCTGCCCGTGTCTGAGGATGAGTTCAACCTGGAGCTGTTTTATCAAGCCATTGAGGCACATATCTACCGGGCAATCCCTGGTTTGGCTTGTGTTTGCACTATGCCGCACATGAAGGAACGCATAGATCTGCCAGCGGCAGTGATCGAGTTGGCGGGTTTTGAGCCCGGCCTTGATCAAGGTACGGGGGAAACGGCGCTGATTGCCCGATTGGAAGTGCGCTTCATCGTCGCTGGTGAGGATGTGGAATGCCAGCAGAAAGCCGCCTTCGCGGCGGCGCAAATGGCGGTGCTACTGCGCACTCAATCGTGGGGGCTGCCGGTCGACCAGGCCGAGTTCGTGAATTCGGCGCAGGATTGGACCCGACCCGAACTGGACAGTTACGCCGTGTGGGTCGTCGAGTGGACGCAGGGCATCTACCTCGGCGAGGAAGAGTGGCCTTGGCCCAATCAGCCCCCCGGCAGTTTGCTGTGGGGTATCAGCCCAGACGGCGGCCCGATCTCCGATGGTGACTACCAGCCCCCGGAGGCCATGACATGAGCTACGCGAGCGCAGCCCATGACCGCATGCTGGCGGGGCTGATCATTCCTTGCCGGGTGGTGGCGGTCGATTTGGCTGCCGCGATGGTCCGCGTATCCGACGGTGCTGGATGGACCAGCGCCTGGGTCCGCTGGCACAGCCAAGCTGCTGGCAAGGCCCGGCACTGGCGTGCGCCAAGCCTGGACGAACAGGGCGCTTTGATCAGCCCGAGCGGTGAGCCAGCTCAGGGCACGTTCGTACCGGGGTTGTACGGCAATGCCGGTGCCCAGCCAGACAACCGCGACCATGTCGAGGTGTGGCGTTTCGATGATGGTGGCTCGCTGGTCTACGACTGGCAGGCCAGCAGCTACACCATCGAACTGCCAAGCGGCACCGCGACGGTCAAGGTTGGTGGCAGCACGGTGGTGGTGACGGATTCCGCGATCACCGCCAAGGCAGCGAGCATCACCCTGGAGGGCCAGGTGCAGGTCAACGGGCCTTTGCGCGTTACCGGCGACATCAACGGCGGCGGCAAGATCATCGATATCGGTGGCAACACGGCCAATCACAAACATTGAGTACTCAGTCATGGCTGAAAAGATGACAGCGTCGGATTTTGAACTTGCTTGGGTTTTAAGCCCGACCAGGCGAGATGATCTCGGTGGTCATCCCTTAACTGGACGGCGCAACGATGCGAAGACATTGGTGCGTCTTGTTCTGGTTGAGGGGGTCGCAATTACAGAAGTAGCGTACCGATACGGCCTTAGAGGATGCACAGTAAGCCGATTGAAGGAATGCGTTAGCGAGGTAAGAAATCAAATTCTGGTACGTGTTGGCTGACGCTCTTCCATAGGAGCTGTTTATCGAAGTTTTTCAATGCCCGCTTTTTGCGGGTTTTTTGTGCCTGGAGGCATCATGGCCAAAGAAGTGAACAAGCAGCTAGATCCCCCGTTAGCCGTTCCACAAGCGGCAGCTCAGGTGTACCGCGACACGGTCTACACCTCGCGCGTGTTGATCTTGCCGGACGGTCGCTCCCTAGCAGTGACCGGGGCGCTGGTGATCGCCGAGGCAGGCGACACCGTCGCACAGGCCCACCTGGGCAAACACCCAGACCTGAAGCTGCAGCCGGAGTAACCCCATGATCGGAATGGACCGCCGCCTGGGTCAGCCTCTTTCCGGTCTGGCGCATCTGCGGCAGTCCATCGAGGACATCCTGACCACCCCGCTGGGCAGCCGTCGTATGCGGCCGGAGTACGGCAGCCAACTGCGCCGCTATGTCGATCTGCCGGTTAACGAAGGCTGGAAGAGCGCAGTGCAGGCGGAGGTGGCTCGGTCGCTCGGCCGTTGGGAGCCACGCCTGAAGCTGGAGCGGGTCAGGGTCACCGCCGTTGTCGGTGGCCAGATCACCCTGCAGCTGACCGGCCAGTACCTGGGCGAGAGCGCGATAGTTGAGGTAACGGCATGAGCACCATCGAACTGACGGCGCTGCCCGCGCCGCAAGTGCTGGAGGATCTCGACTTTGAAGAGGTCTACCAGGCCGAGCTGGCAGTCTTTCGCCAGTTCATGGGCGACAACTGGTCGGCCCTTCTCGAAAGCGATCCGGTCACCAAGCTACTGGAGCTGGGGGCCTACCGGCGTCTGCAGGACCGGGCGCGGGTTAACGACGCGGCCAAGGCCTTGTTGCTGGCCTACGCCCAGGGCACTGACCTCGATCACCTGGCAGCCAACGTGCGGCTTAAACGGTTGGTGGTTCAGGCCGAAGACTTGGCTGCTGTACCACCGGTACCGGCTGTGCTTGAGGCGGACGATGCTCTACGGGAGCGGATCCAGCTGGTGTATGAAGGGTTGACCACGGCAGGGCCCCGCAACAGTTACATTCTGCATGCGCGCAACGCCTCGGGCCTGGTCGCTGATGCCACCGCCGAAAGCCCCTCGCCAGCAGTGGTGGTAGTCACGGTGTTGAGCCTGGAGGGAGAAGGCCAGGCCGGGCCAGCGCTGCTGGAGACGGTTCGCACCCGGCTCAGCGACGATGACGTGCGGCCGGTAGGTGATCGCCTGACGGTGCAGGGCGCCGAAATCCTGCGATACCGGATCGACGCTGTGGTGTACATGGCTGGCAGTGGCCCGGAGATCGAAGCCACGCTAGCCGAATGCCGCCGCCGACTCGAGGCATGGATCAACCCTCGGCGTCGCCTGGCGGTCGAGGTGGCCCGTTCGGGTGTGGACGCCCAGCTGCACATCGCCGGTGTCAGCCGGGTCGAGCTGAACAACTGGACGGACATTCGCCCTACCAAGTCGCAGGCTGCCTGGTGTGAGGGCATCAGCGTCAAGCGGGGTGGCTGAGATGAAAAGCCTGCTCCCCCTGAACAGTACCCAGCTTGAGCGAGCGATCGAGACGGCCACCGAGAATACCCCCGAGGTGCCGTTGCGCACCTTGTACAACCCCGACACCTGCCCGGCGCATCTGCTGCATCAACTGGCTTGGGCCTGGTCGGTGGATCGCTGGGATGACACCTGGTCGGACGCTATCAAACGCTCGGTGATCCGCTCGGCGTTCTACGTGCACGCGCACAAGGGCACCATCGGCGCCCTGCGGCGGGTGGTTGAGCCGTTGGGATACCTGATCGAGGTTCGGGAGTGGTGGCAGACCTTTCCGCAAGGTGTGCCCGGCACCTTTGCCTTGCAAGTCGGTGTGCTGGAAACCGGTATCACCGAAGAGATGTATCAGGAGCTGACCCGGCTGATCGATGACGCCAAGCCGGTCAGCCGCCACCTCACAGGCTTGGCGATTGCCCTGGCCACCAGCGGCTACCTGCGCTTGGCCGTGGGGTTGACCGAGGGCGAATCCATCGACGTTTACCCGCCGTCCTCCCGCGACATTGAGGTCACCGGCAGCTTTGGCCATGTCGGCCGCGAACATCAAATCGAATACCTGGACGTGTACTCATGACAGACCAGACAAGCCAGTTCTTTGCCATTCTCACGGCAGTAGGGGAGGCCAAGCAGGCTAACGCCAATGCCCTGGGCGTGCCCTGGACCTTTTCACAAATGGGCGTCGGTGATGCCAACCAGACAGACCCGATCCCGTCGAGGACGCAAACCAAGCTGATCAACGAGCGCCGCCGGGCGCCGCTCAATCAGGTCAAGGTCGACCCGGCCAACCTCAACATCATCATTGCCGAGCAGATCATTCCGCCGGATGTGGGCGGCTGGTGGATTCGCGAAATCGGTCTTTATGACGTGGACGGCGACCTGGTTGCGGTGGCGAACTGTGCACCGAGCTTCAAGCCATTGCTGAGCCAGGGCACGGGTAAGACTCAGGTGGTGCGTCTGAACATCATCGTGACCAGCACGGCCAATGTGCAACTCAAGATTGATCCAGCGGTGGTACTGGCGACTCGCGAGTATGTCGACACTGCTATTACCAATGTGCTGCCGGCCAATAAGGTGGCGGGCACTTTCACAAGGGTGACGATCAACGAACGGGGGCTCGTTCAGGCAGGCTTCAATCCGACGACCCTGGCCGGCTATGGCATCACCGATGCGCTAAAGAACATCAACCCGCTTCCCGGCGGCAGTATCGACATCCATGGCGCGCCCTATGCTTTTGTAACCTCGCCTTTTGAGACGGCGCTGGGTCAGAACTGTTATTGGAACGGGACGTCCTGGGTCCGCCATAACGAGAGCTCGGCGGCGGTGTGTGTGGTGGCCACTAATGGCGGCGTCATTGTTCGCCGGGCGCCTGCCGGGCCAAACCCGATTGTGTGGGCGTCGACTTCAACAAGTCTCGATGCCTCTAACCTGCTGTTCAGCTACCTAAAGCAGCTACCAACGAAAGTGGCTGACCATGGAATTACCGATGTTTTCACCAAGACGGAAACCCAACAGCGGATCGCCACGGCGGTTGCTGACCTGGTGGGCTCGGCGCCTGGTGCTTTGGACAAGCTCGATGAGCTGGCCGCCGCCCTGGGCAACGATCCGAATTTTGCCGCGACGATGATCAACCAGTTGGCGACCAAGGCCAACCGGGCAACCACCTTGGCGGGCTACGGGATTACCGATGCCATTCCGAACCGCAACCCGTTGGCGGCCGGCAGCCTTGATATTCACGGCGGGCAATTTGCGTTCCTGACCTCCGGTGATGAGTCGTCAGTGGCACAAAATGCTTATTACGACGGGTCGAAATGGGTTCGGCATGATCCGTCGAAAGGTTCGGTTGCACTGGTGGCTACGGCCGGCGGCGCAGTGGTACGCAAGTGGGCAGCGGGCACCCCGGCGGGAGATCCCGGTGTAGTTCGTCAGATTGTCGACTTCAGCATGCAGGCCTCCGAGGCGGACATTGACGAGGGGGTTTCGTCGAGCAGATGGGTGAGCGTGGGGGGCTTGGCGCGCTTTGTGGCGCGGACGGTGAAACAAGCAACTGAAGCCTTGGCCGGGCTTGCACGGGTCGGTACGCAAGCCGAAGTGAACGCCGGCACTGATGACACGCTGATCGTGACGCCGAAGAAACTACGCTTCGGGGTCGGCTACAGCCTGACACAAAACGGCTACATCGCGTTGCCGTACTGGCTCGGCGGCTTCATTTTCCAATGGGGTTACGTGTACGAGTCGCAAAGTGTTACCGACTATCGACCTTTCACGATTCCGTTTCCGAACAATGTTTTCGGCATGACGATGTCGATTGAGGCGCAGACCGCTGGCGGGCACACCAACAGCTTGGGGTATGTGGTGCAGGTGATCGGGCGCAATGCGTTTCTATGGTCGGTCGGCGGTTCGCTGGGCGGCGCAGGGTATGGCTATTTCTGGGCTTGGGGGAACTAAGAATGTCTGATCGTTACTGGTTTTTAGTGGATGGCGCCGGCCGCCTAATGGGTCGCCTCGACACGGTGGTCAATCGCGAAGTGCCGCCTGAAGCGATTCCCGTCAGTAAGCGGCTGTTTGACCAGAGCCTGGAAGCCCCACGCGGCCTGCAGTGCTATTTCGTTGACGACGCGGTGGAGTTTCGGCCGTTTGAAGGGCTGGCCGCCACTGAGCAGCGGGACTGGCGCAACGCGCAACTGGCTGGAGTCGAGTGGCTGCGCAACCGTCACCGCGACGAGCAGGACCTGCAGCGCGAGCCGACCCTGTCGGCGCTGCAATTCAGCGAACTGCTGGGCTACATGCAGCAGCTGCGCGAGTGGCCGCAAACCGAGCAGTTCCCCGATGTCGAGCACCGGCCCGTGGCGCCACCATGGATCGCCGAGCAAGTCCAATAAAGCCCCGCACTGTCGGGGTTTTTCTTTCCCGTAACACCCCCTGAAGGCCCTGCACAGCAGGGCTTTCGCCTTTCTGGAGTTTGTCCATGAGTGGATTCTTTCACGGTGTCACCGTTACCAACGTCGACACCGGGTCGCGCACCATCGGCCTGCCATCGTCCTCGATCATCGGCCTGGTCGATACCTTCACCCCGGGCCCGACGGCCAGCGCCAAGGCCAACGACCTGGTGCTGATCACCAGCGAGCGTGAGGCGGTTGCCGCTTTCGGTCCCGACTCGGCAATCACTAAGGCCTGTCAGGCCATCTACATGCGCGCCAAGGCCGTTATCGTCGCCTGTGGCGTGGCCAAGGTCGAAGAGGCAGCAGCGCAAACTTCGGCGATCATCGGCGGTGTGCTGGCCGACGGCAAACGCACCGGCCTGCAGGCGCTGCTGGACGGCAAGAGCCGATTCAATGCGCAGCCGCGGCTACTGGTGACGCCCAAGCACAGCGCTACCCAGGCGGTCGGTACCGCGCTGGTGGCCTTGGCTGACAAGCTGCGGGGTATCGCCATCATCGACGGGCCGAACACCACCGACGAAGCGGCCATTGCCTACGCGGAAAACTTCGGTGCCAAGCGCGCCTACCTGGTCGACCCCGGCGTCCAGTCCTGGGACACCACGGCAGACGCGACCGTCGATGCCCCGGCCTCGGCCTGGGTTGCCGGTCTGTTTGCCTGGACCGATAGCGAGTACGGGTTCTGGGCCTCGCCATCGAACAAGGAGTTCGTCGGCATCACCGGTACCGGCCGACCGATCGAGTTCCTCGACGGCGACGAAACCTGCCGGGCCAACCTGCTCAACAACGCCAACATCACCACCATCATCCGGGATGACGGCTACCGCCTGTGGGGTAACCGCACGCTGAGCAGTGATCCGAAGTGGGCGTTCGTCACCCGCGTGCGGACCATGGACATCGTCATGGACGCGATCCTGTACGGGCACAAATGGGCGGTCGACCGCTCGATTACCGCGACCTACGTCAAGGACGTGACCGAGGGCCTGCAGGCGTTCATGCGCGACCTCAAGGCCCAGGGCGCAATCATCAACTTTGAGGTCTTCGCTGACCCTGAGCTGAACACGGCCAGCCAACTGGAGCAGGGCAAGGTGTACTGGAACATCCGTTTTACCGATGTGCCGCCTGCCGAAAACCCGAACTTCCGCGTCGAGGTCACCAACCAGTGGCTGACCGAAGTCCTCGACCAAAACGCCTAAGGAGCTGAACCCATGGCAATGATTCCCGAAACCCTGGCCAACCTGAACCTGTTCGTTGATGGCATCAGCTTTCAAGGCGATGTGCCCAGCCTGACACTGCCCAAGCTGACCCTGAAGATGGAAGAGCATCGCGCCGGTGGCATGGATGCGCCGATCGAGCTGGACCAGGGAATGGAAAAGCAGGAGGCAGGTTTTGTCACCGCCGGCGTTCGCCGCGAGTCGCTGAAGTTCTTCGGTCTGGCCGACGGCACCGCTTTTAACGGCACCTTCCGGGGCGCCTTCAAGGGCCTCAAAGGCAAGGTGACGTCGGTGGTGGTGACCCTGCGCGGCTCACTGAAAGAGGTCGACATGGGCGACTGGAAGCCCGGCGACAAGGCCGAGATCAAGCACAACGTCGCGGTCACCTATTACAAGCTCGAGGTCGACGGCCGCCTGGTGTACGAGATCGATCCACTTGGCATGAAACGCGTCATCAACGGCGTCGACCAGCTCGCCGCCCAACGTTCGGCCCTCGGCCTGTAAGGAGATCTATCGATGAGCAATGCAATCAAAACCCCGGTCTGGATGGAACTGCGTGCCGAGGGCGTACACATCACCCTGAGTAAGCCAACGGAAGCCAACGGCGTGCAGGTCGACAAGCTGCACCTGCGGGCCCCTACCGTCCGCGATGTACGCGCTGCCGGGGCCACTGCGGGTGGTGATGACGAACAGCGCGAGCTGGCCCTGTTCGCCTCGCTGGCCGAGGTTGGCACCAAGGACCTGGAGGGCTTGACCCTCAAGGATTACAACCGCCTGCAGGCTGGCTATTTTCGCCTGGTGCAGGATGACAGCGTTTGACCCAGTGGTGCAGAAGCGAGCGGCCAAGCGATTGGCCGCAGAGCTGAATTTCTCGGCTGCTGAAATCGAGGCCATGCCGTTTGATCGCGTGGTCTGGTGGCTCACGGACTGAGCCCGCACACAAGGGGTAGACCATGGCAGGCAAGCTATCACTGGGACTGGTGATCGGCGGCGCCGTTAGCGCGACGGTGCGTTCGGCGTTCACCGAAGTCCAGGGCCATATCAAGAAGCTGGAAGAGAAGGGCAACAAAGCCAAGGTGCTCAAGAGCACCATTGGCGAGACCATTCGCCTGCGCGAGGAATGGAAGAAGGCGCACGACAGCGGCTCGGCCTCGGCCTCCGGTTTGTTGCGCAAGCTGGAAAGCAACCTCGACGGCCTGCGCAAGCAAGGGGTCGCGGTTGGCAGGTTGAATCAGGAGTACCAGCGCCTCGGCCGTACCGCCAAGGCGACGGATCTGCAGATCAAGGGCCAACAGCAGATCCAGCAGGGCAAGGAAGGGCTGAAGTCGACGGTCGGCCAGGCGGTGGTGGGCGTTGGTGCCTTGGGCGTGGCGGGCAAGATCAGCGCGGACTATCAGGCGATCATCCGCGACATTGCGATCAAGGCCGATGTGGTCAACCAGCCGCAAGAGGCCCAGATGAGCCGCACGGTTATTCAGACCTCGCAAGAAACCGGGATGGCGCGCAACGATGTAGCCGACCTGATCAATCAGTTGGTCGGCGCTGGCATGGACTTGAGCCAGGCTATGTCGTATGCGCCGGTGGCGGCCAAGTTCGCCATTGGCCAAGGGGCCAGCGGCGTCGACACGGCGAGCATGATTCAGGCGCTGCAGCAGAACGCCAAGATCACCGACCCCAAGATCATGGAGCAGGCTCTGGAAGCCATCGCCCTGCAAGGCCAGGCTGGTAGCTTTGAAGCCTCCGACATGGCGAAGTGGTTCCCGCAGCTGTTGGCGGGCATGGAGAAGAACGGCAGCATCGGCATGGAGTCGGTCAGTTCCCTGGGCGCAATGCTGCAGGTGCAGATGAAGACCGCCGGCGGTTCCGATGAGGCGGCCAACAACCTCAAGAACTGGATGGAAAAAATCGGTTCGGGCGACGTGGTCAAGGCCTACAAGGACGCTGGCATTGACTACCAAAAGTCTCTCAATACCGGCATTCAGAAGGGTATGTCGACCCTTGAGTCGAGCTTTTCCCTGGCTATGGAGTATATCCAGGCTACCGATCCGGCCAAGGCGGCCGCGATGGCCGAAGCTCAGGCCAAAATCAGCAAGGAGGCCAACCCCGAGAAAGCCAAGGCGATGCTCAACGCCCTGGAGCAGTCGCTGCGTACCGGCGATATCTTTGCTGATATGCAGGTTAAGGCGGCGCTGACTGCCTATGCGGGTAACCGTGACCTGTACGAACAACTTAAGAAGGATTCGCAGAACGCCAAGGGCATTCTCGACAAGAACCTACGTGAGCGGCGGGAGGCATCGGCGCAAAAGTGGGCGGAAGCAACGCAAGCGATTAACGATTCGATGCGCAGCCTTGGCGAGGCAATTGCCCCGGTAACTGACTTGATCGCGGTGGGCATCACGAAAGTCGCCCACGTGCTGACCAATCTGTCGGACGGCTCGCAATCGGTGGTGCTAGGGATCACAGCCATCGGTGCAGCATTCGTTGCCTTCAAGACCGTGCTCAACAGCCTGAAGGTTGCCCGAGGGCTGGCCAACATCGGGCGCGGGGTGATGATGGAACGTAGCGGTTCACGCGCTGGGAGCCGCATCAGTGACGCCATCACCGGTAAGGGAGGGAAGACCGGTATCAAGCCGGTGGATACCGGCCTCAAGGTGCTGGGCGGCCTGCTCGGGGCCAGTAACGATGGCGATGGCGGCAGCAGCCGCGAGCCACAACGGGTATTTGTGGTCAATGCCAGCGCCATGGGGGGATTGGGAGGCGCAGGCGGCAACGAGCGATCAGGTGGTCAGCGCTCCTCGAGGCGCAAACGCCGAGGGCGGACATCAACCAACACGCAGCAACGCTCGGCGGGCCCTCGCTCAAAGGGCGCTCGTCCAGTTACCTCGAGTGCGCCGGTTCCCCGGCCTGTGGTGCCGCCGGTCGCTGCGCCGGGCGCCCTCGGCAAGATGCTCGGTGCCGTTGGCAAGGTCAGTAAGTTCGCCAAGGGGGTGCCGGGCGGTGGCCTGATCGATGCTGGGGTGACCGCCGTTGATACCTTCATGAATGCCGAGACCCAGGACGAAAAAGCCGAGGGTTACGGCAGCGCGGCCGGTGGACTGGCCGGGACCATGGCCGGGATGGCTGCCGGGGCCGCGATTGGCTCGGTGGTACCGGTGATCGGTACCGCCATTGGTGGCGCCGTAGGGGCGCTACTCGGTGGCCTGGGTGGCGACAGCTTGGGTGGCATGCTGGGCAAGGCGTGGTTCGGTAGTGATGACAAGGACACGGCGGTGGCCAAGGCGGACGAACCTGACAAAGCCGCCAAGCCAGCGGTGCCCGGGGATGCTGTGCGTGCCATTGCCGCGACGGCGCCATCGCCTGCCGTGCCGGTCAAGGCTGCAGAACCGATCACGAAAGCGCCGGCCAACGCGCCGGGGGATGTTGTCCGCTCGATGGCCGTGGCGCCTCCGGCACCGGCAGCGGTGCAGGCCATCGCCAAAGCGGCGGAGCCAGCCAAGCCGGTGCAGCCGCAGGTGGACCAGCAGTTCACCTGGTCGCCGAGCTTCTCGGTCACGGTGCAAGGCGATGTGAAGGACGCGAACCAATTGGCCCGCGACCTGGCCCCCCATTTGCGGCCGCAGTTCGAGGAGTTTGCCCGTCAAGTTATGGGGCGACAGCTGTTCGACGCTCCCCACGTATAAGGAGGTGCCATGCCTTACATGGAACAAATGCAGTCCGGGCTGAAGTCCCTGGTCGCGGCGGGAGAAGCGGGCCGCCGCAATCTCGATGGCATGCTGGGCCCGCTCAACGGTGCGATCAGCGACATGACCGGTGCGGCGTCAGAGCTGGAAAACATCCCGTTCATCGGTCCCGCTCTGGGCGAGAAGCTGCAGCGCACCATGCGCGGTATCAACGCGGCCCAGTCAAAGGTCGGTGAGGTCGCGGCCAAGTACGGCCAGGCCACAGCGGCGGCCGCCCAGATCCAGGACCGGATCGGCACACTCAAAGAGCAGGCGTCCAAGGCCGGAGCGGAGATCAACCGGCTGGCCGGAAAGGTCAGTCCGTCCCTGGGCAACATCATGCCCACAGGCGCGCTAGCCCCGTCGACCACCCCGGCGGTCGAGGCGGTGAAGCCCTTCCCGCACCTGCTGATCCTGCAGCCGCTGCAGGCCAATGCGCAGCCGTACTTCTTCAACCTCGACACCGCCGCGTTCGATGAGCTGCGGCGGCAGACCGCGTTCCGTTGGGCTGGGCAGGAGCGCTTGAGCCGCAGCATTGCCCAGCAGGCCATCGGCCAGGGGGAAGACAAGCTCAGCCTCAAGGGCGCGATCTTTCCTGGGCACAAGGGTGGCCTCAAGCAACTCGACACCTTGCGCAGTATCGGTCGGCGCCTGCAGCCGCTGAGCCTGACCACCGGCTACGGTGAAGTGCTGGGCAACTGGTGCCTGCTCAGCCTGGACGAAGAGCAGAGCAACCTGCTGGCAGGCGGGATCCCGCGTAAACAAACCTTCAACCTGGAGTTCGTGAGCTATGGCGATGACATGCAGAACGTCTGACGGGGATCTGCTCGACACCCTCTGTCAGCACCACTACGGCCACCTCAATGGCGCGGTCGAGGCGGTGCTCAATGCCAACCAGGGGTTGGCCGACGAGCCGCAACCCTACCGCTCCGGTGTGCAGATCCTGCTGCCGGATCTGCCGACCTCGACCGAGGCACTGATGCGACTCTGGGATTGATCGCCGTCACCTGGTCACCAACGAAGCCCCGCCTTGTGCGGGGTTTTGCATTTCTGGAGAGTAATCCATGCAACCCGTTTTCCGCCTTGTCGCTGACGGCAAGGACATCACCCAGCTGATCAATGACCGGCTGTTGCAGCTGCGTACCTCGGATAAGCCCGGCATGGAGTCGGATGAGTTCGAGTTGCGCATCGATGACCGCGACCAGGGCGTGGCGCTGCCTTCGCGGGGCGCACATATCGAGGTCTTCCTCGGTTATGCAGGCCAGCCCCTGGCCCGCTTGGGGCGCTACACCGTGGATGAGGTCGAGTTGTCCGGCCCGCCCGATTCCCTGGTCATACGCGGCAAGGCCAGCGACATGCGCGGTAGCGGCAAGACCACGCGCAGCGGCAGCTGGGAAGACGTGCCGCTGCAACAGATTGTTCGTGACGTGGCAGCACGCAACGGCTGGCAACCGGTGTGCCCGGTGACCACCAAGGTGCCCCGCGTCGACCAGTTCAACGAGTCGGACTTCAACTTCATCACCCGCCTGGCCAAGCAGTACGACTGTACCGCCAAGGTCGGCGACGGCAAGTTGCTGGTGTTGCCGCGACAGGCCGGGCAAAGCGCGAGCGGCAAGGCCCTGGGCACGGTGACCATCACCCGCCATGACGTCAGCCGCTACCAGTTCCGCCTGGGGGACAAGTCGACCCAGAAGGCGGTACAAGCCAAGCACCAAGACAAGAAGAGCGGGGCGCTGAAGGTGGTCGAGCTGGGCAACGATGAGGCGCCCGCCGGCCTGCCACCGGTGCATACCGATCGACACATCTACCCGAACAAGAGCGCCGCCGAGCAAGCCGCCAAGGCCCGGTTGGCTGCGTTCAACCGCAGCACTGCCGGTGTGCGGCTGGAGATGCCCGGGCGGACTGACTTATTTGCCGAACGGATGATCAGCGCCCAAGGCTTCAAGGTCGGTCTTGATGGCGAGTACCTGGTGGACTCGGTGGAGCAGGTATTTACCCAGTCCGGGTGGAGCACCACGGTCGAATGCAACGGCGGCAAGAAGGGTAAGGCCAAGGCCAAAGGCAAGAAAAAGAAACAAACCAAGCCACTGAAAGTGGTCGAGCTGTCCCCATCGGCCTGACGTGGCCATCACTGGAGAAACATCGATGTCTATCACTGCACCGCAGCTGCTGCAGATCCTTCCCAACGCCGGCAAACAAGCCGGCGTTTTTGTTCCTGGCCTCAATGCCACCATGGGCAAGTACGCCATCATCACGCGCCTGCGCATGGCCGCGTTCATTGCCCAGATCGGCCACGAGTCTGGCCAGCTGCGCTATGTCCGTGAGCTGGGCGGTGACACCTACCTGGCTAAGTACGACACCGGCAAGCTGGCCCAGCGCCTGGGCAACACGCCAGAGGCTGACGGCGACGGTCAGCAGTATCGCGGCCGTGGGCTGATTCAGGTCACCGGGCGTGCCAACTACCAGGCCTGCAGCGAAGCCCTGTTCGGCGACAGCCGATTGCTCAACACACCTGAGCTGCTCGAGCAGCCGGTCTATGCCGCGATGTCGGCGGGCTGGTACTGGCAACGGGCGGGGCTCAACACCCTGGCCGACAAGGGCGACTTCCTCGCCATCACCAAGAAGATCAACGGCGGTACCAACGGTCTGGCGGATCGCGAAGAGCTGTATGAGCGCGCCTTGCAGGTGCTGCAGTGAAGGCCCTGGATTGGCAACTGCTGGTCCTGGCGCTGCTGCTGGGGCTTGCCCTGGGCGGCGGTGCTGCCTGGGTCTGGCAGGCAAACAGCTACGAGAAGGCGCTGGCCCTGCAGAACACTGACCATCAGAGGGAGCGAGAAGACGCCGCGAGCGCCGCGATCGATCGGCTTGGCCAGGAACAAACCCAGCGCCGGGCGCTGGAGGATCGCTTGCAGGCGATTGATCAAACCCATTACCAGGAGCTGCTCGATGCCCAACAGACTCAGGCTCGCTTGCGTGACCGCCTTGCTACTGCTGATCTGCGGTTGTCAGTCCTACTCGACGCCACCGCCCAGGGTGGTGACTGTGGGGTGCCAGCCTCCACCAGCAGCACCGGCGTGGTTCATGGAGCCATTCGAGCCAACCTTGACCCAAGACATGCTCAACGAATTATCAGCATCACCGACCGAGGCGACAAAGGATTGATCGCCCTCAAGGCCTGTCAGGCCTACGTGCGCGCTATCACGCGCTGAAATGAAAAGGAGCGGGCCAGGAGGATGCGTCAACATCCAGCTGGCCCACCGAACCCGCAGACCCTTCCTGCAAGTCCAGCCGAGGCTCCTGCTCCGTGCACAAAGCGCGGCGAGCCTAACATCTGTTTATCCATACAGTAAAGACTTGCTATCAAATGACGACTCCAATCATTCCCTGGATGGGTGGTAAACGCCGCCTGGCTGACCGCCTTATCCCTCTCTTTCCCCCTCACGAATGCTACGTCGAGGTCTTCGCCGGTGGTGCTGCGCTGTTCTTCATGCGCCCGCAGCCCGCCCCGGTGGAGGTGCTCAACGACCTCAACGGTGACCTGGTGACGCTCTATCGGGTGGTCCAAAACCACCTGGAAGAATTCGTCCGCCAGTTCAAATGGGCCCTCAGCTCGCGCCAGATTTTCGAATGGCAGAAGATGACCCGGCCCGAAACCCTCACCGACATCCAGCGTGCAGCCCGGTTTTTTTACCTCCAGCAGCACGCCTTTGGCGGTAAGGTCACGGGCCAGACATTCGGTACCGCGACAACCGGTCCGGCCATCAACCTGCTGCGGATCGAGGAGAACCTCTCGGCCGCGTGGCAGCGGCTGGCCGGTACCTACGTGGAGAACCTCTCTTGGCTGGAATGCGCCGAGCGCTACGATCGAGTGCACACCTTCCACTACATGGACCCGCCGTACTGGCAGACTGCCGGGTACGGGGTCGACTTTCCGTTCGACAACTACGAGCGGATGGCTGAATTCATGCGCCGCTGCAAAGGCAGGGTCATGGTCAGCATCAACGACCACCCGGATATCCGGCGTGCGTTCGAGGGCTTTCATTTCGAAACGCTGGATATCCGGTACACCACGGCCAATCAGCGGCAAGGCAAGGCTGAGATGACGGGAGAGCTGGTGATCATGAATTGGGCACCGTCAGCACTGGGAGGGCTGTTTTAAACTAAGGGCTTAGACTAAGCTTGGGGTTTTATTTAATTAGCGTGTTCGTAAGGGGAGTCGATGGATAATATATTGAGTGTGTTGCCCTCTATTCACTCCACTCTTATAGGTTTTGTAGGTGCGTTTGTTTGTGCCTTTGGGGTTTATGTTCTCCAAAAAATGCATGATATTGCAGATGCTAAGGCGAGCCTTGTAAGGGAGTGTGAAGAGTTAAGGTGTAGTTCTCATTTTGGAGCGCATCAGAAGTTCGTTACGGAGGATGGTGGTTTGGATTGGTCCGCTGCTAGGCGGTGTGTTAAGCGTTGTGTGTACTATTCAGACCAAGTGCCTGATGAGGAAGTTGTGCAATGCTACGACGATCTTTTGGCGTTGATGGGCTGCATGTTTATGGTTTATCCATTTTTGTCAGGTCAACAAGTGCAGCACTTTGATGAGGTCATTCAGAGAAAAAGAATGGCTCCTTTGGATGCGCCAAGACTCAAAGAGTTAACTGAGCATTTTGGTGAAATATACGGCCGATTTACTCATGGTGATTTTACTGGGAATTTAAGAAACTTGGCGTTCAGATATGATCAGATAAAATATCAGGCGGTGATAGCGCGGAGGGCTGCTTATATAGAAAGGCAACCATTTAATCCAATTAATGACCCGGACGATAATGCGAGAAAGCGTAAAGA
Source organism: Pseudomonas sp. 2835 (assembly GCF_050435905.1). Classification (NCBI taxonomy): domain Bacteria; kingdom Pseudomonadati; phylum Pseudomonadota; class Gammaproteobacteria; order Pseudomonadales; family Pseudomonadaceae; genus Pseudomonas; species Pseudomonas sp. 2835. The sequence continues at coordinate 5,003 of NZ_JBNDLE010000004.1, read as the reverse complement.
TCGTGAGCAGAATGCACCCCAAATGCATCCTTTTTACCCAATGGCAGGTGTTCTGGATGAGGCCTTGGAACTTTTGGAAAAGTACAGGGGTGAAATAATTCCGCAGTGTCATGTTTTGATTGGTGAAGGTGAGAAGTGGGGCGGTAGATTTGCTTCCAAGCAAATGATCATGTTCATGCTTGGGTCTGTGTTTTTCCTGCTTTTATTTGGGGTGTTTATTCCTCCTGTGTTGGTTTGGGTGAGGGAGTCTTGGGACGTTTGCAATGATTTATCTTTGTGTTGGAGTCCGTGGTATTCGTTGATTTTGTTAGTGGTTACGGCAGTTCCATATTTTGTCGTGGGCATATGGTGCTGGAGGAAAGTGTTTTCCCGGGAATGAATAAAAGGCTCGACTAGTTTTGTTGGTCAAGTTGTATCTAATTTACTCCGTGTTCGCTCCATCATGCCCGGTATTCAGGCTTGCCGGGTGGTCTCTTACTCAGTGGGTTAAGACTACCCGCAAAGATGGCCATCATTGGCAGGCCTGGCATTTCCCAAGTTCTTGGTAACGAATCCTTGACCAAGACATTTCTCACAGTCTTCGCGCTGAGCGAATGAATCACAGCACGCCGGACAACATTTGAACGGCGAGTATCTCACTCGGTCCCGCAATAGTCGGTACCGCGCCCACTTTTTCTCTTCAAACGCTTCCTGCGCCAAATCAATCAGTACACGGTACGCCTCAGGATCATCAACACCCTGCAGCATCCTGCCTTCGACCATCCTCGCTGTCTCTACCAGGTGGTAAACCCTGCCGTCGGTACCAATGAGCTGCAGTCCCAGGATCACCCCCAATTCACCTGAGGTGCGCAGCACGACTCGAAGGCGATCCGGCTCCTGGATCACCATGCCGTCGCAGCTGAACGCCTCCGTTCGATTCTCCTCATAGTAGTTGCCCTGGCGGATGCTACCTATTCGCCGGTAGCCGCCCACCGGCACAACGTTGTAGCTGGATGCTCGGCAGTACAGCTCATGGGCGAATTGCTCTTCCAGAGCAGCGCTGTAGGCGGCTTGGGCTTGTTCGAATAGATCGTGCACTTCCAGCGGGTCGAACAGCTCGAGATCCTGCAGATCGGCGGTGGCCATGCGCATGACCTGCAGGTAGACCTCTGGGTTACTCAGCCTGAGATGCTCGTTGCGCAACGATCCGTTCCAGCGAGCCAGGGCTTCTGGCTTGCTCAATAGCTTCTTATTCACTGGGTGATTGTCCCTGGGTGAAATTCATTCGATCAAATGAAAGTCATCTCTGGTCCGAGGGCACGGTGTAGCGCCTCTTAAATTGTCTCCCTTCATTGGTTGGTGGCCTGGAAGGAAGAACAATCCTTCTGCCTCTAGGGCGTAGGCGAGGGCCTGCATCGTGACGCGGCGCAGCTCGGCCCCATTCTCCAGCCGCCTAATCGCTCCAGGTGATACGCCCGAACGGAATGCCAAGGCTTCAATGCTCCAGCCAAGCATCGTGCGTGCTTCGGCGCAGTGATCACCGCGAAAGCCCAGTGGCAGGTTTTCCATAAGCCATTCCATGGTTGGTTTCTGTGTTTCATCCAGAGCCAATCGAATGGGTTGAATGTCGTCTTCGTCTGTAGGCATTGGTGCTCTCGCTTAGCTGTATGTTTATACAGTGTAAGGCTTGGCGAAAGCGTGCGCAAAAAATGGTAGGTGTTGGCACTCCGAGGTTTGCGCACGGGCGTTGGGGGATTGTTTTCTTAGGGCAAATTTAGGGCAAAACTAGGGCCGCTATAGGCCGTTGCAGCCCGATAGGAAGCGTTCTAGTATCAGCAAAAGCGGGCCTATGGCGGCCTGTGATCCGCTGCGGGCGGGTTCAAATCCCTATCCTGGCTGATCGAGAAGTCCGCTAGAATTTCAACTCAGGAGGGCCCGCAGATGAAGCGAACTTTGGCCGGGATGATTGAAGCAGGTGAGCCGCTTATCCAGCAGGCGCTGGATACTCTGCGGTGTTACCACGAGGCGGAGGCAGGCGGCAGCTCGGCCGAAGAAATTGAGCGTCTTAGGTTGATCGCTGAATCACTTTGCCAGGCGGAAACAGACTACCAACTGCGGTCTCTTGGAACGCCATCAGGAACACTCCATTAGCAAAAGCGTGGGGCAAAAATGGGGCAAGTCGTACGCCAAACCACGCCACCCAGCGCTAACTACAGCCTTTTAGCTTGAGCCAAATAAAAGCCCGAAGACCTTATAGGCTAAGGCTTTGGGCTTTCTTGCGTCAGTACTCCAAGACAATCGGGGTTTGTACGACTATCGCAAGGCTGGCAGCTTTATTAATTCGGTAATTCTGCGGCGTGAGCAGTATAAATATGGTCTATTATGGGGATTAATAATTTTATCAAGTCAATCCATGTCTCAGCGGTGATTTGGATTTCCTTGTCGACTTCAAACTGGTGAACCATTTGATTTCTGATTTTGTATATCAGTTTGGCAAGAGTTTTCTTCGAGGTCTCCTCTTCTTTTGGGTTGGTAAATGTGAATTCGCTTCCATCCAGGTTGCAAATGTTGGCTGTTATCAATGGAGTGAGTGTTGGGGTGGGAAGTAGACTGAATATTTTTATTAGCGAGGATTCTTCTTTTCGTTTCCAGCCGAGTTCGTCTGCGCAGTGTCGAGCAATTTCATAACTGGCAAGGGTTAGACCCATTCTGTTTTTTAGAGCGAACGCGTGAGGGAATGAATAGATATTTTCTATGCAACGATATAGCTCTAGGAAGACATGTTTGTAATGGGCTGCTGTCATTGACCAGAATATGTTTTGCTTCATGAAGCGCCCGGGGTGAGAAAGTAAGCTTCTGAACTCGGGGAGAAAGATGTGTAAATTTGGATTGATGATGCTTGAGTCGTGACTGGATATTAAGTAGGCCAAGTCCTTTGTTTCTTTGCCTTGATGCTGGCTATTATCATGTACTACAAAGAAATGCATGCTCTCAAAGAACGGTAACAGGTCGCTCAAGGCATGTCCCTTGTATGCGGTATCCTCTTGCTGAAAAAGGATCTCCTGTTCAAGTTGTGCGAGGGAGGTGGCAGGTGATCTGGCGATTGAAGCGTCGGCTATGGCAGCCAAAATTACTGCTTCACTTGGCTGTGTCGGAACTATTCCTTCCTGCGCAAGTGTGTCGAATTCAATTTGCTCTTCAGTAAGATTTGTGAAGCAGTACAACAGTTGTGTGTTGGTCTTCGCTGTGAAAAATCTTACATTGTGAGCAAGGTACTCTGTGGGAGAGATTTCAACATCTATGAACTCGCGTCTCAATTCTGCCATTTGCTCCGCTGGCGGAGCAAGCAAGCGTGCGCCCTTGATCGACGGCACATTGATTCCGAGCGATAGCTGAGAGAAGGCTTTCTCAGTATATAGAATCATATTCCGTGACATTAGTATGCAGCCCAGCAAACATCCATGTTTGGTAGCTCTGGTGCGTGAGAAAACAGAGCAGAGAAGGCCTTGAAGAAAAACTCTCGCTCAAACTCGCCGACCTTGCCGCTAGGTCTATCTATCCTTTCGTTTAAACTAACCAGTTCAAGGAAGTCAAACAGTTGGGCTTCTGGAATGTTGTTCAGAGTTTCAATGAGTTGGGAGATTTTAAGTTTTAGCTCTGCCGATCTAGCAATAGAACTTTCTGAGTTGCGGGTGAAGCCTGGTGCGCCAAATATATAAACCGCTGCTGCGGTAACAAATCCTAGTCCCGCAGGTGTACTGGTGAAGATGTCTTTGCCGCTCTTAAATCGTCCATCTATCTGCTCTTGGGCTTTGCCTCTGAAGAATACACTATCAAGATCTGATAGAATTTTAATTATCTCGACAAAGGTATCCACAAATGTACCGTCCGCGGTGGCTTCTGCTGCGTCCATGCGAACAAAATCTTCAGCAACTTTTTCCTTTATGTCGATGTTTGTTTTTCGTGAAGAAAATGCAAGGAAGAACTCAATAAGTTTGCTCCCTTGATATTGTCCAGCCTCTGTGCGTCTCTGATTGCTATTGATGCCAAGGACGTCAATGTTGTTGACATCTTTTTGGATTCTCGCCAATATAGGTTCATAAATGGTTTCAAGCTGGCGCTTTATATCCCATGGTACTTGTCCGGTGTTGAGTATTAACATTCTGTAAATTAGGCTGTTAATGCTTTTGGCAAACCAGATTTCGATGCGGACCGGATTGGATTCAATCGGGTTGATGTCAGAGGCTTCAAGTAGAGCGGTGGTTCTTTGCATTCCATCAATGATGGATAGTTGTTGTTTGTTTAGAGAGTTTAATAGTTCGCTAATTTGTTGGTCGTCAGTAAAGTCAGCGGCCGCATTAAATTCTTGATCGTCAAGTATCGCGCCTATAACGATTGGGGGTAGGATTGCACCGGCTGCGATATCTTTTACCATTCGTTCGCGGATACGAATTCCTGTTTTGGTTTTGAGCTGAGTTCTCTGTCCTTTGATTCCGCCTTTATCTTTGTAGACGTCTTCGATCAGTTCAAGATATTTCTTGGCAGAGGTGGTTAAAATGGCTGACAGGCAACCTGTCCTTTGGTCGGTTAAAACATGATATGACATGGAACTTCCTTGATGAAATCAGCATGTAAAACGGATTTTTATAGCCGAGAGTTTTGCAGAAAGCAACAGTACGTAGTAACGTTTTCGACAGGGTTGGGCCTGAGAGCGGTGGAGGGCTAGGTCGATGGGCACTCATCGTAACCTATAGGATGGAAGTGATTCGGTGGTCTCAAGAGAGGCACGCTCCAACACATTCAAGTGATTTGATCTTCACTGCTTGACTGGAGATTGAAGCGAAATCAAATGGTACATAAATGGTACGGGAGATGCGAAATTAGCCTGAGGGGCTTGTGCTGAAAGGCTTCTAGGAAAGCCATGTCCAGTCCATCACATGGAGCTTGGCCACTGCACATTCTCGATTCTGGTGCGAGGAGATGAGGCAGAGGGCTGCTTGTGGGACGGTCCGCTTCCGACCCAT